>NZ_JBHUDG010000046.1:0-83845 GCF_042678145.1 Pseudopedobacter beijingensis | reverse complement strand
TGAGCGTCTTAAATGCAGTTAGAAACAAAATCATTCACCGAATATTTGCCCTAATAAAAAACCAAACCATGTATAAAAATGGTTTGGTTTTATCATAGAAATCAAGATGACATTCCTGTTTATGAGACAGCCCCTTGATTTTTATTAGACTACTGGTACATGATAGTTTGTTAAGTGAAGCTATTGTTTAGCTAGATCTCTATTAAAAAGACTGCTTTATCTAATCAATTTGGGATATTGCTTTTGGTATTAATACCTCAACGATTTGATGTACAATATAAACCAGTCTAAAATAAATTTGTACAATTCATTCAAAATGAGTACACTTGATATATAGCGGTTTCAAAATTAGTTCTTTAACCTGTATAGCTATAATAGGATAAGACACCCTGATTTATAACTCCACCTATTCTCCACATATAGTCCACCTTTAGTCCACCTATTCTCCACTGTATCTGGTTTATACCCGGTCTATATCTGGTATTATCTCATAGTCATTCCGGTACTTTTTGGATACTCTCGTCTTAGCCCTAACTGACGTTATTTAATAATAAATATCTTAATATGCTGATACAAGGTGTTTTATTGTTTAATTACTAAGAAGATTACCTAATATTTTTAATCCTTCTTCCATTTCATCTTCAGAAAGTGAACCATAACCTAATCGAATACTATTGGCAGATTCATCGTCTGTATAATGAGTTGGAGGAACAATATCTATTCCTTTTTCATGAAGTTTAGTGATTATTTTATTCCAGTTAACTGTTTTTTTAGGCTCAATCCAGAAAGCGAGACCACCTTCCGGTAAATCATAATTTACAACATGGTGTAAATATTTGGCCAGCAAGTCGGCCATCAGATCTCTTTTTAATTTGTAATGATGGGTAGCCTTTCTGATATGCCTTTTCATGGTTCCGTCAATAATCAGTTCCAGTACGGCTTTTTCCATGATAGTATCTCCCTGTACATCTATTATTTTACGCAGATCGCCTATTTTTTTTAGTAATACATCGCTACTGGTGGCTAAATAACCAATGCGTAAAGCCGGGGCAACGACCTTACTCATAGTGCCTACATAAATATAATTTTTAAGCTCTAAAAAGCTTGACATGGGCAATAAGGGTCTGTAACCAAAGTGGAACTCGTTATCGTAATCGTCTTCAATAATAGTAAAGCCATATTGGTTAGAAAGCTCAATCAGCCTAAGTCTTCTTTGCAAACTTAAAGTAACTGTAGTTGGGTATTGTCTATGCGGTGTAATGTAAATGGCTTTAATACGCGGATTAGATGCTAATAAGGCTATAACATCATCAACAATGAGCCCATCTTTATCCAGTTTTACAGGTAATACTTTAGCTCCTACCATTTCGAAAGCTCTCCATGCCGATTTATATCCCGGGTTTTCTACAATAACACAATCATCTTTTTCAAAAAAACATTGGGCAATCAGGTACATAGCCATCTGGCTTCCACGGGTAATACAAATAGAATTTTCGTTAACTCGCATGCCACGTTGATGGTTAAGCATTTGCGCAATAGCAATTCTAAATTCCAGATCGCCAAAAGCACTGCCATATTCCATCATGCGCCACTTTGCCTTTCTGTTGAATATTTGTCGGTAAGCTCTGGAAAGCTCAGCCATAGGTGCTATTTTACTGTCAGGTCGGCCATCATCAAAAAAAATATGGAAAGCAGGAGCGGGTTGAGTTTTTTTGTTTTCTTTTACCAGAGAAGGTTTGTTTTGTTTGGCTGCGGAAAAGCCGGGTAGTGTATCCGACACAAAAATACCCTTTCGGCTTTTAGAGATTAACCAGCCCTCATTAATCAACACATCCAAAGCCTGTACTACTGTATTGCGGTTTACCTGTAGCAGCTGGGCAAGGTTTCTACTACCGGGTAGGGCATCGCCTGCTTTTAATCGTCCGGAATGAATGTCGCTAATTATAGCATCGGCAATTTGCAAATAAACTGCCTGATCAGATTGTTTATCTATTTCTATTTTTAAATCCCAGGGACGTAACATCTGGACTACCTAATTTTGTGTAAACTATACCAATTTAATCATCCAAAAATACTATATTTTAGCAACAAGAACTCTTTTTTGTAGAAAATTGATATTACAGGCTATGGATGAACAGATTATAGAAAATTTAAAATTGGTACAGCGCAGGATTGATAAGGCTTGCGAAAAAAATAACAGGGATAGTAGTGAGGTACGTTTGTTATTGGCAACCAAAACTGTTGAAGCCGAGCGGATAGCTATGGCTTTACAGCAGGGTTATAGACTGATTGCAGAAAATAAGGTACAGGAAGTTAAGTCTAAGTACGAGGTTTTAAAAAATATTGACCACGAGGCTCATTTTATTGGGCATTTGCAAAGCAATAAGATTAAAGATTTGCTTAAATGTGGGGTGTCGTGTATACAATCATTAGACAGATTTGATTTAGCCGAGAAGCTAAACCAGAGATTGGCTGCAATGGATAGAAAAATGGATGTATTTATTCAGGTAAATACCTCTAACGAAGAAAGTAAATTTGGTGCACACCCGGATGATGCTCTTGATCTGGTAAGAAAAGTAGCTGCTTTAGAAAATTTACAGATAAAGGGATTAATGACCATAGGTTTGTTTAGTGCGGAGACGGAAAAGGTACGACAATGTTTTAAATTGCTAAAAAACATACAACAACAGGTTTTGCAAGAGAATATACCCGGTGTGGAAATGAAGGAGTTATCTATGGGAATGAGTGGTGATCTGGAAACGGCTATTGAAGAGGGTGCTACTATTGTAAGGGTAGGAACAGCAATTTTTGGACAGCGGATTTACCCGGATAGCTATTACTGGAACGAAGGAATAAAATAAATAAAAAAGGGGGTGTATCAAAAGTAAAAATGTTGTCATTTCGATGAGTACAGCGAAGAGAAATCTCTTTCCTAAATACTTCTGAAAGAGACCCCTCGACTGCGCTCGGGATGACAAGGTGCTTTTGATACAATCCCCTACAGGTTAATTACATATAACCTAATATTTTAAGTACTTGTTTACTGTTTTGTTCCTCACCAAAAACTTCGTAATTAAAAGTTTCGTCTCTGTTTCTTCTAATGAGTACATGTTTAGGAGAAGGCAATAAACAATGGTGAATACCTCCGTAACCGCTTAATACTTCCTGGTAAGCACCTGTATGGAAAAATCCAAGATACTGAACCTTTCTTGTTTTGGGCATAAAAACGTTATTCATGTGGGCTTCCTGATTGTAATAATCCTGACCATCGCAGGTAATACCACCAAGGTTTACACGTTCGTATTCAGAATCCCAGTTATTTATAGGCAATAAGATATATTTTTGGTTTAGTGCCCAAACATCTGGCAGGTTGGTAATAAAAGAACCATCAAGCATTAACCATTTTTCGCGGTCATTTTGTTGTTTTCTTCCTAAAACCTTATATAAAATACCAGAAGCCTCGGCTACAGTATATTTTCCAAATTCTGTAATAATATCCGGTTCAATAACTTCATGTTCCGCACAAATCTCTTTAATACGTTTTACAATTTCGTTAATCATGTATTCATAATCGAAATCAAAAACTAAAGAATCTTTAAAAGGCATACCACCACCAATATCAAGTGTATCCAAGTGTGGATTTACCTTCTTGAATTTACAATAAAGCGTAACGTATTTCTCTAATTCGTTCCAATAGTAAGGTGTATCAGAAATACCAGAGTTTATAAAGAAATGGAGTAGTTTTACTCTGAAATAAGGATTTTTGCTGATTTTTGAATTGTAAAATTCAATTACATCCTCATGTCTGATACCTAAACGTGACGTATAGAATTGAGAATCTGGTTGTTCTTCAGCTGCTATTCTAATCCCCAGATTGCAAGGTGTTTCCAGTTCAACTTCATCATCGTAAAAATTAAATTCCTCTTTATTGTCTAAAACAGGAATAATATTTTTAAAACCATCATGAAGCATATCTATGATATACTGTTTATATTGAAATGTTTTAAATCCGTTACAGATGACCGTAATGTCTTTGGTTACTTTTCCTTTTTTCTCCAAAGCATCAATCATAGGCATATCAAAAGCAGAAGAGGTTTCCAGGTGTATCTCGTTCTTTAATGCTTCTTCTACAATATGCTTGAAATGAGAGCTTTTAGTACAATAGCAGTACTTGTAACTTCCACGGTAATCATTTTTTAAGATTGCCGTTTGAAACAAGATCTTTGCCTGTTGTATTTTTTTACTGATTAAAGGAAGATAAGTGAAACGAAGGGGAGTACCATAGGTTTCTATCATTTCCATCAAATTCAGGTCATGAAAATAAAGTTCATCGTCTATAATGTCAAATCCCTCTTGAGGAAAACCAACGCTAAGATCCTGAAATTCTTGATAACTCTGCATTTTATTCTTTTAAAATTTCCGCAAAAATGTAATTTTTAATTGGAAAAAACTCATGTTATTGTTAAAAATTACCACTTATATAAAGCACTATTGAATAAAATAACCTAAATGTGATAAATAGGTTTTAATAAAATCTATTTATCTTCTTGTTAACCAGTATTATAAAGGGTTTTTGGTGATAATCGAAAGACTATTTATAAACCCTAAAAAATGTTGTTTTTTTTGAGAATTAAAATTTATATCTGCGGTTCTCCGTATACTTTGTAATTGATGTTTTTTATTTTTAGACAGTATAAGGCAATATTGTATATTTTTGCACCATGAGTTTTTTGAACAAAGCAATTAGCGAGGCTTTTAAGTCTTTATTTGATATAGATATTCAGCCAGACCAGATTAATTTAGAGCAAACTAAAAAAGAATTTGAAGGACACCAGACGCTGGTAGTTTTTCCTTTTGTAAAACAAACCAGAAAATCTCCGGAACAAACAGCACAGGCAATAGGAGAATTCTTGAAAGAGAACTACCAGGAAGTTGCTGATTTTAACGTCATAAAAGGCTTTTTGAATATTGTTTATGCTGATAACTTTTGGCTAGACGTTTTTGAAAAAGAAATTTCTGATTCTGCCTTTGCGCAGCCAGAAGCTAAAAGCGAAAAGGTGATGGTGGAGTATTCTTCGCCTAACACCAATAAACCATTGCATTTAGGCCATATCAGAAACAACCTTTTAGGTTATTCTGTAGCAGCATTATTAAAAGCAAATGGTTACAACGTTATCAAGGCTAACTTAGTGAACGATAGGGGTATTCATATCTGCAAATCTATGCTGGCATGGGAAAAATATGGGAACGGAGAAACACCGGAAGCTTCAGGCTTAAAAGGGGACCATCTGGTTGGGAAATACTATGTTATTTTTGATAAAGAATATAAAAAAGAGATAGATGCCCTAAAAGCGGCAGGAAAAACAGAAGAAGAAGCTAAAAAAGAAGCACCTTTAATTAAAGAAGCACAGGCCATGCTCTTAAAATGGGAGCAGGGTGATGAGCAGGTAATTAACTTATGGAAAAGAATGAATTCATGGGTTTATGCCGGTTTTGAAGAAACTTATAAAAAACTAGGTGTAGATTTTGATAAATATTATTACGAATCTGATACTTACCTTTTAGGAAAAGATATTGTTGAAGAAGGATTGGAAAAAGGTGTTTTCTTTAAAAAAGAAGATAATTCTGTTTGGATAGATCTTACGGATGAGGGTTTGGACGAAAAATTGGTAAGGAGAGGAGATGGCACATCTGTGTACATTACACAGGATTTAGGAACCGCTCAGTTAAAGTATGATGAGTTTGGTGTAGATAGATCTATATACATTGTTGGAAACGAACAGGACTATCATTTTAAAGTACTGTTCCTGATATTGAAAAAACTGGGAAAATCATGGGCAAATGGTCTTTATCATCTATCTTATGGTATGGTAGACTTACCAAGCGGAAAAATGAAATCCAGAGAAGGTACTGTGGTAGATGCTGATGATTTAATTGACGAGATGAAGCAAACCGCTAAGGAAAAAACCGAAGCCTTGGGTAAAGTAGATCATTTTGATGAAGAAGAAAAAACCAGACTTTATCATATGATAGGAATGGGTGCATTAAAATACTTTTTACTTAAAGTAGAACCCAAGAAAAGGTTATTGTTTGACCCTAATGAATCTATCGATTTTCAAGGGAATACAGGGCCATTTATCCAGTATACTCATGCCAGGATAAGATCTGTGTTGTCTAAAGCATCTTTTACAGAAGGATTACAGGCCAGGCCAGAAACACTGAAAGAAACAGAACTGGAGTTGATTCAATTACTAAGCAGGTACCCGGCTACATTGAATAACGCTGCCAGAGATTATAATCCGGGCGCTATAGCCAATTATGCTTACGACTTAGCAAAATCATACAATAAGTTTTATCAGGCAGAGAGCATTCTCAAAGTTGAAGATGAAACCTTGAAAAATTTCAGGTTAAATTTATCTTACCATATAGCCAATACTATTAAAAAAACAATGGGGCTATTAGGAATAGAGGTGCCTGAAAGAATGTAGTATAAAAAGAATTTAATTTTTAGAAACGGAGATAGCTGATAGCAGGTTTTCTTTTCCTTGTGATACTTAGTTTGATGAGGATTGAAAATAGAAACTTACAACTATCTCCGTTTTTTTATATAAAACTCAATAATATTTTTGGTTAAATCTTGTTTTAGGAGATTGCTTTGTGCTGTAAATTAATAAGCATTCAGGAACAATATACAGAGAAACTTATTTGTTTGATTTTAAAACTTTGGAAAATAATAAAGGGATTTGTTTTGAGATTAGTGGAGCGAAAGACGAGATTCGAACTCGCGACCCCAACCTTGGCAAGGTTGTGCTCTACCAACTGAGCTACTTTCGCTTAATTTAAAAAATCCCTTGTCTTTTGGACAAGGGATTTAGTACTGAAGGCGGGAATCGAACCCGCACTCGCTTTAAGGCGAACAGGATTTTAAGTCCTGCGTGTCTACCAGTTCCACCACTTCAGCCTGGCTTTAACCAAAAAAGATATTGCTACCTTTTTCAGAGCGAAAGACGAGATTCGAACTCGCGACCCCAACCTTGGCAAGGTTGTGCTCTACCAACTGAGCTACTTTCGCTTGTTTTTTAAAGAACGTTTCCTCGTTTGAGGGAGTGCAAATATAGATAGAAAAAAGCATTCTGCAAGGGTATACTACATTTTTTTTTAATTAATTTGTTAACTCGTTATTATTCAGGATAAAAAAAATGATATTACTTTCGTAGCCTTTTGATAATGCATGGTTGATGAGCTTATTTTTAGTCTTCAGATCTTTTTTAAAACCCAAAGTTTGCATCTTTTTTTTCAAAATATCAGTCAACGTCTCCAAATATTCCTCTTCGTTAATTTGGTTTAATGCTTTTTTGATGATAGCAGGAGGTACCCCTTTTAGTTTTAAGCCTTGTTTAATCTTAATTTTTCCCCAGCGTTTAATACGAAACTTACCCGATACATAAGCTGAAGCAAAACGAGCCTCGTTTAAAAAGTTGTTTTCTATCAGATACGAAATAATGGTATCAATCTCTAAACCTTTAATACCAAGTTTAAATAATCGGTCCCTTACTTCCTGCTGACTTCTTTCCTGATAAGCACAGTAACTTTCCATGGCAAGTTTAGCGGCATCGTAACTATATATTTTTTTATTTTTTTCTTCTATCATCGTTTCTAAAATTAGTGTATTTCATGAATAATATCCAAATTTGCATATACCATGGCGGAGCACAACTACACTATTTCCCAGATTGCAAATCTAGTAGGCAATCAGAACTTTCTTTCACAACCAGATCAGATTATTGTTAACCTTTTAACAGATAGCAGAAAAGTAATAAATGCATCCCATTCGTTGTTTTTTGCTTTAAAAGGACGTAAAAATTCACATCAGTATATTCAAAATCTGTATCAGCAGGGCGTAAGGGCTTTTGTATATTATGACCGTCAGTTCGATATAGCTGCATTTCCGGATGCTAATTTTATATATTCGGAAAATCCTGTAAAGGCATTACAGCTGTTATCCATACAGCATAGAAAGCAGTTTGATTTTCCTGTTATTGGTATTACCGGAAGTAATGGAAAAACTATTGTTAAAGAATGGCTTTATCAGCTTTTAGCAAAAGATTATGCCATAGTAAGAAGCCCCAAAAGTTATAATTCTCAGATAGGAGTGCCTCTGTCAGTCTGGAAAATGTCAAACAGCTATAATATGGCCCTGTTTGAAGCGGGTATTTCGGAACCTAACGAAATGGAAAACCTGCAAAAGGTTATCTTACCCACTATTGGCATATTTACCAATATAGGAAGTTCGCATGACGAAGGTTTTGCTGATACAACACAAAAGATTAAGGAGAAATTTAAGCTCTTTAAAGAATCTGAGATCTTGATTTGCAATAAGAGATTTGAACAATATGCTTTCCAGCACACAAAGGTTATTACGTGGAGTAAATCAGATCCAAAAGCGGATTTATTTGTAAACGATATCAGAGAAATAGAAAATAACACCCGTATCTCAGCAGTTTTTCGGACTAATGAAATTAATATATCCATACCTTTTAATGATAAGGCAGCTGTAGAAAACGCCATAACGTGTTGGTTGATTTTATTGGAATTAGGAGTAGATAATGAAAGTATTCAGAACAGAATGTTAAGGTTACAACCCGTAACCATGCGTCTGGAGATGAAAAGTGGAGTAAATAATTGTTCGGTAATTGACGATTCTTATAATTCGGATCTTTCGTCACTGGAAATTGCACTTGATTTTCTGGCGCATCAGAAACAACACGAGAAAAAAACACTCATTCTTTCAGATATTCAGCAGTCAGGATTAAGTGCCGAAGAATTGTATAAAAAAGTGGCTGATTTGTTAGAATCCAAAGAAATAGATCGTTTAATAGGTATAGGTAATGAAATTAGTCAATATAAGGCTCTTTTTAGCCCCTCTGCGAGATTTTATAACCATACAGACACATTTATTCAGAATTTTAAAACAGCTGATTTCAGGAACGAAACCATATTGATAAAAGGGGCTCGTGATTTCGGTTTCGAAAGAATAAGTAAAGCATTAAGTCAGCAAGTACATGAAACGGTTTTAGAAATAAACCTAAACGCTATGGAACATAATCTTAACTATTACCGGTCTAAGCTTGCACCAGGAGTGAAGCTAATGACCATGGTAAAGGCTTTTGGTTATGGAAGTGGTAGTTTTGAGATCGCTAATCTTTTACAGTTTAACCATGTCGATTATTTGGCTGTGGCTTATGCTGATGAAGGGGTTACGCTCAGACAAAATGGAATTACTTTACCTATTATGGTTATGAGCCCTGAAAGTTCTTCTATAGAAGCCATTGTAATGCATCATCTTGAACCGGAAATATTCAGCTATGAAGTACTTACCGCTTTTACTGAATATTTAAAAGATAAAAACATTAAGAACTACCCTATACATTTAAAGGTAGATACAGGAATGCACAGGCTGGGTTTTATGCCTGATGATGTTGATGAATTGGTAGATTACCTGCTTTTAAATCACCATGTAAAAATACAATCTGTTTTTTCGCATTTAGTAGGTAGCGAGTCGGCACAACATGATGACTTTACCAAACAACAAATTAGCTTGTTTAAAGCCTTTACAACGAAGTTAGAGGATAATCTGAAATATACCTTTATTAAGCATATTTGTAATACCTCGGCTATTACCAGATGGCCAGAAGCCCAGTTTGATATGGTGAGGCTAGGGATTGGATTATATGGTGTAGATAATTTTACTGATGATGATAAAAATCTGGAACATGTAGCTACTTTAAAAACTACAGTTTCCCAAATAAAACAACTAAAAAAAGGTGAGACTGTAGGCTATGGCAGAAAAGGAGTGATGTTTCATGATGGAAAAACCGCAACTGTAAAAATTGGTTACGCAGATGGTTATTTAAGAGCTTTAGGTAACGGAATTGGAACTATGCTTATTAATAACCAGGAAGTAAGTACAGTTGGCAATATTTGTATGGATATGTGTATGCTTGATGTAACAGACAAAAATGTACAGGTAGGTGATGAGGTGATTATCTTTGATTCGCAAAAAAGTTTATATAAAATGGCTGAAAAGCTAAATACAATTCCTTATGAGGTATTAACTAACGTTTCTCAAAGGGTGAAAAGAGTTTATTATTACGAGTAATTTTTAGCAGGCTATGAAAAAGATATTTAATGCATTTATAACATATTGCCTTAAAGGAGTTTTATTGATACTTCCTATAGGTGGGGCTTTATTCCTTTTGTTATGGGGTTTTTCAACCTTAGATTCCTTTCTGAATTTTAGCGAGAGCTTTTTATTGGATCCGGAAACCGGAAAACCGCTATATATACCAGGGTTAGGGATTTTGTCTATTATAATTGTTGTTTTTGTAGCAGGTATTATTGCTACATTTTTAATTACAGAGCCTATTTATGCATGGATAAACAGGCAAATTAATAAAGTTCCCATACTCCGTTTTTTATATTCATCGGTAAAAGACATAACAGAGGCTTTTGTTGGGGACGAAAAGAAACTGAACGAACCTGTTATTGTTGAAATGGTTTCAGGTATTAAAAAAATAGGATTTCTTACCCAGAAAGACTTAAGAGCAATAGGACTGAAAGATGAAGTAGCGGTGTATTTTCCGTGGTCTTATTCTTTTGCAGGAGAATTGGTTATTGTAAAAGCAGATAGAGTAAAACCATTAAATGTTTCGTCTGCACAAGCTATGAAATTTATTGTTTCGGGTGGTGTAACTTCTATTCATAATTAAAAACCCGCAAAACAACTTTATAAGCAGTCAGATAAAATGGTTGAGAAGTAAAAAAGGCATCGCTTAAACGATGCCTTTTTTAATATCTTTTGTCAAGAATATAAAATGATTAAAAATCATCATCGTCATCGTCGAAATCGCCGAATCCATCACCCACGCCTAAGTCATCAAGAGGAAAGTCTATGTCATCATCCTCATCGTCAAACTTATTTTTCGCATTAGACTTTGGTAAAGACTCATCTGAAAGATCTTCATTCAGTTTGTCGCTCTTTGTTGGTTTTTTGGGAGTTTTCATTAACGTAATTTTTTTCTTCTATTCTCTTGTATTTAATATTAAAGGTGGGATAATTGTCATTATCCAGACCTCAAAAATAGGAGGAAAATCGATATCCAAAAAAAAGTTTTTACAATTATTCGCTTTTTTCTCCTATCTCAATATTCTCTGTGTTTTCAATGTCCTTTAACTGAGGTAAATCCAAGATAGAATTTATCCCAAAATAATCTAGAAAATATTCACTCAACCCGTATAAAATAGGTCTTCCGGGACCTTCTGCCTTTCCTTGTATCGTTATAAAATCCTTTTCCAGCAATCTTTGCATCGTATAATCACAGTTAACGCCCCGTATCTGCTCTATCTCCAGCTTGGTAATGGGTTGCCTGTACGCAATAATTGCCAGTGTTTCCAACGAGGCCTGACTCAACTTCTTTTTAGAACGTTGAATTTGCAATTGTTGTATTACAGGCTGCATGTTTTTTTTAGTTAAAAACTGATAACCTCCTCCCGAATTCACCAATTCAATAGCATGCAAATCATCGGCATACCGATTATGTATATTTTCCAGATATTGATTTAGTTCTTTATCTGAAAGATCATCACCAGTAGCGGCCTGTATGCAAAGAACAATTTCTTCTTTTCTGACACTGGTGTCAGAAGCAAAAATCAAAGCTTCAATATATTTCTCAACCATTTTACTGTATTAATAGTTGATTTCCTGTTGTACCAAATTTTCAAGATTACGCCATTGGTACAATTGATTTCTCAATTGAGGTTCAAAACCTGCTTCACGTATGGCTTCTTGTATGCCGTTAGACGTAAATCTATGAGGAGCGCCTGCTGCGCTAACTACGTTTTCTTCAATCATAATTGAACCAAAATCATTAGCGCCCGCATGTAAACAAAGTTGTGCTACATGTTTACCAACAGTTAGCCATGATGCTTGTATATTCTTAACATTAGGTAACATTATACGGCTTAATGCAATCATTCTAATATATTCATCACCCGTAACGTTATTGCTAATTCCTCTGATTTTTTTTAATAAAGTGCCATCGTCCTGAAACGGCCAGGGAATAAAAGCGGTAAAACCATAATTACCTTCTGGTTTTTCAGCCTGTACTTCTCTTATCCAAACCAAATGCTCAAAACGCTCTTCTATGGTTTCTATATGACCAAACATCATTGTTGCAGAGGTAGCAATATTTAGTTTATGAGCTGCCCGCATGACATCCAACCATTCTTGTCCACCACATTTACCTTTAGAAATAAGCCTTCTTACACGGTCGTTTAATATTTCTGCACCAGCACCGGGTAAAGAGTCAAGTCCTGCTTCCTGCATGGCTTTCAGTACATCATAATGAC
Source organism: Pseudopedobacter beijingensis (assembly GCF_042678145.1). Classification (NCBI taxonomy): domain Bacteria; kingdom Pseudomonadati; phylum Bacteroidota; class Sphingobacteriia; order Sphingobacteriales; family Sphingobacteriaceae; genus Pseudopedobacter; species Pseudopedobacter beijingensis. Next base: position 71,437 of record NZ_JBHUDG010000046.1, on the reverse strand, counting down.
TCATGCCTTCCAGTTTGCAAACGTGAGCAATTTCGGGTGGACCTAAGGCATGAAGTCTTAAAGTAGGGTAGAGTTCTTTTAATTGTTTAAACAGATCGACATAAAACTGTAATCCTAAATCCGGATGGTGCCCACCTTGTAATAACAATTGGTCGCCCCCGTATAAAAAAGTTTCCTCTATTTTTTTCTTATAAGTTTCAATGTCAGTTATATAGCTGTCTTCATGACCAGGCCTTCTGAAAAAATTACAGAACTTGCAATTGGCAATACAAACGTTGGTGGTATTTACGTTTCTGTCTATTTGCCAGGTAACTTTACCATGTGGTACTTGAATTTTTCTGAGTTCATTAGCAACATACATTAATTCAGGCGTAGTTGCGTGGTGGTAAAGGTGTATACCTTCTTCCATGCTCAGAAAATCAAACCGAAGAGCTCTGTCCAATAAATCAGGAATATTCATACAACAAAAATACTGTATTTAGCTGTATTTATATATGTGAATATGGTAAAAAAGGATAATCGTTGTTTTTACACCTAAATATTATCCTTTTTAATATCCCTGTTAAGATTAGCTTATTTTTGAGCTAACTTTTTCAATTCTTTTTTAGAAAGCTCTTTTTGTAGTATTTCTTTAGGAACCTCTGGTGCCTTTGATGGCTTTTTGTCGCCTATTTTTGGCTCTTCATCACCATAATAAAAATTAGTGTTTACGTAATTATAAATCAGGGCATCCAAAGACTCTTTAAAGTTTTCGGGTCTTTTTATACTAAAAGCATCCTTTTTCAGGTAAAAGACTCTTACTGAAAAACGATAAGTTTTATCATCCTCATTATATTTTACAGCTTGAGCTAATGGTGTTTGTGGATATACAACATCTCCGGGGGTAACTTTAACAGTACCTTTAGCAAAACCGATATATTCAGCTAATGATCCGTCTTCATGTTGAATGGTCATACTGTTAGTAGAGCTTTTAAAAGAGTGTTTTGTACCGGGTGTAACATCATATTTATCAACTATTTTCACTACGATTCCTTTCCTGATTGAGAGAAGATCTGTTGGTACCTTGGTCCTGAAACTGAATGATTTGTAGGCATCCGGAGTCTTTTCTCCGGTAAGTGTAGCACTAATTAATCCTGGTTTCCCTATTATATATTCTGTATTTGGAGGAATAGGAAGGGTGTATACAAAATTGGTATCTATCCTGTTGTTAGGATAGCCTAAAAAGTACCTTACTGTATAAGTACTAAAAGTTATAGAGACTGAATTATCACTAGGCTTTATCTTGGCTATGGTGCCTTGTTTATTATTTATGTACCCAAATATTTCATCATTACATGAGCAATTTTTAAGATCATTAAGTTTAACCATGGCGTAATAATTTCCATAACCCTCATTTATGTAGTTAAAATCTATACTTTTGTCGTTGTTTCTTGCCGAACTTGTTGTAATCTCTTTTTGCGCAGAAACAGAAAGACCAATAGCTAAAAATGGTATAATGTAGAAATACTTTATCATAATAAGTTTTTAGATTTATGCTTGTGTTAAATATAAATCTATTTTGTAAATAAAAATATATTGATGCTAAAATTTGAGAAATTTAAATTAGATAATGGACTAACGGTCCTGGTACATGAAGATCATAACACGCCAATGGCTGTTTTAAATATATTATATGATGTGGGGGCCAGGGATGAACAGGAAAGCCAAACCGGTTTCGCCCATTTATTTGAGCATTTGATGTTTGGAGGATCGGTAAATGTTCCATCCTATGATGAACCTTTACAAAGAGTAGGTGGCGAAAATAATGCTTTTACCAGTAACGATATTACCAATTATTATATCACGCTGCCTTCAGCAAATCTGGAAACAGCTTTTTGGTTAGAATCTGACAGAATGTTAAGTCTGGCTTTTTCAGAAAAAAGTTTAGAAGTACAGCGGAATGTAGTGTGTGAAGAGTTTAAACAAAGGTATCTTAATCAGCCGTATGGCGATGTATGGTTGAAATTAAGACCTTTGGTTTATAAAGCACATCCCTATAAATGGGCGACCATAGGAAAAGAGTTGTCACATATAGAAAATGCTAAAATGGAAGATGTGAAAGCCTTTTTTCAGAAACATTATAATCCTCAAAATGCTGTTATGGTGGTTGGCGGAGATGTTACTTTGGAAAAAGTGAAAGAACTTTCAGAAAAATGGTTTGCTCCAATTCCGGCCGGAGAGAAATATGTGAGAAATCTTCCGCAAGAACCAGAACAACTGGCAGAGGTTTCGGAAACAGTTTATGCAGATGTACCTTTAAATGCTATCTACAAAGTATTTAAAATGGTAGGTAAAACTGATGAGAAATTCCCGGTTTACGACCTTATATCAGACATACTCTCCCAGGGAAAATCGTCCAGATTGTATCGGTCTTTAGTTAAAGAGCAGGAATTGTTTACAGATATAAATGCTTACAATTATGGAAGTATAGATACAGGAATGTTTGTAGTTGAGGGACGTTTAAATGAGGGTGTTGATGTAGAAAAAGCAGATGCAGCAATCTGGAACGAATTGGGAAAACTAAAACAGGAAATGGTTTCTGATAACGAGTTGGTAAAAGTGAAGAACAAATTTGAATCTGTTTTTGAATTTGCAGAAATGAATCTTTTGGATAAAGCTATGAATTTAGCTTTTTATGAATTGTTGGGCGATGCCAATGATTTTAACACTGAAATAGAAAAATACCAGAAGGTAAACAAAGAGGAAATAAAGGAAGTTTCAAATTCGATCTTTCAGAAAAGCAAATCAACAACATTATACTATTTATCTAAATAAATGCTAAACAGAACGCAAGCTCCCGAATTTAAAGGGGTAGAACATATTAATTTCTTAAGAGTACAAAAAAACGAGCTGGATAATGGTATTCCTGTTTTTGTGTTAAACGGTGGAGATCAGAACCTGGTAAGAGTGGAGTTTATTTTTGGCAATGTAAATTGGGATGCAGAAAAACCTTTGCTAAGCCAGATTACCAATTCCATGTTAAACGAAGGAACGGCTAAACTAAATAGCGCAGATATAGCCAATCAAATAGATTTTTACGGTGCTTATTTTCAGACAGAATTTGGATTGGACAGATCTACCGTTACGCTATATTCATTAAACAAATATTTAGAAAACACTTTACCTATTGTTCAAGATGTATTAACCAACTCTATATTTCCACAAAAAGAGCTGAACAATTTTTTAAATAACCAAAAGCAACGGCTAAAAGTCTCTTTAGAAAAGAAAGATTATTTAGCCCGTAAAAGGTTTAATGAGTTAATGTTTGGAAAAACATTATACGGTTATTCTGCCTCTTTAGAAGATTACGATACAGTAAAAAGAGAAGATCTGATGGTTCATTTTAAAAAACAGTACCATCCTCAAAATTGTACATTGGTGGTTTCCGGGAAATTTGATGAAACAGCATTAATGGCTCTTTTAAATCAATTGTTTGGAAATTGGGAAAGTGAAGCTCATTTTACACCTAATCAATTCCATATTAACAAGATAGAACCTGTTTTTGATATTACAGAAAAAGAAAATGCCTTGCAATCAGCTATTCGGCTTGGTGTACAAACAGTAAACAGAACCCATCCCGATTTTGTAGGTTTACTGCTCTTAAATACAGTGTTGGGAGGTTATTTTGGAAGCCGTCTGATGAATAATATCAGAGAAGATAAAGGATATACTTATGGTATTGGTTCTGGTAATATTTGTCTGGAAAATGTAGGTTATCTTACCATAGGATCCGAAGTAGGGGTAGATGTATGTAAAGCGACTTTTCAGGAAATAGAAAAAGAGATCAATATTCTGAGAACACAACCTGTGCCTGATTCTGAACTGGAAGTTGTTAAGAATTTCTTTTTGGGAAGCGTATTGGGAAGTCTGGAAAACATATTTTCACATGCAGATAAGTTCAAAAGTATTTATTTCTACGGTTTAGATTATACTTATTTTGACAATTACATCGAAAAAATAAAAAATATAACAGCCGAAGATCTAATGCATCTGGCTAATAAGTATCTGGATTACGATAAATTGGTTAAAGTGGTAGTAGGTAAATTTGGGTAGAGTATAAACTCTTATAAAAGCGAAAAACAGAGGTTTAAAATAATTCTTTAAAAATATTTTTAAACTTTTGAATTAATTACCATATTTGTGACACAACAAAAAATGAATACAATAATAGTAAATAAAAGCTGGTGGTTCTGCGATTAATCGTAGGCAACCTGCTATGTATATACTATAGATGAAATAATACAAGGGCTGCCATTATGGTTGCCCTTTTTTTTTAACCGGTTTTTTATGAAAGAAATTTTAAATACGCTTTTTGAACATAAGACTTTCAGTAGAGAACAGTCTAAAGAAATCCTGATTAAAATGACGTCAGGAGAATATAACGAAGCACAAATGGCTGCTTTTACGACTGCCTATTGTATGCGTAGTATTACGGTAGAAGAGCTTTCTGGTTTTAGAGAAGCTATGCTTGAACTTTGCCAGCACCTTGATTTAAATAAAGATTTTAACCTGATAGACCTTTGCGGCACAGGAGGCGATGGAAAAGATACCTTCAACATTTCCACTTTAGCTTCTTTTGTGGTAGCAGGAGCAGGTTACAAAGTAGCCAAGCATGGTAATTATGGAGTATCATCTGGTTGTGGTTCATCCAACGTTATGGAGTATTTAGGTTATACATTTACCAATAACTCCGATACTTTACGCAATACGCTGGACAAAGCAGGTATTTGTTTTTTACATGCACCATTATTTAATTCGGCTATGAAAAACATTGCACCAGTACGGAAAGGATTAGGTATAAAAACCTTTTTTAATATGCTGGGGCCAATGGTTAATCCTGCCAAACCACAAAATCAATTAGTAGGAGTTTTTAGTTTGGAGCTGGCTCGTCTGTATGCATATCTATACCAAAAATCAGAGGTAAACTATGCGATTTTACATGCTTTGGAAGGTTACGATGAAATTTCATTAACCTGCGACTTTAAAGTGTTTTCTAATGAAGGAGAGCGTATTTATGAAATAGAAGCCTTAGGTTTTGATAAAGTAGATCCAAAAAATATAACCGGAGGTTCTACAGTAGAAGAATCTGCAAAAATATTCAAGTCAGTATTAGAAAACAACGCTACAACAGATCAGAATAATGTTGTATTGGCTAATGCTGCCATGGCATTAAAAACGCTGGAACCAAAATGGAGCTTTGCAGACTGTTATTATAAAGCAGAAGAATCATTAACAACCGGAAAAGCACTAAAGGCCTTTAATACGCTATTATCATTGCAATAAGATGAAAATTAAAGTATGCGGAATGAAATATGAGGGTAATATAGCAGAACTTGCTACTTTACAACCCGATCTGATGGGATTTATTTTTTATCCTAAATCTAAACGCTTTGTAGGTCTTGATTTTGAACAAAAGCATCTACACAGCTTAAACAGATCAATTGAGAAAGTAGCCGTTTTTGTAAACGCTCTTCAGCATGAAGTTTCGGAATTTAGTAAAATGTACGGTATACGTACAGTGCAGTTACATGGAAACGAAACACCACAGATGTGCGAGGCATTAAAAAAAGAAGGTTTTAGTGTTATAAAAGCTTTTGGTGTGGATGATCAGTTTGATTTTGCCAACTTAGAACCATATATAAACGGAGTTGACTATTTTCTTTTTGATACTAAAACAGCAGCGTATGGTGGATCAGGGAAAACCTTTGACTGGCAGATTTTGAATAATTATAGCCTAGCTATCCCGTTTTTTTTGAGCGGAGGTTTAAGTAACGAAAACCTACAGGCTGTAAAAAAAATTAAGCATCCTCGGCTTTATGCTGTAGATCTTAACTCTAAATTTGAAACAGAGCCGGGAATAAAAAATATAGAAAGCCTTCAGGAAGCATTTAAATTGATAAGAACAGAAAATGAAGAACAGTAAATATAGAGTATCAGAAAACGGATATTACGGTGATTTTGGCGGTGCTTATATCCCCGAAATGCTGTATCCAAATGTAGAAGAGTTAAGATTGAACTATGAGTCAATCATTGCCAGTGATGATTTTCAAACAGAATTCAAATCACTTTTAAAAGATTATGTAGGCAGACCATCTCCATTGTATTATGCTAAACGATTGTCTGAAAGGTATGGAGCCAATATCTTCTTAAAAAGAGAAGATTTAAACCATACCGGTGCACACAAAGTGAATAATACTATTGGACAGATATTACTGGCGCAAAAGCTAGGTAAAAAGCGCATTATTGCCGAAACGGGAGCAGGTCAGCATGGTGTGGCAACGGCAACGGTTTGTGCTTTAAAAGGCTTAGAGTGTGTGGTGTACATGGGCGAGATAGATATAGAAAGGCAAGCACCTAACGTGGCGCGTATGAAAATGATGGGAGCTACCGTAATACCGGCAACATCGGGAAGTAAAACGCTAAAAGATGCTACCAACGAAGCTATGAGAGATTGGATTAACAATCCGGAAGACACTCACTACATTATAGGATCTGTGGTAGGTCCGCATCCATATCCAGAAATGGTAGCTCAATTTCAATCCATCATATCAGAAGAAACTAAAAAACAACTGAAAGAGCATACAGGATCTGAATTACCCGATTATGCTATTGCTTGTGTAGGCGGAGGAAGTAATGCAATGGGAATGTTTTATCATTTTCTGGATGACGAAAGTGTAAAACTGATAGCAGCAGAAGCAGCGGGTTTAGGAGTAGATTCGGGTCATTCAGCGGCAACATCAAAATTAGGAAAAGAAGGTGTTTTACACGGATCAAAAACTATTTTGATGCAAACAGAAGATGGTCAGGTGGTAGAACCTTATTCTATATCGGCTGGATTGGATTATCCTGGTATAGGTCCCCAGCATGCACATTTGCATAAGATAAAAAGAGCCGAATACGTAAGTATAACAGATGACGAAGCTTTACAGGCATGTATGTTATTGTCAAAATTAGAAGGTATTATTCCCGCTATAGAAAGTGCACATGCATTGGCTCAGTTAGAGAAAATGAAATTCAATGGTGGAGAAAATGTGGTAGTTTGCTTGTCGGGAAGAGGAGATAAGGATCTGGCTACTTTTATGAAATACTTTAATTTATAATATTTTCGATTGCAGTTTTTGGTTGACCGATTAACAAACAATGAAAATTAACCCATGAGCATAAAATGAACAGGTTACAGAAGTTATTTAAAGAAAAAAAACAAAATATATTATCTATATATTATACGGCAGGTTATCCGGAATTAGATTCTACGCTAAAGATAGCCCAGAAACTGGAAGAAGCAGGAGCAGATTTTTTAGAAATAGGATTTCCTTATTCTGATCCAGTGGCCGACGGATCAGTTATTCAGCGAAGTTCGCAAACAGCACTGGAAAGCGGTATGTCAGTAAAAGTTCTTTTCGAGCAATTGAAAGACTTAAGAAAGCAGGTAAATATTCCTATTTTATTGATGGGTTATGTGAATCCTATGATTCAATATGGTGTTAAAGAATTTTGCCAGAAAGCTAAAGAAGTAGGAGTAGACGGTGTAATTGTACCTGATTTACCGATGTACGAATACGAAGATTTATATAAACAAGATTTCCTGGATAATGGTATCTCAAATATATTTATAGTGACTCCACAAACGTCTGAAGAACGTATCCGTAAAATAGACGAGTTATCTAATGGTTTTATTTATTTATTATCATCATCATCAACAACCGGAAGCGCATTAAATATTTCTGATGACATTACAGCTTATTACGAACGTGTAAAAGCAATGAACTTAAAAAATCCATTGATTATTGGTTTTGGTATATCGGATAATAATTCTTTTATGAGAGCAAATAAATATGCTAACGGTGCTATTGTGGGATCGGCTTTTGTAAAGAGTTTAGGAGAGAGTGGAAGTGATTATTTAGCTAATATCAATAGTTTTATAAAAAATATAAAAGGTTAGCTTTTAGTTGCTATATTTAGAAAAAGCTATTCAGAATTAAAAGTGTTCCCCAGAGCATCAACATCTGTAATCTAATGGTGCAATAGTTGTAGATGTAAATTTTGGATAGCTTTTCCTTTTAAATTAGCCTGATTATACATCAACCTCTCTGCTGATTTCTTAAAACCCGGATCTGATCATGAGATAGTTTTAATGAATGCTGTTGATTCTTAATTATTTCTTTGATAAAAGCCGGGATATGTTCTTCGTCTAAAGCTTGTTTGTATGCTTTTTGAACCGCATCTTCGCTGTGTTCGCAGCTGTCTAATATAGACTTTCGGTCGGCATCGTCAAACATATTTTTAATATCCATCCACGCCCGATATATTGTTCCGGCAGCGGTAGTTCCAATATCGGTATTTTGGCGACTCACTTCCAGTTCTTCTAAAAGTTCGTTTCTAAAACGATGGCTTTCTTTTATCATGTCTGCAAAAATGGCTTTTAGGTCGCCATTACCAGCATCGGGTAATTCGTGAATTGCTTTTTCATAAGCTTTAATGCGGTCGTTGTTAATTTGCACCAAATCGGTTAATACCATTCTGGTATCTTCAGGATATGTTTTCATGGCTTCTACAATTGAAATTAAACTTGGTATAGAAATAACAATTATTATTCCAATTGACTGAGGGAAGGATTTATCAGCTCGTTTTTTCGCAGCTTATTACTACCAAATCATTGTATTTATCTGTGGTAAAATATAGAAACAGGTCGCCGCCATCGTTAATCTTTAACTTCTTTTTAAGTTCATCTGGTTTATGTGGGAAATTGCGAACAACAATATTTGCTTTTTTATGAATATTGGTCTTGTTAAAATGCTTGAATTTATCAACGGAAAGCACTTTTAAGCAGCGCCCCGGGAAGTCGCTTAATAAAATATCTGAGGTGTAGAGGTGCGAATGTTGATGTATTTTACTTACACCAAATCTGGGAACCATGCTTTTAAATAGTCCTGCTTTTAGTATTGCTGCATCGGGTTCGTATAAATACTTGTCAATATCAGTATAGCTTATATTCAGTTCCTTTTCTTTACCGTATTCGAAACTGAAAATATTTTCTCTCTCATCAGATAGCAGTACACATTTTAACTCAATTGTTTTGCTGACTTCTTTCTCCAGAACAAATAAAATCTCCTTACACTCGTTATATAAACTTACAATATGTATTTCACTAATGTTTCCGAGCTCTTTTACAGCAGATTCTATATCAAGCATAGGAGCTGCTTTTACAATAATCTTATCTGCTTTTTTAAAGTAATAATCAAGATTTGAAACAAGATTAGGTTCACAATCCTCAAAAAGAAACACCCGGTTTCCTACATCTGATCTTCTTGAGGGGTCTACATAAATAACATCAATCCCATCAATGTTTTCTAATATGCTGGTACTGTTACCTTGATGGAAAATAATATTTGAGGCGCCAAGAAGCGTAAGATTATGCCGTACAAGCGGTGCCAGATCAGCGTTAATTTCGCAATAATGTACTTTAGAAGCAGTTTTGGCAAAATAAAAATCGTCTACTCCAAAACCTCCGCTAAGATCTATAAGTGTACCTTTATCAATCAGCTTGCTTTTGTATTTGGCTGTGGCTTCTGATGAAGATTGCTCTAAATTTAATTTAGGAGGATATAAGATTCCACTGGTATTAAACCAGGAGGGAAGCTTCTTCTGTATTGCTTTTCTGGACTGTATTTGTTGGGCAAGTTGTTTACTGCTGACAGTTGTAAAAGGCGATTTCTTTAAAATGAGCTTATTAATGTCTGTATGTATACTCTCGACAATAAATTGTTGCACCTCATCTTTTAAAATAGCCTCTACATCCATCTTTCAAAAAACTTAACTAACTACAAACTGTACGTCTTTTTTACTGCGTTGTTCTAATTCAACCCTACCAAAATCTATGTGTTTTTTAATAGTTTCCGAATTAGCATTCTTAATCGTAATCAGCTCCAAATCCGACTTATAGCTCAGATTAAACTGATTATTTAGCATTTCGTTAAATCTTGCCGATTTCTGGTCATCCTGATTAAAGCAAACAGTAAAACCCAATGCAGATATCTGCATCATATTGGCATGTATATTAACGGCAGCAAAAGCTTCAAAAATCACTTTCAGGTGTCTTTCCGAGATAAAAGAATAATCTTTACTGCTAATAGTAAGCAATTGTTGCTGTTTTTTGACTATAATGGAAGGGATAGTTTCCGGAATATCCTCTTCCTTGATAACGGTTCCACTTTCGTTAGGTGTTAAAAAAGGCTTTACATAAAGCGGAATTTTCTTTACCTGCAACGGTTTAATGGTTTTAGGGTGGATAATACTGGCGCCATAATAGGTCATTTCTATAGCACTGGTATAGGAAATCTGCTCAAATTTAATGGTATCATCAAATAATTTAGGATCGGCATTTAATATTCCGGGCACATCTTTCCAAACAGTCACTCCTTTAGCATCTAAACAGTTAGCAAATATAGAGGCACTAAAATCCGAGCCTTCGCGACCTAATGTGGTCGTAAAGTTTTCTGAGGTATTGCCAATAAATCCCTGTGTTACTGCAATTTCTTTAGTTAATACGGTTGGTAACGATTTCTGAACCAGTTCAGTAGTTTTTACCCAGTCAACACGTCCTTCACGATAGGTATTATCGGTTTGAATATAAGAGCGGGCATCTATCCAACGACTGGTTATTCCGATGAAATTGAGGTAATGACTCACTATTTTCGAAGAAAGCAGTTCGCCTACAGATACAATTTGGTCGTAGATAAAATCAAAGGTATCTTGCGGTTCGTCCTCCAGCACCCATTCAATCTCAACAAAAGTATTATTAATGTCATCGTAAACCTCTGGATACTGATTGCCAAAAAGTTGTTGGATAATATCAAAATGTTTTGTCTTGATATCTTCCAACAACTCATGAGCTTTCTCGTCTTTATGGAAATATTTTGTAGTTACCTGCTCCAGAGCATTGGTTGTTTTCCCAATTGCCGAGATTATGATTAATAGTTCTTTGTCCTCTGTGTTTTTTACAATATCGGCAGCTCTTCTAATGTTTTCTGCATCTTTTAAAGAAGCTCCGCCAAATTTATATACCTGCATTTATTATTTTATATTATTAGCCAAAATACTGTTGGGATTTACGATATCACTAATTCTATCGTAGGGGATTAATAAATTAGTAGAACCAAAAGCATAAGCCTTTATTTCGTATGGATTATAGGTAAACAGTAACCCTTCTGTAGTGATTAGAAAATTATCATTGAGACTGAATTTATCACCTTCAAAAAAATAATTACCCGCTAAAGATTCGGTAGGGCTTAACTTTTCATTTTTTCTGAATATTTCTTCTGCAACTGTCTCAAGTTTAGCGTAACCACCTTCTTTAATAATATCTTTGATTTTTACTGTTTGTTTTTCCTTTACCAGATAATTATAATAAATAATGGTTTCTAATCCATGAGCACCCCCAGTAAATAAATAGTTTTCGTGTGCAATTCCAAGCAAATCACTTTGCTGATTACTTACCTTTATACTTTGTATCCATTCGTTACCGGCACTAGACTCTGGGTATTCTTTCTTAAATTTCAGGTAATCATTTAAAAAAGAGTCGGCAGCTACTTCCAGACTTATTTCTTTCTTAGACTGATTAGTTAAAATTCCATCTATATAATCGTTAAGATCCTTAGACTTAAACTCTGGATAAGTAGCTTTAACATAAGCTCCACAGGTATCTTTCTGACATTCAGTAGATGTTTTGTAAAACGAACGGATTGTATATTCTACAGAATCTGCTGTTCCATTTGTTTCCTGTGCATTTTTAGGATTAGTGTTACATGAAGCCAGAAATAGAGTTGCTCCTAAAATTGTGGTGAGTGTTTTCATAGTTTTTGTAGTTGTATTTTAGATAAAGATGCATTCAGCCAACCCGCTTCTGTTTCGGCCTGGTATTTTTTATAAAAATTGATAGCGGGTTCATTCCAATCCAAGACTTGCCATACCATACCCTGGTAATTAGCTTCTTTAGCTTCCCGTATCACTCTGTCAAATAATAATTTACCAATACCTTTTCCTCTATGTTCTTCTGTTACCAGAAAATCTTCGAGGTATAATCTACGGCCTTTCCAGGTCGAATATCGGATATAAAATAATGCAAACCCATAAATAGTGCCATTTTGTTCATATACAAAAGCTTTCCATACAGCGTGGTTACCAAAACCTGCATCAACAAACTCGTCTAGCGTAACTGTAACTTCTTCAGGTGCGTTTTCATAAACAGCCAGTTCATGTATCAGCTCAAGTAATCTTGGACAATCTTCTTTTACGGCGTATCTAATCATTAGGTTCTTCTGTATTCTTAAAATGCTTGATTACTCTTTTTCCAAAAATATCACTTCCAATTCTTACCATAGTAGAACCTTGCTCTATAGCTGTGTTATAGTCAGAAGACATACCCATAGAAACTTCCTTAAAAGAATCTTCTTTTCTGAAAAAGCTTAGTTTAAGGCCATCAAAAAAAGTTTTTAATTCGTAAAACTCCTCTTTAACCTGCTTTTCATTTTCGGTATTGGTAGCAATGCCCATTACACCCACTATTCTTACATTTTTAAGCTCCTGGAAATCATCAGATCTTAATAACTCAATAGCCTCATCAAAGCCCAATCCAAACTTTGTTTCCTCATCGGCAATGTAAATTTGTAAAAGGCAATCTATTATTCTGTCGTTCTTTTGAGCCTGTTTATTAATTTCTTTCAGCAGTTTAATACTGTCTACAGAATGTATAAGACTTACAAAAGCAGCTATATATTTTACTTTATTCGTTTGCAGGTGACCAATTAGATGCCATTGAATATCAGCAGGTAGTTTCTCTGCTTTCTCCGCCATTTCCTGCACCTGGTTTTCGCCAAAAATTCTTTGTCCGGCATCGTAAGCTTCCTGCACATCTTCTACGGGTTTGGTTTTAGAAACAGCAATTAGCTTAACGTTAATGGTCTCAATTTCCTTTTTTAATCTTTTTATATTATCGGTAATGCTCATTAATGCTTAATTTTAGCGTTTTAAATTGTAAAAGTACGAATGAAAAAGCTTTTGGCTCCATTTTGCCTGGTTATTTTTTTAACCGCATGCTTTAATAAAGACAAATCTAAGAAGATAATACCTTCAGATAAAATAAGAAATGTTTTGATAGATATTCATTTACTGGATGCTACTTTGGATTATAATTTGCAGCCGGACAGTATGTCTGGACTGGCAAAGGCCAGGTACGGTTACCTGATGGAAAAATATGATATAGACTCGGCCCAATTTGCAAACTCGCTGCAATACTATATTAAAAATAAACCAAAGGAAATAGTAGATATTTATACCAAGGTGATCGACAGTTTAGAAAACCTGAAACAAAAATTTGCAGAAACAGATCAAAAGTTTCATCTCCCACTACAGGAAAAACTTCCGGATAGTACTTATTATTCTTTTGATATACCATTTAAGATAGATAGCAACCTATTGAAAAAAACAGTGGTGGTAGATTCTGTAAAAACGGCTGTAAAAACCGATTCGATAGCTAAAGTAAATAAACCTTTAGCCATAAAACCAAAAGAGAGAAAGCAGTTGCTGAAAAAGAAAAAGTTAGATTAATATTTTAGATGATTTATCCGAAGAATAGTTTAGAAAAGCTGGGATTTGAAGAGATAAAGAACAATATAAAGAAATATTGTATCAGCGAAATGGGCATAGAAATGGTCGATAAGATCAGATTTATGAACAATGCCGAGCAAATAATTAAGTTTTTAAATCAAACCCACGAGTTTAAAACCATATTACAGTCAGACGAAGCTTTACCTATAAGTAGTTTTTACGATATTAAAAAGCTATCTGATAAAGCAAAGATAGAAGGGACCTTTCTTACAGAAGAAGAACTTTTCCAGATATATAACTCACTGCAAACGGCTTTTGCTGTAATCAGCTATTTTGAAGAAAGAGAAGGGCAATACCCTAATCTGGAAGCGCTATTTGAGCATCTTCCGATAGAAAAAAGCATTTTAAGAGAAATAGAGAGAGTTATTGATGCCAAAGGGAAGATAAAAAATAACGCATCACGACTTTTAGCTGATATTATAGATGCAATTAGTAAGGCAGAGCAGGACGCCAGAAAAAAGATAGATCAGATCTATAAAAATGCGCAAAACAATAACTGGGTAGCAGACGGAAGTTTAACTGTAAGGGATGGTCGTATTTGTATTCCCATTTTAGCAGAGAACAAACGGAAACTTAAGGGTTTTGTACATGATGAGTCTGCATCTGGGCAAACGGTTTATATAGAACCCGAGGAGGTTTTTAACCTGAATAACCTGGTCCGGGATTTGGAGTTTGAGAAAAGAAGAGAGATTATAAGGATATTAACGGAACTCACCGATAAGTTAAGGCCTTTTGTACCCATATTATACTCGTACCATAACTTTTTAACCAAATTAGATTATGTAAGGGCGAAAGCCCTTTTTGCTATAGAACTAGATGCAGAAATGCCTGTTATCACTAATGATATCGGATTGAAACTGCTAAATGCCAGACATCCTTTGCTGATGCTCTCCGGAAAGCAAACAGGCAAAACGGTGGTTCCTTTAAATATGCATTTAGATCCTAAAACGCGTATATTATTGGTATCCGGACCAAATGCCGGTGGTAAATCCGTAGCGATGAAAACGGTAGGTTTGCTGCAAATTATGGTACAATCAGGTTTGTTAATTCCAGCCAGTGAAGAATCTGAATTTTGTATCCTTAAACAGGTATTTGCAGACATTGGAGACGACCAATCTATTGAAAGTGATTTAAGTACCTACAGTGCGCATTTGTCTAAAATGAAATATTTTACAGAAAATGCCAACGGAAAAACGCTTATTTTAATAGACGAGTTTGGTACAGGAACAGATCCGCAGTTTGGAGGTCCAATAGCAGAGGCTGTATTAGAAATTATCAATAAGAAAAAAGCGCTAGGGGTAATTACCACGCATTATTCCAATCTTAAAGTTTTTGCAAACCATACAGAAGGTTTAGAGAACGCATCTATGATTTTTGATAATGTGAATTTACAACCATTATATATGCTTGAGATGGGCAAACCAGGCAGCTCTTATGCTTTTGAAATAGCCCAAAAAATCGGTTTGTCGCAGCATCTGATAGATTTAGCAAAAAGTAAGATTGATGTGCAACAGCGCAAAGTAGATACTTTACTGGTTGATCTTGAACGCGATAAAAAGGAGCTATACGATCAAAAAAGATATATAGACCGCGAACGCCGAAAAATTGATGAGCTACTGCTTGAGAACCAAAAGCTGAAAAACTATTATGAAGAAAATAGAAAGCAATTATTAAAAGAAGCTAAACTTGAAGCTCAACAGATTATAAAAGGCGCTAATAAATTAGTAGAGAATACTATTGCCGAGATTAAAACCAACAAAGCTGATAAAGATAAGACACAAACGCTAAGGGCTAATCTTAATACCGAACTTAAGAAACATGATATAAAACCCGAACCTCCTAAAAAATCAGATAAATCTAATGTAGAAGAGATTGTAAAAGGCAGTTGGGTGCGTTTAAAAGACTCGGGAAATATAGCCCAGATACTGGATATAAGTAAAGATAATCTGATTATTGCATTTGGCGAATTACGTTCAGTTGTTAAAAAGAATAGAGTAG
The DNA here is from genome assembly GCF_042678145.1 of Pseudopedobacter beijingensis. Lineage (NCBI taxonomy): Bacteria > Pseudomonadati > Bacteroidota > Sphingobacteriia > Sphingobacteriales > Sphingobacteriaceae > Pseudopedobacter > Pseudopedobacter beijingensis. The sequence continues at coordinate 55,735 of NZ_JBHUDG010000046.1, read as the reverse complement.
AAGTGGTAACTTCTAAAGAAGTTCCTAAAGAAATAAAAAGAGCATCCGGAGCTTCACATACGCAATCGGCAGTAGATTTTGTAAGTGAAATAGATGTGCGGGGTATGCGTGGCGAAGAAGCACTAGCAAAAATAGAAAGTTTATTAGACAGGGCTGTGATGTTTTCTATGGGATCTTTTAAAATTATACATGGGAAAGGAGATGGTATTTTAAGAAAACTCATCAGAACTTACCTTAAAAAATACTCAGAAGTAGATCGTTTAGAAGATGAACATGCCGATAGAGGAGGAGACGGAATAACCTATGTTTACTTAAAATAGGGTTAAGAAAATCCCTTATTCGATTACGGCAGGATTTTGTTACCATTTATATGTAACATTTTTGTTTGATTTGAAAGAAACTCATTCTTTTGAAATTTAATAATTAGGTTATTTTTCAAGGATATTCAGAATTAAAAGTTTAAACATCGATTTTAATTTTAATTTTTTGTATCAGTAATTAATTAAATTAATTTTATCAAACCTGAAAAATAGGATTAGCTGTAGTCCTGTTAAAATTATTTAAAAAAAATAAGAGTTTATTATTAATAATTTCTATATTTGTAATGCCCTCCCAAAGGGCATGTTTTTCATAGGTAGATGTAGGGTCGAATACTTGTATTCGACCCTTTTTTATTTCATATATTTGCCTGTAATCGTTTATATACATGAAGAAAAAAATCGTAGTTGCCATAACAGGAGCGAGTGGATCTATATATGCTAAGTTATTATTAAATAGGTTATTGCAATTGAATGAACAGATAAAAGATTTAGCAGTAATTATGTCCGATAACGCAAAAGATGTTTGGCGTGAGGAACTGGGCGATCAATCTTACGAAGACTTACCTGTTACATTTTACGATAAAACCGATTTCTATGCCCCTTTTGCTTCAGGATCAGCAAAATACGATACCATGATTGTTATTCCATGCTCTATGGGGACTTTAGCTCGCATAGCCGCCGGAACTTCCAATGACTTAACCACAAGAGCAGCGGATGTTATTTTAAAAGAACGTCGCAAATTGATCCTGGTCGCCAGGGAAATGCCTTATAACCTTATCCATATTAATAATATAAAAACAGTTACAGAAGCCGGAGCCATAGTTTGCCCCGCTTCACCTTCTTATTACAGCAAACCTAAGAGTATAGAAGAACTAGCTTTAACTGTGGTAGACAGGGTTATAGATTTAGCAGGCCTTGAAAATGATTCGTACCGTTGGGGAGAATAATCTATAGCCTAAGATTTAAATTGTTATATATCTCATCTTTCTGAAACAAACCGAGGAATTATACACCCATTATATTGGTTACGCTCCAATAAATTGACAGGTTTACAGATTTCGAAAGTAATGAGGTGTATTATTGATTGAAATCAAATTTGTTCATTTATTAAACTTTTCTGACAGGAAGTTAGGTATAGCTTTCCATCTAAAATATTTATCTTTGCCGGGATTATGAGTAAAAGTGTTGCTTTTTATACCTTAGGCTGTAAGTTAAACTATTCGGAGACTTCTACAATAGGGAGACAGTTTAAAGAAGCGGGTTTTGATACCGTGGAGTTTACTGATAAAGCAGACGTGTATGTAATTAATACATGTTCTGTAACAGAAAACGCAGATAAGAAGTGCAGAAAAGTAGTAAAAGAAGCCCTGAAATACTCGCCAAATGCTTATATCGCCATAGTAGGGTGCTATGCGCAGTTAAAACCTAAAGAAATTTCTGAAATAGAGGGGGTAGATGTAGTTTTAGGAGCGGCAGAAAAGTTTCAATTGCTGGAGCATATCAAAGACCTTACAAAAAATCCAAAAGCAGAGATTTTTAATAAACCCATAGAAGAAACAAATGAGTTTGTAGCCTCTTATTCTTTTGGCGACAGAACCAGAACATTTCTGAAAGTACAAGATGGTTGCGATTATTCCTGTACATTTTGTACAATTCCGTTAGCCAGAGGAGAAAGCAGAAGCGATACTATTGGTAATATTATAAAACAAGCCGAAGAAATAGCCGCATCAGGAGTTAGAGAAATTGTACTTACCGGTGTAAATATTGGTGATTTCGGTATCAGAAACGGTAAAAGAGAAGATCGTTTTTTTGATTTGGTTAAAGCTTTAGATGAAGTAGAGGGGATAGATCGGATCAGAATATCATCCATAGAACCTAATTTGTTAAGTACAGAAATTATAGAATTTGTATCTCGTTCAAAAAGGTTTGTACCCCATTTTCATATCCCTTTACAATCAGGTTCTAATAAAATATTAGGACTGATGAGAAGGAGATATAAAAGAGAATTATATGTAGACAGGGTTGCAGAAATTAAAAGAATCATGCCCGACTGTTGCATAGGCGTTGATGTGATAGTAGGTTTTCCGGGCGAAACCAGAGAAGATTTCATAGATACCTATAATTTCATTAACGATTTAGACGTTTCTTACCTACACGTATTCACCTACTCAGAAAGAGAAAACACACCAGCCATAGAAATGGAGGGGAGTGTCCCGGGATCTCAAAGAGCAGATAGGAGTAAAATGTTACACATACTTTCAGATAAAAAACGCAGAGCTTTTTACGAAACACAATTAGGAAAAGGAGGAGACGTTTTATTTGAAAGCGATTTAAAAGAAGGGTATATGCATGGTTTTAGCAGAAACTACGTTAAAGTTAAAGTAAAGTACGATCCCTTATTAATTAACGAATTAAAGGCTGTAAAGTTCGAGTCGGTATTACCAGACGGAACAATGCATGCCGAAGAAATAGCAGAAACATTGGTGCACTAAATATATTTAGTACACATATTATTAGATGAACACATTTACAGAAGAAAGTCAGCTGTCTGTATGGCAAAAATTTTTACAGTATAAAATTGTTAGGTTTTTCTTATCAGCAGGTATAGCAGCAATAGCAGATTTTATACTTTATTATATTATCATCAATTTTATAATTACCACCAAAACAGTAGATGTTCTAGGGCGTACAGTAAAATCACATGAATTTTGTCTGTTGCTTTCCTACTCTTTTGGTGTATTGGTGAATTTTACCATCACTAAGTTTACCGTTTTTACAGAATCAACCCTAAAAAACAGGCAACAATTTTCGCGATTTATATCCGTTGCTTTCATTGGTTTTTTTGCTAACTATGGATTATTAAGGTTCTTTGTCGAGTTTTTTGATATGATACCTACCTTTGCAAGGGTAGCATCAGCATTAAGTTTGGGCTTTGCTAGCTATTATATCCATAAATTCTTTACTTTCAGAAACAACAAAAATGATTAATTACGAAAAAATCTGTGCACAGGTAGTGGAAATTGCAAAATCCGCAGGTTCATTTATCAGACAAGAAAGAGAAGCATTTTCATTAGCTAAGGTTGAATACAAAGGAAAAAACGATTTGGTATCTTATGTAGACAAAGCCGCAGAAGACACCATTATAAAATCTTTAACCGAATTACTGCCAGGAGCTGGTTTTATTGCCGAAGAAAATAAAGAGGTTAGCGTATCAGAAGAGTTTAACTGGATAATAGATCCTTTAGACGGTACAACCAATTTTATTCATGGTATCCCTGCATTTGCAGTAAGTATAGCCTTACAATATAAAACAGAGCTGGTAATAGGAGTAGTGTATGAGATAGGTAAAGACGAATGTTTTTATGCATGGAAAGATAGCGCAGCTTACCTTAACGGTAAAGAAATCCGTGTATCAGAAAATACTAAAGTAGCAGATACTTTACTGGCGACGGGCTTTCCATATTACGATTTTGAAAAAAAAGATGCCTATATGGAGCTCTTTGGCGATTTAATCCAAAACTGCCATGGTTTAAGACGTATTGGTGCAGCCGCTGTTGATTTAGCTTATACCGCCTGTGGAAGATTTGATGGTTATTTTGAATATAACCTGAAACCCTGGGATATTGCTGCAGGACTATTTATAGTTCAACAAGCAGGAGGAAAAGTGGTAGATTTTAAAGGTGGTAATGATATGCTCAAAGATTGTGATTTGATAGCTACCAATGGACACATCTCAGAAGAATTATTACAATACGTTAAGAAATATTTCTCTAAATTTTATCAGTAAAATCATAAATTTAAGAATCTGTTTAAATTTACTTTAGCAAGGTTTTTATAAGCTATTTGCGATGGAATGGTATAGGTTTAGAAAATAATAGTTCTAAAAACAAGTCCATTCAAAAACACAGCAGAAACCAAAAGGGGAATTTTAAACAGGTATAAAATGCTTCCGTTTTGCATTACATTTAAAATTAGATTATGATTTCTCACGCTACTTATCAGGCCGCTAAATTTATAGCTCCTTTGCTAAATAATTACTTCGAACAGTATATTATAGATGCTGCTGGCGAAGATAAGAAAGCGCATCAGGTTAATTCGCCCTCCTCAGAATTTATAGAAGCACTTATAGATGCCGCCTTTTGGGCAAGTTTGAGAAAAGAAGAAGGTAATTCACCAAAAATATCTATAGCCTTTTTATCCCCTGAACAAACAACAGACCCCTTATTGTTTGGGAGCAGATTAAGGTTAACTCCCCGAAACCTAACCAAAATTGCACCTGGTGTAGAAGGTTCAGGCATACATCTGGGAGTTTGGTTTGATGAGACAGGGCTTTATATTTGGGGAACTACACTCAATATCCCTAATTATTGTTTCGTTCTGGATGTATCAGAACCCGCGTTATTGGTAGTAAAACACCGTAGGCTTTGTGGTTTTGGTAAGTTTACCAATGTAGCCATATTAAAAGGAGACGAAATAAAGGTAATTGACGAAAATAGCGCATTTCTACCCGATAGCCCTCAATTACTGAATTATCTGTTAGGGCTCAATACCAATACTTTACAGACAGAGTCAGTAAATGTATTAATTCAGCTGGCTGTATCTATGCGGGCGCATCAGAAAGGCGGCATTATACTTATAGTACCTACGGGAAGTAATACCTGGCATAAATCTATAGTGCATCCCATACAATACCTGATAGATCCGGTATTTACCAATTTATCAAAATTAGTAAATGAGCATTCCGATATCATTAGCGAAGCTTTTTGGGAAAGTACCGTAAAAAAAGAAATTGATAACATAGCCGGATTAAGTGCGGTAGATGGAGCCATTATTTTAAATGATACTTACGAACTGCTGGCATTTGGTACAAAAATTATCAAAAAAAGTGGTGCCGAACAGATAGATAAACTGGCATTTATAGAGCCAATTATAGGGGCAGAGGTTAAAGAGATTTTTCCGGGAGAACTGGGCGGTACAAGGCACTTATCGGCAGCACAGTTTATATATGACCAAAGAGACGCAACAGCTTTGGTTGCTTCTCAGGACGGGCATTTTACAGTGTTTTCATGGTCACCAGAAAGAAATATGGTACAATCTTACAGAATAGACACTTTACTTATTTAATGATTATTAAAGTAGTTCCCGAGGAGGAATATTTAAAACTTTAGGTTAGAAACAAAAGTATGACAATTATATACTGGAATTTCAGAAAAATAGAAATCGTTTAAATCTTCTGTAATAATGGTATCACACCCAGATTGTATTGCAGAGTAGTATTCTAGCCCATCTTCAAAATCATGAATAGATGGGTTTTCGCTTGTGTATTTAACCGTGTGTTCATTGGTATCAGTAATTTTTAATTTTTCTGACAAGATAGCAATTTTGTTTTTTGCCTGCTTTGCTCCACACTTTTTACCGGCAAAATAAAATGCAATAGCAAGGCAAATAGGAGAGGTATAAACCTGAATATTCGGTTTGTCTGATAAGCTTAAAACTCTGGCAGCATAAGGAAATAAAGGGTATTGTTTATTTAAAACAGCCACCAGAACATTGGCATCCACAAAAACTCTCATTTTTTTGAATCAAAGAAATCTGATTTCATTTGCTTTCTGGAAGGTGTGCGAGTATACTCAGCTTTTTCTTCAGCTACCATACTCACCCAGTCTGAGATAGGTAAATCATCCAGGTTCTGATAGTTTTTGGTAGTCATTTGCCTAAAAATCATTTCCGTAAGCCTGGATAGGCTTATGTTATTCTTAGAGGCAAATTCTTTTGCTTCTTTAATCACTTGCTCATCAAATGATAAGGTAATCTTAGCATCCATAGCTCAGTATTTTATTTTATACGACAAAGATAATTATTTTATACGTATACTGAAATAGATATATAAGATTTGACACCATACTTTACACTAACTAAAAGTAAATGGAAGTACTTGTAGAAAGATATGTTAATACTTCTCCAACACTTCTTTAATGCATCTCCACCTTTTAGCTAACTGATTTATTAAAGAAAAATGAGGCTATGGTTGATTATGAAAATAAATACACTAAGCCAGCCAAAAGAGAACCTCTAGCTATAGTGTAGAAGAATAACAAAGAAGAAAAAGATTGAAAATTGCTGTAAGAGAGCAACAGAAATAATTTTATAATACCAGGTATAAAAACCGAAAGACAAATAATATTAACTATTCTTTATTCCAGTTTTTATGCCCGTATATATTTAGAGTACTAAAGTGTTTCTTTTAACCAATTGAAAAACTCTCTTTGCCAAACAATGCCATTTTGAGGTTTCAGCACCCAATGGTTTTCTTCCGGAAAAAACACTAAACGACTTTTGATTCCTTTCAATTGAGCTACCTGATAGGCTTGTAAACCCTGTTCTATAGGTACTCTAAAATCTTTACCACCCTGAAATATTAAAATAGGCGTATTCCAATTTTTTACATATTCGCTGGGACTAAAGGTTTTATAAGCAGCCGGTGCATTTTCCTGCCAATAGGAGCCGCCCACGTCTTTGTTGGCAAAAAACAGTTCTTCCGTGGTGCCGTACCAGCTTCTTAAATCAAATAACCCGTTATGAGCAATAAATGTCTTAAATCTGTTCTGGTGAATGCCGGCAAGCATATAAACCGAGTATCCGCCATAACTGGCGCCTACACACCCCAAACGATTTTTATCAACAAAAGGTTCTTTTGAAACATCGTCAATAGCAGATAAATAATCTTTCATAGCCTGACCGCCCCAATCGCCGCTTATTTGCTTGTTCCATTCTACACCAAATCCCGGTAAACCTCTTCTGTTAGGTGCTATAACAATGTATCCTTGTGCAGCCATGAGCTGGAAATTCCATCTTACCGAATAAAATTGTGAAACGGCAGATTGCGGACCTCCCTGACAGTAAAGCAGGGTAGGATATTTTTTAGCCGGATCAAAATCAGGAGGGTAAATAACCCAGGTCAACATGTCTTTTCCGTCAGTTGTTTTTACCCATCTTTCTTCAACCTTGCTTAATGCAATATTTTTATACTCTTCATCATTTACATGGGTAAGGGGTGCTAGTTTTCCAGAAGATATATCTAGATAAAATAGTTCTGCCGAGTGGTTTATGTCGGTTTTATTGACTATCAGTTGATTTTTGTATTGTCCCAGTATAGCGTTTATATCCCATGCACCACTGGTTAATTGTTTAATATGTTTAGCCGTATTTTGTGAAAGTTCTTTCTGAAGATCTATTTGATAAACCTGTTGTGTCCCTTTAAGAAAAGCAGTAAAGAATATCTTTTTAGCGTCCTTGCTCCAATTAAAACTTACAACAGATTCGTCCCAATTTTTAGTAAGATTATATTTCTTGTTTGCTGCTATGTCCCATATTACAATATCATTTTTGTCAGACTCGTACCCATCCTCAGACATACTGGTCCATGCCAGTAAAGAACCATCTTCATTAAAGGCTGGTTGGGTATCATAGCCCATCATACCTTGCGTTAGGTTCCTGGTTGCTTTAGACTGGATATTGTATTGATAAATGTCTGTATTTGTACTTGTTGCATATTCTTTACCAAACTTTTTCTTGCACACATATAAAATAGATTTACTGTCTGCTGCCCAAATAACATCTTCGGCACCACCAAATGGTTTTTGAGGAGAATCATAAGGTTCATTTTCCATAATATCCCTAATGTTTTCCACTTTATCAGCCTGAATGTCTGCAACAAAAACATGCGAAAACTTTCCTTCTGTCCAGGTATCCCAATGACGGTAGTTTAAATCGTTAAAAACATAGGCATTTGCTTTAGGTAAATCGGTGTAAATGGCGTTTGCTTCCGTTTTTACAACCAGAACGTCCTGCGTAAAAAGCAGGTATTTTCCGTTTGGAGAGAGTTTAGCATTGGCAATTCCTCCCTCTATATGACTTATTTGTTTATGATTATTATAATTTAAGTCGCAAGCCCAAAGTTGATCGTTTTTTAAATAATATACCTTGTTTTCTAAAATTTGAATATCACTTATACTCTCTTCAGGCTTATTTATAAGCTTCTGTTTACTATTTTCTAACGATAAGGCATAAGTGTTTTTTGTGCTTTTATTTTCTTCTAAATTGACTTTGGTAACCGTATAAATTACTTCCTTTTTTTGAGTATTGATTGTATTTCCGGCTACTCGTCCCAATTGCCAAAGCTTTTCGGGACTTAATTTTTGCTGTGCGATAATGGGCGTGGAGCTTAACAAGATGATGCTGAGTATAAAGTGTTTTTTCATGTGACCTACATTTACAATAAATAAATTACCTTTTGAAAGAAAGTAATAAATCGTTGTTTTTTAATAACTGTAACTCGTTATTTACAATTTTGTAAGAATCTGCTTCAGATAAGTACGCTGTGTATTTATTTTCTACCTCTATATTCGGACAAGACATTTTTGTTTTGCGTATGCTACCAAATTGGAGAGGCGAGGAGTAATCTTCTTTAAAATCTATTGAGCAGGAAAAAGTATTACAACCCAGCATGCCTGACGCTGTACATTGCTTAAGATCAAAATTGATAGTTATATTTTTTTCTGTTTTATATTTTGCAAGGTCTATGCCTTTTATGTTGGAAAGCTTCCATTCGCCCGTTAAGCTGAGTTTTGGGTTTAAAGCCTGACCGCATCCTTTAAGGTTCTTATCTTTAAAAACTATTTCAACAAAATTAGTAGAAACCATTCCTGACATATCGTCTACACAAGGCATATTGTATATTCGTATTTCTTTAATTTCAGATTTAGCAACAGGGCTTACCAATGTGTAGTTATCTCTAAATTCTGTTTTAAAGTCTTTAATGCTGATAGGTTTTTCAAAATCCGGCTGATTAAACTCCAGTCCCTTGTTAACGTAAAGTTTTAAAGACCAAAAAGGTTCTGTTCCGGTTGCGTAAAAATCAATCCCTTTCTTTATGGCATAATTATAATTCCCTTCTGTGGGTTCCTCTCTGTTTATTTTGTATAGAGTCTGATGGAGTTCTGTCTTTTCTTTAGGTGTATTTTTATCTACTAAAGTTAATTGCTGGTTGTTTTTGATGTGGAAATAGTATTCTCCAGACTTCTCCTGTAAAGCTACTGTGGTATCGTTTAGTAAGCTCCACTGTCCCTTATCAGTATTAAAATTAGCTTCTTTCCCCAGGTATATGGTGCTCTTTTCAAAAGAATAATCCTCTTTAAATAGCAGAGTTGTTTTTATTCCTTCGCAATCAGCACATGGCAATACACCTTGATATTCGCCAATAAATTCAGAATTTGAAGAGGAGAGATGAGAACATGACAATGTTCCCAAAATACATAAGGCGGCCGATAAGATTAATATATTTTTCATCTGCATGTTTTATTGTTCCGTACTTTATCCCAATAAAGGATCTTCAAACGGATTTAATCGATATAGATACCTGAAAAGTAAAGTTATGTTTTTTTAACATGCTTTTCACTTTTCAGGTACCTTTAAAACATACAGTCAATGTAAAATAATAATATTACTTATTGGCCTATTCCTTCTAATACGTAAATAGCGGTAGCCGGATTTGTAGCTAAAGGAACGTTATGTACATCGCACACCCGCAATAACATCTGTACATCTGGTTCATGCGGGTGTTTACCCAGCGGATCGCGGAAAAACAATATTCCAGCCAGATCTCCTTCTGCTGCCATAGCTGCAATTTGAGCATCGCCACCTTTAGGTCCACTTAATTTTTTAGTTACCGATAATCCGGTTTTCTCTATCAAACCTCCCGTTGTACCGGTAGCAATCAAGTCCATTTCAGCAAGAACTTGTTTGTGTTCCTCCACAAAGGTTATCATCTCCGCTTTTTTGCCATCATGGGCAATTAATGCAATTCGTTTCTTCATATATTTCAATTATAAGATTGAGTTCATAATTTATCCAAAAAAGAGGTAAGCTAATATAATTGCGGCAATTAAACCAACCAAATCTGCAATAAGCCCACAAACTAAGGCATGTCTGGTGTTTTTAATACCTATAGAGCCAAAGTAAACAGCAAGTACATAAAAAGTAGTTTCAGAAGAGCCTTGTATAATGCTGGCTAATCTGCCCTGAAACGAATCGGCACCATAAGTTGTCATCACATCAATCATAAGTCCTCTTGCGCCACCACCACTTAAAGTTTTCATTAATCCAACAGGTAATGCAGGAACAAATGAAGTATCTAAACCACAAAATGCAACTGCATGTGCCACTCCATCTATAATATAATCCATACATCCCGTAGTCCTGAATGCAGATATTGCTACTAAAATGGCAATCAGAAAAGGAATAATCATTACAGCCGTATTAAAACCTTCCTTTGCACCGTCTATAAAAGCATCGTAAACATTTATTTTTTTGATGCTCCCATATACTATAAACAAAATGATGATGGAAAAAATAAGTAAACCTCCAATTAATCCCGTTATTTTCTGCATTTGATCTGGAGGAAGTCCGTTAAGCGAGTAATAAAGTATCCCCATCAGTACTGCAAAACTGCCCAGAAAAATCATCACCGGAAGCTTAAACAGATTTATACGCTGAAACGCTGCTACGGCCAGCATTCCGGAAATAAAAGAAATAAACGTACCTATTAAAGAAGGAATAAATATATCAGCCGGGTTTGCGGCTCCATTAGCCATTCTTAAAGCAATAACAGAAGTAGGGATTAAAGTTATGCCCGCAGTATTTAGCACCAGAAACATAATCTGGGCATTAGTAGCCGTATCTTTAGAAGGGTTAAGCTCCTGAAGTTCCTGCATAGCCCTTAACCCCACAGGAGTAGCAGCATTGTCCAAACCCAGCATATTAGCACTAAAGTTCATGATAATTGAACCGTTTGCAGGATGGTTTTTAGGAACACCAGGAAACAACTTAGAGAAGAAAGGATTTACCCCTTTTGCAAAAAGAGAAATCATTCCGGCTTTTTCTCCAATTTTCATAATTCCCAGCCAAAAGGTCATTATCCCCACAAGTCCAAGAGATATTTCGGCTCCCGTTTTGGCACTGTCGAACATACCGTTCATTACGTCTGAGAATATTTGTGTATCTCCCAAAAAGATAAGCTTGCATAATGCAACCACAAAGGCAATAACAAAAAAAGCAATCCAAACGTAATTTAAAGCCATATATCTATAATCTGCTTTAAAGGTAAAGCTTAGCTTTTAAACTCAGAAATAAAATTTACGGTTTACAGGCGTATTCGTTAACTCACAAAAACAATATACTCGTCACTAATGGTTTCCATCCCTTTGAATTTTTGCAGGAGTTTAGCTATGGTAATCACATCCTTTTGGCAATAGGTGGCTATTTTCTCCAGGTTTTGTTCAACATAATAAACATGGGCAACCTGGCTTCCGTCTATATCTTCTTTTGGAGTGGGGATATCAAAAATAGCTGCCAATAGCTCCAGACTGGTGTAGTTTTTATAATCTCCAAATTTCCAAAGCTCTAAAGTATCCAGCAAATTAACCTCCCATGGTCGTTTTTTGGTAACATTTAATTGATAGGGGATTTTTATTCCATTAATAAGCATTCTTCTGCAGAGATAAGGAAAATCAAATTCTTTTCCGTTATGAGCACATAGCGTTATCTCTTTCGGGAGACTATGAAGCATAGCTGCGAAATTATTTAAAATTTCACTTTCATCATGACCATGAAATGATTTAATTCTAAGCTCATTATCATCTCTAAACTTACCCACAGATATACATACGATTTTCCCGAATTCGGCCCATATTCCTGCTCTTTCGTAAAACTCTTCAGGCGTTTCTTCGTGTTTACGGGCATAGCTTGATTTTTTTTCCCAAAGCAACTTCAGTTTATCAGGAAGATCCTCAAACCTACTTTGTTGCGGAACGGTTTCTATGTCCAGAAAAAGGATTTCGGTAAGATTGGTTGCTTCAAGCATAGACATTGGTTTTTCTTAAAAATAAGGAAAATTTGATAAAGCACTAATGTGCTGTTTTATATGATTTATTTATCAAACAAAACCCTATTTTGTTGTTTTATTTTTATAAAAAATCATTTTATTTTGATTATTTGATAATAAATATTTTATTTTGTTGTTGTTTTGTTAATTTTAATATTCAATTAATAGAAAGTTTATGGACTTATCAGAGAGGTTAACGGAAAAATACGAAGCAGTAATTGGATTAGAAGTACATGTGCAATTATCTACTGTTTCTAAAGCATTTTCAGCAGATTCTGCTAGTTTTGGCAATCAACCAAACAGCAATATCAGCGTGGTTTCGCTAGGTTTGCCAGGCGCACTTCCGCAAACCAATGAAGCTATGGTTAAAAATGCCGTTAAATTAGGATTAGCCTTAAATTGTGAAATTAATCAACACCATTTTTTTGATAGAAAAAACTACTTCTATGCAGATTTACCCAAAGGGTATCAGATTACTCAGGATAACCAACCTATATGCCAAAAAGGGTATATAATAGTAAAATTAGGTAAAAGCGAAAGGAAGGTGGCTTTAAATAGAATACATATTGAAGAAGATGCCGGAAAAAGTATTCATGATTTGCATGAAACCTATTCATATATAGATTTAAACAGAGCAGGAGTTCCTTTATTGGAAGTGGTTTCAGAGCCTGTAATTAAATCAGCAGAAGAAGCAGCCGCTTATTTTTCTGAACTAAGAAAAATAGTTCGTTATCTGGAAATATGTGATGGAAACCTGGAAGAAGGATCTATGCGTTGTGATGCTAATATATCGGTGCGATTGAAAGGGGAGACAAAATTAGGAAAGCGTTGCGAGGTTAAGAATCTAAACTCTATAAAAAACTTGCAAAGAGCCATAGAATATGAAATAAAAAGACAGATTAATTTATTAGAAAAAGGCGAAGAAATAGAACAGAACACCCTTAACTTTGATGCTTTAACAGGAATTACAACACCTTTACGATCAAAAGAAATGGCTAATGATTACCGTTATTTTCCAGAGCCCGACTTACAACCAATGTATATTAGTGACGATTACATTCTGGAAATAAAAAAGCAGATGCCTTTACTGCCAAACGAGCTTGAAGAGCTTTTTATTAACGAATTTTCGCTGACAGAATATGATGCCATGATTTTGACAGCAGAAAAAAACACAGCCCTGTATTTTATGGAGCTTGCTAAACATACCAAAAACTATAAAGCCTGTGCCAATTGGATTTTGGGACCTATAAAATCCTATCTGAATGTAACCGGAAAAAGTATTACAGATTTAAATATAGCGGCCTCTAAAATAGCACTGATTATTAATATGGTAGACGATGGGGCTATAAACTATAGTCAGGCCAAAGAACATGTATTTGATGCTCTTATTAAAGATAAAGACTTGGATATTTATGAATTTGCCAAATATCATGATATTTTAATAAAAACAGATAATGGGGAGCTTGAACTATGTATTGACTCGGTTTTAAGTATATTTGCTGATAAGGTGGCACAATACCATCAGGGAAAAAAGGGTTTGTTAGGACTTTTTATGGGCGAGATTATGAAAAAAACAAAAGGTAAAATTGACCCAAAAACAGCAAACAAAATCTTATTAGAGAAAATTGACAACTTAAAATCATGAAGAAAAACATCCTAGGAATTCTCCTTGTTAGCTTAGTAGCTTTAGTCTCGTGTAAAAACAAGACAGAATTTGTTATCAAAGGTCAGGTAGAGAATGTAGCACAAGCCAGCAACAAGGTATTCTTATTGTATGCCGATAGTTTAGGACAAATGATAACCATAGATTCTACCTTACTAAATGAGGATAGAAAATTTGTACTGAAAGGGAAAGCCGCACAGCCTGAATTCTATCAATTGTATATAGGTGACAGATCTTATATGTTGATTGCCGAGAACGGTGATGAAATAGATTTTAAAGCCGATATGGCAGACCATAGTGGAGGTTATGAAATTAAAGGTTCTAAAGAAGCCGATAAAATTACCGAGTTTAATAAGATTACAACAGACTTTAGTGCTAAAAACGGAGAGTTAGCCGAAAAATATTCCAAGCTGATTGTAGATCAGGCAGATAAAAAAGACTCTATTATAGCAGATTATCATTCCAAATCTGAAGTTATTATAAAGCCTTTTTTAGAGCAAGCTTATTCTTTTATCGAGAAAAATAAAAGCTCCCTAACAGCTTTTTTTGCTGCTAATGTAATTATGGGAACAGACCCTACAGCTTATGAAGACAAAATTATAGCCTATAGCAAAGAGGCAGCAAAAAGTTTCCCGGAAAATAAAATGATTCAGTCATTTGCAGAACAAATGGAAGCACTAGGTAAAGTAGCAATAGGACAGGAAGCTCCTGATTTTAAAGCAATGACACCTGATGGAAAAAGTCTTAGCCTTAGCGAATTAAGAGGTAAATATGTACTGTTAGATTTTTGGGCAAGCTGGTGTGGGCCATGTCGCCAAGAAAATCCTAATATCGTAAACGCTTACAAGCAATTTAAAGACAAGAACTTCACTATTCTGGGTTTTTCTTTAGATAATGACGAGGCTAAGTGGAAAGAAGCTATCAAAGCAGATGGTTTAACATGGAGCCATGTGTCTGAATTGAAACAATGGGATGCAGAAACAGCAAGAATGTATAATATAAATGCCATTCCGGCTTCGTTCCTTTTAGATCCGCAAGGAAAAATTATAGCAAAAAATTTAAGAGGAGCAGAGCTTCATAAGTTTTTAGCAAAAACATTGTAAAACATAAATTTATGTAATGTTAAGAAAAACCGAATGTTTCATAATTTGTTAATATTACGGTAATCTTATCTTTAGCTTAAGCTTATATATTCGCCACAGATATGAAAGATATGAACGGCAGCAAACAAAAAATTCTAATAGTAGACGATGAAGCGGATATTCTTGAACTGATTGAATATAATCTGAAGAAAGAAGGCTATCAGGTGTTTACAGCAACAAATGGTCAGGATGCAATTACCGAAGCCAAAAAACACAAGCCAGATTTGATTATTCTGGATGTGATGATGCCAAAAATGGATGGGATAGAAGCTTGTCGCTTAATGCGAGCAATGCCAGAGTTTAAAAACACCTTTATGGTATTTTTAACAGCCAGAGTAGAAGAATATTCTGAAATAGCAGGTTTTAATGTAGGGGCAGATGATTACATTCCAAAACCTATAAAACCAAGAGCTTTGGTAAGTCGTATTAATGCCATACTTCGCCGTAATTTACAAAATGACGAAGTTGCCTTAGCAAACAAAATCGAAATTGCTGATTTGGTTATTGATAGAGACGAGTTTTTAGTGTATAAAAGTGGAGAGAAAATAGTTCTTGCAAAAAAAGAATTTGAGCTTCTTTATCTTTTAGCCTCTAAACCGGGTAAAGTATACACCAGAGAAGTTATTTTAAGAAGTATATGGGAAGACTCTGTTGTAGTTACTAACAGAACCATAGATGTACATATTAGAAAACTAAGAGAAAAACTCAAAGATAACTACGTAACCACTGTAAAAGGTGTGGGTTACAAATTTGAAGCTTAAGCTTTAACATTAAACACAAAACAGGTTCCAATACTTTCCGCTTTAATTCAGGAGAGTTTGGAACCTGTTTTCTTTGGTAATAATGCCCAGCCTTGAATTTAAGACTAAATGCTTTAATTAACAGAAGGCTAAAGTTACAAGCTAAAGTTTAAACCAGCAGCAATACAATCCACTTCTGTTCCGTGAATGTATCCTTTAGCCTGCAAAGAAAACCAGTCAGTTAATTTATATTTTACGCCTGCATTCCAGTACATTTTAGTGTTATGAAGTGAATTAAAATGCAGATAATATCCATATTTAAGGTCTATAGCAAAATTAGATAACCAGATACTCGGTCCGGCAGCTACGCCAATCCGCCATCTGTCCAAAGATGTTGCTTTAGACTGATAAGTCTCCTCATTCCGGTTAGGATCATATATAGTATAATAATAAACAGCATCGGTACCCACTCCCAAATCAATAAAAGAACTTATCCTATAGCTGTAACCAGCATATAAACCTGTTTTATAAAGTCCATCTTTACTTTTATAAACTCCCCGGCGACCCAGATTTAAACCCAGTTCCAGATTATGTTTTTTAAAGCGCTGTTCAGGAGCATCATCAGTATTTTTATCCAGATTATTTTCCAGTCTTCTTTTAAGACTTATGCCAAAATTCCCCATATTCATACCATCGTTAGGTACTCGCATGGCTCCGTTAGAAAAGTGTAGCACACCAACACTTAAGGATAAGCTTGTTTTTTCTGAAAGAGGTGCTTCAAGATTTAAAGCCGCCCGGGAATATAAATTCACCCGGCTTCCTATAATAGTGTTGCCGTTGGTATAAAAAGTTTGTTGAGTATATCCCAATCCTAATGATGGATTGATATTGATATTGAACAAATTATTTTTGTAAAGCTGGAACGATAAGCCCGATAATAAAGCATAAGAGTTTCCAAACTGGTTGCCTTCTCCTTTAACCAATAATTGTTGGGTATTTTTGAAATCAAAGATAAAATCTACACTTTTTATACTCAATTTTTTAGCCCAATCCTTATTTTCCGTTTGTTTGTGGTAAATAAGCTCGCCACCATAAATATCATTAGAAAGTTTATAGTGTGACGGAAAGTAGGCAAATGTTTTTTGAAGTTTTATTTCGACAGCATCAGCGCCCGAATAAGATTGAGATTTTACCGCCCCACCGGTAAACAAAAGGAGAGCAAAAGGTAAAAATGCCCGATTAAAGCATTTATTAAACATGGATTATAGAACGTTAGTTAAAGGTTATTAAATTATTCTTGTAAAAAGTACGAAAATGATGTTTTTTTCTGAAAACTAAGATATTTATTGATAAATAGCTACTGACCAAAATTATTATCTTTGTCCCCTATGAAGTTTCCAAAATTCGAAGACATTATACTTTACGAAGATTCAGATCTGTTAGTTGTAAATAAACCTCCGTTTTTAAGTTCACTAGACGAGAGAGAGGGTGGAGAAATAAACTTGCTCAGACTAGCAAAACAATACACCCCTGATGCGCAGATATGTCACAGGTTAGATAAAGAAACTTCGGGATTACTTATTATAGCAAAAACACCAGAAGCTTACCGCCATATCTCTATGCAGTTTGAACATAGAAAAGTAAATAAAATTTACCATGCTATTGTAGATGGAACACATGTTTTTGACGATTTATTAGTTGATTTACCCATTTTAAATGTGGGAAAAGGAAATGTGGTTATAAGCAGGGGCGAAGGGAAGCGTGCTGAAACCTGGTTTAAATCATTAAAATATTTCAAACATTACACTTTAATAGAAGCAAAACCGGTAACGGGCAGAATGCACCAAATCCGTATTCACCTGGCCACCCAAAAAGCTTCTATTACCGGAGATAAAATGTATGGTGGAAAACCGGCTTTTCTGTCTCATATAAAACGTGGCTACCGTTTAACAGATGAAGAAGAGCAACCTATTATGAAAAGATTTGCTTTACATGCCCGTCAGTTAACCTTTACCTTACTAAGCGGTGAAGAGAAAACAATTGCAGCTGATTATCCTAAAGATTTTGCAGTTTTATTAAAATTGCTGGAAAAGAACGACGCATAAAATGCTGTTGGGGTGAGTTGTATTGAAGACAGACAGGAGACAAACTCGTGTCAGCTTCGACTTTTCTCCGAGAACTGTTCGATAAAGCTTCGGTAGCCGCCGAAACGGAGTCGAAGCTTTATCGAAGAATACATGTATAATACTCAAGCCAAACACGAACCAGGTACAGGCCAATCTCGAAGCAAGTATTCAGTATATACAGACTTTCGCGGAGTTCAACGGATTTTAACGGACTTTTACAGAGAAAAATAGTTTTTGGAGTAGGTGATTTTTGTTAGAGTAGGATAGGGTAAATTTACCCATAAGTATGCTGTAATCAAAATTTGCAAAAGAAACTCTAGGAAAAATCATTTCTTAGAACATCCACATCGAGCGTAATATTCAATGATGGTTAATTAAAATCAAATTATTGTTTAAAACTAGCTATTTGTGTCTATTCTAAGCTTCGTAATGAGAAGAACATATAGTAAATTGAAAACATGCTATAAAGAAAAAAATAAAAGTGCGGGGGTGCTGGTTTAAATCATTGTTCGTTTCATGCTAAAAATTGTCAATATTATTATATTTGGTGCATGAATCCTTTAATAGCACCATCAATACTTTCCGCAGACTTTGCGAATCTTAAGCAAGATATTCTTATGTTGAACAATAGTGAAGCCGATTGGATACACGTAGACGTTATGGATGGAGTGTTTGTTCCTAATATTTCTTTTGGGTTTCCGGTGATGGCAGCGGTGAAGAATTATGCATTAAAGCCTCTGGATGTGCATTTAATGATTGTTGATCCGGACAGATATCTGGAAGATTTTAAAAATGCAGGGGCTAACGGAATTACTGTACATTATGAGGCTTGTACCCATTTAGACAGAACTATTCATAAAATAAAAGAATTGGAATGCCGGGCCGGAGTGGCTTTAAATCCGCATACACCGGTTGGTTTACTGGAAAATGTAATCGAAGAATTAGACATGGTATTGATTATGTCTGTTAATCCGGGGTTTGGCGGACAAAAGTTTATAGAGAACACTTATGAGAAAGTGAGAAAATTGAGAGCGATGGCGAATGAGAGAAACCCGGATCTTTTGATAGAAATAGACGGAGGTGTAAGTTCGCATAATTCTTTGGCTTTATTAAAAGCAGGTGCAAATGTACTTGTTGCCGGAAATGCTATTTTTGGAGCAGAAGATCCTATACACGCTATTGCGGAGATGAAAAGAATAAATCCGGATATTTTTAAAGCCTAAGAAAATACTTAATGGTTCGTGTTCTTGCGCTCTTCTTCTTGCTTTTTACGCTAAACAGCCATGCTCAATCATTGTCTGAGCTGATAGGGAATGTTAAAAATGAGAAGGGTGAGAGTCTTACTGGTGTAAGCATTTATATTGCAAACTCTAAATATCGTACACAAAGTAACGAATTGGGTAATTATAAGCTGAAAGTGCCGATTGGTAATCAAAAAATAAGCTTCTCTTATCCGGGCTATCAAACTATTGTATTAGATATACATATTGTTGAGCATAAAAGTACCACGCAAGATTTATCATTTAAGGTTTACCATTTAGAAGAAATAAAAGTTACCGACCAAAGGGATAGAACGGAAGGGATTTACCAACTCCATACCAAAGACTTTTTGTTAAACCCAAATGCTTCGCAAAGTCTGGAGTCTATGTTAAAGCAGTTACCGGGGGTTTCTACTAATAATGAACTGAGTTCTCAATATTCTGTTAGGGGAGGTAATTTTGATGAAAACCTGATTTATATTAATGATGTAGAAATATTTAAACCTTATCTTATCAGGAACGGACAACAGGAAGGACTTAGTCTTATTAACCCTGATCTTGCCGGGAATGTTAAGTTTTCTGCGGGCGGATTTACACCTAAATATGGGGATAAAATGTCTTCGGTTTTAGATGTGAAATATCAGTTTAAAGATTCTTTAAGCACTATAGCTAGTTTAGGTTCTAATGCTGTATCGCTAAGCTCATCTATACCTTTAGGAAAGGCAAACATAGCTTTTGGGTATCGTAATAAGAAGAATCAGTCGCTTTTAAAAACGCAACAAGTTTCGGGATCTTATAATCCATCATTCCATGATTTTCAATTATTTGGAGATTATAAGTTCAACAAAAAGTTCAGTATAGAAGCCCTGGCTATTTATAATAAAAGTGATTTTGGTTTGATACCTGAATCCAGGGAGACTGTTTTTGGTACAACGCAAGAGGTGTTGCGTTTGAAGGTGGATTATGAGGGACAGGAAAAAGATAGTTACGAAAATATTGTTGGGGCTTTAACCCTGAATTATAAGCCTAAGCAAAACCTGTATTTTAAATGGATTAATTCGGTTTTTTCGATTAAAGAGAATGAACGATTTGATATTTATGGACAGTATATTTTTGAAGAGCTGGATGGTGATTATTTAAATGGTTCTTTTGGAAAGGTGAAAGGAAACCGTGGTTTTGGGGCTTACCAGGATTATGGAAGAAATCAGTTGAATTCTCAAATATATGCTTCGGAAGTAAAGCTGAACTATATCCGTAACAGAAGTCAGTGGGAAGCAGGACTGAAATATCAATATGATAATCTGAAAGATAAATTGAATGAGTTTAATCTTTTGGATTCTGCCGGATATTCTATTCCGCATCAGCCACAGAATAATAATCTGGAATTACTGGATTACAGGTTTGCTGATAATTCGCTTGTAACAAACAGATTTTCTGGTTATTTAATGAACAGTGCGGCATTAAGCAGTCTTTTCTCTTATTCGGCAGGGGTAAGGTTCAATTATAATTCTTTTACCAAAGAGTTTATTCCAAGTCCGCGTTTTGTGCTAACCTATAAACCGGATACTCATAAAGATATTTTATACAGGTTTGCTAGTGGTTTATATGTACAATCTCCATTTTATAGGGAAATGAGGAATCTGGATGGTACTATTAATTTTGATGTCAAATCACAAAAATCTGTGCATTTTGTAGCTTCTTCAGACTATAAGTTTTACGGTTTGGGAACTGATTTGCGCTTTAGTACCGAATTGTATTATAAGGTATTGAAAGACCTGGTTCCTTATGATATAGATAATATCCGTATCCGGTATCTGGCAGATCGCAGATCTAATGGTTATGCGGCTGGTTTGGACATGTCTTTAAGCGGAGAGTTTGTGAAGGATCTGCAATCGTCTTTCAGGTTATCTATCATTAAAACCGAGGAACAGTTAGAAGGTACCTCTGAATATATCAGACGGCCAACTGATCAGCGCGTCAATTTTTCTGCTTTTTTTCAGGATAGGTTATTTAACAGTCCTACCTATAAGGTTCATATGAATTTTTTACTGGGCTCCAAACTACCGACATGGGCACCCGGAACTGAAAAATCTAAGACTAATTTTACCATACCGGCATATAAGCGGGTAGATATTGGTTTTTCTAAAGATTTTTTAGATGCGGAAAGTGCGCATAGACCAAAAATATTAGATACTTATTTTAAGAATTTAATTGTTTATGCGGAAGTATTTAATTTACTGAATATCAATAATACAGTATCGTATTTATGGATTACTGATGTAAACAATAATCGTTATGCAATTCCTAATTTTTTGACATCTAGACAGCTTAATTTTAAGATTATTGCAAAATTTTAAAATAAAGTGCTAAAAAGGTTTTATTATCTTAAATTTGAATCGGCAAACAAAACTATAAACATAGAGATGAAACATAACTTTGGTGCAGGTCCTTGCATTTTACCCCAAGAAGTATTCAAAGAAGCTTCTGAAGCTGTATTAAATTTCAATAACACAGGTTTATCTATCCTTGAAATCTCGCATCGCAGCAAAGAATTTATTGCAGTTTGCGAAGAGGCAATTCAATTGGTTAGAGAATTGATGAATGTTCCAGAGGGATATTCGGTAATATTCTTACAAGGTGGAGCCAGCTTACAATTCTTGATGACTGCAATGAACTTATTGCCAGAAGGAGGTAAAGCTGCTTATTTAGAAACAGGTGTTTGGGCAAAAAAAGCAATTAAAGAAGCTAAAAACTTTGGTGAGGTAGAACTTGTAGCAAGCTCTAAAGATGCCAACTTTAATTTCATACCTAAAGGCTATACAATTCCGCAAGATGCAGCCTATTTTCACGTAACATCTAACAATACCATTTATGGTACTG
Organism: Pseudopedobacter beijingensis; assembly: GCF_042678145.1. Taxonomy (NCBI): domain Bacteria; kingdom Pseudomonadati; phylum Bacteroidota; class Sphingobacteriia; order Sphingobacteriales; family Sphingobacteriaceae; genus Pseudopedobacter; species Pseudopedobacter beijingensis. The sequence continues at coordinate 33,664 of NZ_JBHUDG010000046.1, read as the reverse complement.
AAATGTTTGACTTTCCTAAAACCAACGTTCCTTTGGTTTGTGATATGTCTTCAGACATTATGAGTAGAGAAATAAATGTTGCTGATTTTGGTTTAATTTATGCTGGAGCACAAAAGAACATAGGTCCGGCAGGAGCAACTGTTGTTATTATAAAAGACGAATTGTTAGGTAAAACAGGCAGAACAATTCCTTCTATGTTGGATTATCAGGTACATATAGAAGGTGAGTCTATGTTTAACACACCTCCGGTATTTTCTATTTATGTAGCCATGTTAAACCTAAGGTGGTTAAAAGCTAAAGGTGGTGTTGCTGTTATAGAAAAAGAAAATACAGCAAAAGCTGAGGCTTTATATGCTGAGATTGATAGAAACCCATTCTTCAAAGGTACTGCTGCTAAAGAAGATCGTTCAAGAATGAACGTTACATTTGTAATGGAAAATCCGGAATTGGAAAAAGAATTCCTCAAACTTGCTGAGTCTAAAGGCTGTATTGGTATCAAAGGACACAGAAGTGTTGGCGGTTTCAGAGCATCTATTTACAATGCTTTACCTATTGATGGTATTAATGCATTGGTAGAAGCTATGCAAGAGTTCGAAAAAAGTCAGAAATAATTAAAACACAATTGACCTGTTAAAAGTCAGTATGTTTCTATTCAACAAAGTCGAAATAGTTATAACTATAATTTCGACTTTGTTGAATTTTACATTTGTAAATTTTAACGGGTTCTGTTAATATCATAAAGTAAAATATATTATGAGAATTTTAGCAAATGATGGTATTGATCCGGTAGGTAAAAAACTTTTGGAAGATGCCGGTTTTGAAGTAGATACGCAAAATATCCCACAAGAAGAGTTGGCTTCTAAGTTAAATAGTTATGATGCTATTACTGTTAGAAGTGCGACTAAAGTAAGAAAAGAACTTATTGACGCCTGCCCTAACATCAAATTAATTGGTCGTGGTGGAGTAGGTATGGATAACATTGATGTTGAATATGCAAAAAGCAAAGGTGTTTTTGTAGAAAACACTCCTGCTTCTTCATCTTTATCTGTAGCTGAGCTGGTATTTTCTCATTTGTTTAACGGTGTAAGATTTGTTTACGATTCTAACAGACAAATGCCTGTTGTAGGAAATACTGAATTTGCCAAGTTAAAGAAAAAATATGCTGCTGGTACAGAATTAAAAGGAAAAACCATAGGTATTATTGGATTTGGCAGAATTGGTAGAGAGACAGCTAAAGTTGCTTTAGGCTTAGGTATGGATGTATTGGCTTATGATTTATTTGATGTTCCTGCTGCTTTAACGCTAGAACTTTCTGGTAATATTAAAGTTGATGTTCCTGTAAAGAAAGCTACTTTGGAAGAAGTATTGACTCAATCAGATTTTATTAGCTTACACGTTCCTTTTACTGATAAACCAATTTTAGGTAAAGAAGAATTTGAAAAAGTAAAACAAGGTGTTGGTGTTGTAAACTGTTCAAGAGGTGGTGTTATAGACGAATTGGCTTTAGTTGAAGCTTTAAATAGCGGAAAAGTTGCTTTTGCTGGTTTAGATGTTTTTGATAACGAACCTACTCCAAGGGAAGAGATTTTAAAACATCCAAAAATCTCGTTAACACCGCATATAGGTGCTGCTACTAACGAAGCTCAGGAAAGAATTGGTGTTGAGTTAGCGCAAATTATTATTCAAAGATTAAAAGGATAATCCTTTTTGTATAAAGTGGAGCTGTATCAAAAGTTTTTAGGTTTCGTCATTCTGAATTTGGTTCAGAATCTGAAATATCACTACGAAGAGACCCTGAAATAAATTCAGGGTGACTGCTTATTTTTGATATAGCCCCACTTAATTTATAAAAAAACAAACTTTTGGTTTGTTTTTTTTTTACTTTACAGCCTGCCTGTTTCTGTCTATAAAGTATTGTAATACCCTGAACTTTTATTTTAATTCAAAATCATCGGCATCTTTTAAGAAAGGGTGGTAGTTTCTTATTTCTACCAAATCGTCATAGTTGATGGTAAAAGTATATAGATCTTCGTCTTCTGGTTTATAATAAACTGTTTCTCCTGTTGGATTAATACACATAGAGTGTCCGCTATGATAAGTTTCGTTTCCGTCATGGCCTACACGGTTTACACCTATCACAAAACTTTGGTTTTCAATGGCTCTGGCCTGTATTAAAGTACGCCAGTGCATAGAGCGTTTATCTGGCCAACTCGCAATAATCAGAAGCAGGTCGTATTCTGCATCTTTATTTCTGAGGAAAACAGGAAACCTGAGATCATAACATATTGCTAATCTTATTTTCCAGCCGTTAAGCTCAACGGTTTTTATCTGGTTTCCTGCCGTAAAAGTTTTCTCTTCATTAGCGAAAGCAAAAAGATGCTTTTTATCGTACTGTTCAAGTGTACCGTCTGGGCGCATCCAGATCATCCTATTATAAAACTTTCCATTTTCAGCAATCATCAGACTTCCGGTAACTACAGCACCGTATTTTTCTGCCATGCGTTTCATCCAGGCAACTGTTTTACCATTCATGCTTTCTGCAAGCTCTGCGGCATTCATTGTAAAACCTGTATTAAACATTTCAGGTAAAACAATCAGGTCTGTTTTTTCTCGTAATCCGGATAGTTTAAGCTCTATGTTCTGCAGGTTTTTATCTATATTTTCCCAAAAAATATAAGCCTGGTAAGTTGTTACTTTTAGTTGTTTCATGTCAGACGGTTTTACTTTTATAATTCCATTAAGTTCTCAACGGCTTTTTCAAGTGTTTCTTGTTTTTTTGCAAAACAAAATCGTAAACTTCTATAATCGGTCTTTCTGGTGTAGAATGACGAGTTAGGGATACAAGCAACTTTATTCTCTTTTACCATTTTGGTAGCAAATTCTATATCCTTTAAGTTACCTATTTTTTCGTAAGTAACATTCTGAAAATAGGATCCTTCGCAAGGAAGCAAGGTGAATTTGGTTTGTTTCATCATATCGCGGAACAAATCACGCTTTTGCTGGAAAAATACAGATAGCTCTTCAAAAATATCGTTATTTTTTAGATAGGCAGCAAATGCCATTTGCATGGGCGTATTTACTGAGAATATTTGAAACTGGTGTATTTTTCTAAACTCTTCCATTAATAGTTTTGGAGCGCAGGAATATCCAATTTTCCATCCTGTAGCATGAAAAAGCTTACCAAAACTAGCTGTAATAAATGTTCTCTCTTTTAGTTCGGGATATCTGCAAAGGCTAAGATGCTCGTTATTATCGAAGATGATATGTTCGTAAACTTCATCGCTCAGAATAATAATATCTGTGTTTTTGGTGATATTAATTAACTCTTTAACGTCGTTTTCTTTCAGAATTCTACCTGTTGGGTTATGTGGAGAGTTAATAATAATCATTCTGGTATTTACCGAAATCAGTTTTTTTACCACACTCCAATCTATCTCAAAGTATGGAGGAGCCATTTCATAACTTTTTACCAGTCCACCGAAAGCTTTTACAGTAGGTGCATAAGAATCATAAGCCGGTTCAAAGATGATAACTTCATCATTTTGCTTAATAATTGCTGCTATTGCCGTAAAAATTGCTTGTGTACCACCTGCGGTTATGGTAATTTCATGCTCTGGGTCGTAATAGCTTTGGTGGAAGCGCTGTATTTTATCAGAAATACATTTCCTTAGATCGGGAATTCCTGCCATGGGCGCATATTGATTATTCCCGTTCTTCATCTCTTTTGAGATTAATTTAACAAGTTCGGGATCACAATCAAAATCAGGAAAACCTTGAGATAGGTTAATAGCCTGATGTTCTTTGGCTAACCCACTCATTAATGAAAATATAGTTGTAGGGGTCTTAGGTAGTTTAGAAGATATATTAATCACGTGTTCTTAAATAAAAGAGCAAATTAACCATAATTTTTATTTTAAAGATAGTTTTTGATTATTTGCTTTTATTTTTAGGTTGAACAATAACAACTTATTTTTAGCTGATATGTCTGATAATATTGTAAAGTATAGTTTTTTTGGTAAATCTGTTTGGTTACGGGTTTTGGTTGCTATTTCTTTTTTGCTATTACTGTCTGTTATAAAAATGGTGTTTCTGAATAATAATCTTCATTTGGATTTGTGGGTACAAGAACTGTTTGCTTTATACAAAACCCCGCAGCTTACAAAAGTTGTATTGTTTATTACTGGAATAGGTGATTATCCGGTTATGATTACTTTTTATGTTTTTCTGATAATATGGTTATTGATAAAGCATAAGAACAAATTTTTATCTCTTAAAATAGCTTTTATTGCTCTTGCTTCTGTGGGTTTGATGCACATCCTGAAAAATATTTTTAAAAGAACAAGACCTGTTTCTGATATTTTGGAACCTGTTGGTTATAGTTTTCCAAGTGGCCATAGCATGAATAGTCTGGTTTTTTTTTGTATGTTGATATTTATCTGCCAATATTATTTAAAACAACGTAGCTGGAGAGTTATAGTTTCGGTACTATTTACATTGTGTTTTTTATTGATAGGAATGAGCCGTGTTTATTTAGAGGTACATTATTTTACAGATGTTGTTGCCGGATTTTGTGTAGGATTTATCTGGTTATATGCAGGGGATAGTATATGTGGATATAGGAGAGGATAATTTTACATTTTGTTTAATAGACTGGTTTAGTAACACTATTAGTCTGTTAATAGGGGATATAGCTTAGCGGTGTGTTTCTTTATATAGAAACTTTTTATTTATCTTTGATTGAAGATAAAAAGAATGGAAAAATTATTTGAGATAATTTTCTTGGACGATGCATTCGATTTTTTAAAACAGTTGGAGCGAAAACATTATGAGAAGATTCTTTATAATATTCGTAAAGCTCAACTTGAACATAATCCAGAGCTTTTTAAAAAGCTTACTGATGATATTTGGGAATTCCGAACTCTTTATCAAGGATTGCAATATCGACTTCTTGCCTTTTGGGGTAAATCTTCGACGGAAAATACTTTAGTTATTTCTACTCATGGTTTTGTAAAAAAACGAAGCAAGGTAGCAGATAAGGAAATCCAGAGAGCAATACAGTTAAGGACAAAATACTTTAATCAAAAATAATTGTAATAGTACTCCTAAGCAGGAGGATAAAATAAGTAAGATGTTATGAAGACACATACATTAGATGAAGTTCAGGATCAGTTAATTGGGCAAATAGGAACCCCCGAAAGAAATCATTTTGAGTATGAGCTTCAAATGAATTTAATAGGAAAGGCTATAAAGAAAACACGACAAGAAAGACATTTGACCCAAGAAGAGCTTGGGAAACTTATAGGTGTTCAAAAAGCGCAGATTTCAAGAATTGAAAATAATGCAAGTAATGTGACAATGGATACTTTAATTAGGGTTTTTACAGCGTTGAAAGCAAAAGTTAAATTCCAGATTGAACTTCCTGATCTGAACATTAGCATAGGAGAGTTCTAAAATAACAAAGGGGATTTTAAAAAATCCCCTTTGTTATTTTATTTTTAATGATGATTGGCTTCCTTCTAAAGAAGGTAATACTTATTCTTGCTCCTTATCTTTATCGGCTCCAATTTTAATTAATTCTATTTCGAAAATTAAAGTGCTGTAAGGAGGGATATCTCTTCCTGCACCATTTGGTCCGTATGCTAATTGGTAAGGAATCACGAATTTATACTTAGATCCCAAAGGCATTAACTGGACGCCTTCTGTCCAACCCGGTATAACCTGTCCTAAGTTTAAATTAATGGGTTCGCCACGGTCATACGAGCTGTCAAATTGTTTTCCGTTCAATAAAGTACCTTTATAATGTACGGTAATCATATCATTGGCTAACGGTTTAGCTCCATCACCTGCTTTTAGTACTTCGTATTGCAAACCGCTGGGAGTGGTTTTTACACCAGCTTTTTTCTTGTTTTCGGCCATAAACTTTTCACCTTCATCTAACACTTCTTTATATTTGGCTTTACTTACATCTTTTAAAAAGCTTTCTATCAATTCCGAAGATTTTTCGTCAGAAACCAATAACTCTTTTCCTTGAAAAACATCTTGCATAGCTTTAGAAAGCATCTGATAGCTTAAATTTGTTACTCCGTCTGATTTTAATCCCTGGGCTATCTTTTGTCCAAAAGAATAACTTACCGAGTCCAGATTGGTGTAATTTGTTTTTACAGGTTGTAATGTAGGTTTAGCCGGTTTTGCTACGGCAGGAGCAGTTTTGGGTTTAGTCTGTGCGTTTGCTATAACACTTCCTGATAGCAATAAAGCCGCAAATAGATATCTTCTTTTCATTAATTCTTATAAAATCTGCTAAATATATAAAAAATTAGAATGGAGTTATTGATTAATGAGAAAGGAACTCATTAACCTGAACTAAAGCTATACATTTTACGATGTTGCAGGGGAGTGCGTCCGGTAATATTTTTGAAGCTTTTATTAAAGTGCGAAAAATTATTAAAGCCGCTTTCGTAACAAATATCAGATACGCTCCGGTTGCTACTTATCAAAAGCTGAGAAGCATGGTTTACCCGTAATTCTATAAGAAAACCAAAGAACGTTTTTTTGGTTCTGGATTTAAAATACCTGCAGAAAGCATGTGGAGTAATGTGAGCTATTTCAGCTATTTCGTTTAAACCTATGTTTCTGGTATAATTATCCAGTAAGTATTGATAAACATTATTTAATCTATCTGCCTCATTTAAAGACTGTAAGGTGGTATTCTGTTTATTTACCAGTTCAATTTCGTCGGAAAGACTTATTGCTTTAAGTGCTTGCAATAAAAGTATAATCCTTTCTGACCCTTCGGTTTCTAATAACCTGAACATTAATTCTGCTACATGTTCCTTGATTTGTCCATGTATCCGAATAGCTTTTTTTGCGTTTTCGAGAAGCTTATCTAAATCTTTATTTTCCGGAATATTGAAAAATTGTTCTCCAAAACAATCAGGAGAGAAGTGAAGTACTATAGCTTCCAGCTTTTCTGTTGCATCTGGTTTCAGATATATATCGTCGCTTCTCCATAAATGTGGCAGGTAAGAGCCAAACATAATCAGATCTCCGGGTTTAAAATGATGAATATTATCACCTATAAATTGTAATCCTGTACCTTTTATAATGTAAACGAGCTCTACTTCGTGATGAAAATGCCACATTTTATAAAAATGGGATACCACATCATAACGTACATTAAACGAGTGTTCGGGGTTTAAGGGGATTTTTAATAAATGGGGCTTCAATCTGAATTAATTGTTCTTAAATAACCTGATTTTTATGAAATAATATTTTAAATGTTAAAATACCATCAAAAATAGCTAAATACCTGTAATTATTAAAGTGTTAGTTATAGTAATTTTATGTTACAAGTTTATTAACTAAAAAGCTTATTAATGAGAATAGGATTGTTTATTCCGTGTTATATAGACCAATTGTACCCCGGGGTGGGAATTGCGACTTATGAATTACTGAAAAAATTAGGTTGTGATGTTGATTATCCTGAAAATCAAACTTGTTGTGGGCAACCTATGGCTAATAGTGGTTTCGCTCATTTAACAAGAGGTTGCGATAAAAATTTCATCAGTAATTTTAAAGATTACGATTATATAGTAGGTCCATCAGGTAGTTGTGTTTTGCATGTTAAAGACCATTTAAATTCTACAACAGAGGTACAGGCTTGTCAGAAAATAAAACATAACATTTATGAGCTTACTGAGTTTTTGACTGATATACTTGAGGTTAAAGCATTAAAATCTAAGTTTCCACATAAAGTGGGCCTGCATAATAGCTGTCATGGTCAGCGTGGATTGGGTTTATCTTCTATGACTGAAAGGAATTTACCTGCTTTCTCAAAGGTAGAAATGCTTTTAAACCAGGTTGAGGGATTGAAAATAGAGCGACCAAAACGTAATGATGAATGTTGTGGTTTTGGAGGGACATTTTGTGTATTTGAAGAAGCTGTTAGTGTTAAAATGGGAAAAGACAGGATTGCTGAACATGAGCAAAATGATGTAGAATATATTACGGGAGGTGATGTAAGTTGCCTAATGCATTTGGAAGGCATTTTAAAAAGACAGGGGAGCAAAGTGAAAACCATTCATATAGCAGAAATTTTAAATCATGACTAAAGTGAAAGATCACGCTACTGCAGCAGCACAGTTTATTAAAAACGAAGAGCGGACCAATTGGCATGACGAAACGCTTTGGTTTGTAAGGCATAAAAGAGATCTAGCTGCACATGGTGTACCTGAATGGGAAACTCTTAGAGAATGGGCTTCGCAAATTAAAAATCATACGCTATCTAAAATAGACGATTACCTGCTGCAATTTGAAAAAAATGCTGCTAAAAATGGTATCACTGTCCATTGGGCTAAAGATGCTAAAGAACATAACCAGATTGTTTTAGGTATTATGCAAAAACATCGAGTTAAAAATGTAGTCAAGAGCAAGAGTATGCTTACAGAGGAATGCCATTTAAATGGATATTTATCAGAATATGGCATTAATGTGGTGGATACAGATTTGGGAGAACGTATTGTACAATTACGAAAAGAACCGCCCAGTCATATTGTTTTGCCTGCTATACATTTAAAAAAACAGGATGTGAGCGAAACTTTTCATGAACATTTAGGTACTGAAAAGGGAAACAACGATCCACAATATCTAACCGAATCTGCAAGACAAAGCCTTAGAAATAACTTTATTGAGGCAGATTTAGCTATAACAGGAGTTAATTTTGCTGTAGCCGAAACGGGTGGTTTTGTAGTTTGTACTAATGAGGGCAATGCGGATATGGGAGCACATACAGCTAAAGTTCATATTGCCTGTATGGGGTTTGAAAAGATTATTCCTAAGGCAGAACATCTGGGAGTATTTTTAAGGTTACTTACCAGAAGTGCAACAGGGCAGCCTATTACAACTTATTCCAGTCATTTTCTAAAACCAAGGGAGGGACAGGAGATGCATGTTGTTGTTGTTGATAATGGAAGAAGCAGACAGTTGGGACGTCAGGATTTTAGAAATTCTTTAAAGTGCATTCGTTGTGCTGCATGTTTTAATACTTGTCCGGTTTACAGAAGAAGTGGTGGACATAGCTATCATACGGCTGTTGCAGGTCCAATTGGTTCTATCCTGAATCCTAATTTAGACATGAAAGCCAATGCAGATTTACCGTTTGCTTCTACTTTATGCGGCTCTTGCAGCAATGTATGTCCGGTTAAAATAGATATACATGACCAATTATGGAAATGGAGACAGGTAATTGTTAAGGAAGGATATGTGGCTCCGGCTAAATCATTAGCAATGAAAGGAGCGGCCTGGTTATTTGCACATCCGTCTATCTACCGAAGTGTAGGGAAAATAGGCAGAACAGTACTTAAGAATGCATCTTTTGTGGTTAACAATAAATTGAATCCGTGGTACAAACAACGAGAAATGCCTGAAGCACCAGAAAAAAGTTTTAGAGATTGGTATAAAGAAAATAAGGATAAAAAATAACGATGTCGCAAAGTTCAAAAGAATTCATATTAACAACACTAAAAACAAACAAGCCTGCTGAAGTTCCTTTACCGGAGATAGATCAGTCTATTGTTTTAAATTACGAAGATTTAACTAGTCAGTTTTGTGAGGTACTACAAAAAATAGGTGGATATTTTAAGCTATTTAATTCTTTAGATGAAATATTAAAAGATATTAAAAATGAAAGTATTAACGGTTTTAATATCAATACTTTTAATTTAAGTGATGCTGAGAAAAAAGATCTTTATCAAAAAAGCTCTTATGAACTGGAAGCTTTAGATAAAACTTATATCAGGGGAGAATTAGGTGTGGCAGAAAATGGGGCTATCTGGATAAATGAAAATACATTACCAAACCGTATAATTCCTTTTATATGTCAGCATTTAATTATTGTCCTTGATGCAAAAAGCATTGTTTCTACTTTACATGAAGCATACAACAGATTAAGTTTTGATAATTTAGGGTTTGGTGCATTTATAGCAGGTCCATCAAAAACCGCAGACATAGAGCAAAGTTTGGTTGTTGGAGCTCATGGTGCCAGAAGTCTTACCGTTTATTTGTACAATTGTTGAAATTAGAATTTCTGTAATAATTATTAGCAGTTTGTATGGATTAAAAGAATCCTTATCACTTAACATGGTTTTTAATTTTTACTTTTGCAAAAGCTTAAAGTAATAAATGAACTATCTCAGACTGCTTTTATTTCCTTTTTCACTGGTTTACGGCTTTGTTGTATGGGTACGCAACAGATTTTACGATTGTGGATGGAAAAAATCGACCAGTTTTAGCATTCCAACTATTGGGATAGGTAATTTGGAAGTTGGAGGATCTGGAAAAACACCTTTAACAGAATACCTGATCAGGAACTTATCTCCAAAATATAAAATAGCAACATTAAGCCGGGGCTATGGTAGAAAAACAAGAGGTTTCAGATGGGTGGGTGTTCATGATGAGGTTTCTTTGGTTGGTGACGAACCTTTACAAATGAAACAAAAGTTTCCTGATATTTCAGTTTCGGTATGCGAAAGCAGGGTAGAGGGAATACACCAATTGCAAAAAAATCACGATTTAGTATTATTGGATGATGCTTTTCAGCATAGGGCAGCAACATTGGGTTATCATATCTTAGTTTTTGATTACAATCATTTAGCCTATCCTAAACTGTTGTTGCCAGCGGGTAATTACAGAGATTTATTTTCCGAAAGAAAAAGAGCTGACCTGATTGTAATTAGTAAATGCCCAACATTCATGAGTATGGATGAAAGAGTAAAAATAAATTACCAGATGGTAAATAATGGGCAAAAAGTTATTTTTTCGTCTATAAAATATGCTGATAATCTGCAACAAATTATCACGGGAGAAACCATGAAACTTTCTTCTATCCAACAGGAAACAAAAGTATTATTAATCACAGGTATAGCTAAACCTCAACCATTATTAACAGAATTAAGGAAATACACTAACTATATTACACATCATTTTTATTCAGATCATCATCAGTTTAGCAAAAAAAATATGCTTAAACTTGTAGAAGAATTTGAAAAACTGCCTTCAGGCAATAAAATAATTATTACAACAGAAAAGGACGCTACCAGGTTAAATACTGCAGAAAACAAATCGTATATTATTAATTTGCCAGTATATCAGTTACCTATAGAAGTTTGTTTTCTGGATAATGATAAGGCTGTGTTTGATCAATCAATAAAAGAGTATGTTACATCAGATAAGTGAAGCATTAGAATATATAAAAAGCAAAACCAACAACTTTGAGCCGGAAATAGGTATTATACTGGGTACCGGTTTGGGCGGTTTGGTTGACGATATAGAAGTGGAGTATAAATTAATGTACTCCAATATTCCTAATTTTCCCATTTCAACAGTAGAGTTCCACTCTGGTAAGCTTATTTTTGGAACATTGGGTGGTAAAAAAGTAATAGCTATGCAAGGGCGTTTGCATTATTACGAAGGCTATACCATGAAACAAATAACTTTCCCGGTGAGGATTATGAAATTACTGGGAATTAACAATTTATTTGTATCTAATGCCAGTGGATCATTAAACCCTGAGTTTAAGAAAGGTGATTTAATGATTATTAAAGACCATATTAATTTACAGCCAGAAAACCCATTAACTGGGGCAAATTATGAGCAATTTGGTCCTCGTTTTCCGGATATGAGCGAACCTTATAAAAAATCATTCATCAAAAAAGGACTTGAGATTGCTGAGGAAAACAATATAAGATGCCACCAGGGAGTTTATGTATCTGTAACAGGACCAAATCTGGAAACACAATCCGAATACAGATATTTACGCATAATAGGAGGTGATGCTGTAGGAATGAGTACCGTACCGGAGGTAATTGTAGCAAAACACATGGGTTTAAGCGTATTTGCAATTTCTGTACTTACAGATGAAGGTTTTAATGAAGTGCTACACCCCGTTTCTTTAAAAGAAATTGTAGAAACGGCAGCTGAGGCAGAACCAAAGATGACTAAAATTTTAAAAGAGCTGATTCAGCATATTTAATACATGCTTAGAAGAATAATTATTGTATTATTTTTTATAACGTACCATTTAACTGCCTATTCGCAATTTGGGCGAGGTTTTGGAACAAATAACGGAAATAATAATAACCGTGATAATTTTGGTTTTGATACGGTAAGTACGCCAAGATCTAATAAAGACATTAGTGTAGATTCGTTAAGAAAACAACTTGATGCAAAAAAGGATTCTGTGGTTTATACTGCAAAGTTTATTAAATATTCTAAACTTGAATTTTTACAGGATAGCACCATCTTATTTCCGTTAGATACTACTACAACTAATTTTCAGCATTTCAATCCTTTGAATGATCCGCATAGCCCTACTATGAATCTTGGAGTTATGGGCATGGCTTATCGTCCTATGCTTTTTGAACCTCGTCAAAGTATTGGTTTTGATTTAGGTCGGCATTTTTTTGACAGGTATATAGAGGGCCCAATGGACGTTAAGTATTATCAGGCGAGAGCCAGGTATACTGAACTTTATTATATATCGCCATTTGGAGGAAAACAAGAAGAAAAGTTTCATGCATTGCATAGCCAAAATATAAAACCAAACTGGAATGTAGGTGCTAAATATGCAAAACAGGGGAGTCAGGGATATTATGCCGGACAAATATCGGACATACTGAATGCATCGATATGGAATTGGTACGAATCTAAAAATAAGCGTTATACCTTACTGGCAAGCGCAACATTTAATACCATAAAAAGCAATGAAAATGGCTCTATTCTAAATGATTCTATTTTTACTGTGCCTACTTATGTTCAGCCAATATATGAGCAAACCCGCTTGTATGATTCCAGACAGCGTAATAATGCCCGCCATGATGTTAGGAACAACACCATTTTTATAAGGCAGTTTTTTAATATTGGAAAACAAAGCGTGGTGAATAATGAGGAGGTTTTACCTACACAACGCGTAAGCTATACTTTTTCTTACAATACCCAGAAATACTATTTCAGATACGGAAGACCGGATGAGTCGGGTTTGCTGAAGAATTATTACATTTATCAGGACTCAACCTCAGACTCCACACGGCTTAACCATCTCAGAAATGAGTTTAATTATAGTTTCTATCTTCGGGGTAAACGGCTTTCTTTCCTTAAAAACGAATTAAAGATTAACGCAGGTCTGGTTCAGGATTATTACAATTACAGAGAGTATACCTATAGCCGTAACTTCCAGAATTTAACGCTAAAAGGTAACCTTACCTATGGTTTAAACCAGCGGGCAAACCTGAATTTGAAATTGGAGCAGGTTTTTCAAGGGCCTTACGCAGGAGATTTTCTTTATCAGGCTAACTCAGAAATAAAGCTTAGCAACAATGTAGGTAGTGTTTTTTTAGGTGCTTATTCTCAAAATCAGAGTCCAGCTCTTATTTATGAGATAGAAACTAGTAATCATCATCGTTGGAATTTAAACTTTGACAGAACTAAAACACAAAATCTGTCTTTTGCATACGTTAATCCGAAATTTCATTTAAAAGCCAAAGCCGAATATTTTCTGATAGGCAATTATATGTACTTTACAGAGATTAATAATGATATTTATCCAGCTCAATTTGGATCAAATATTAACCTGTTAAAATTAACATTTGGTAAAGATTTTCATTTTGGCAAGTTTACCTTCGAAAATTATCTGGTTTATCAAAAAACAGATTTCGAATCGGTATTAAGAACACCTGAATTTTATTCTTTCCATAGTTTGTATATGCATCAGGACGTTTTTAAAGTGCTAAAAATGGAATTTGGCTTTGATGCAAAATATTTTTCGCAGTATACAGCTAATGCTTATGCTCCGGCAATTGGCCAATTTTATAATAAAGACAATACGCAGTTTGGAACCGGGCCTATAGTAGATGCCTGGATGAGAACCAATTGGAAAAGAGCAAATCTGTTTTTACGTTACGATTATCTCAACAAGGGACTTTTCTCTAAAGGATATTATACTATTGATAGATATCCGATGCCATATTCTCTTTTAAGGTTTGGTTTAAGTTGGAATTTTTACGATTAGGTTAATAAAATAAAAAGCTAGTCACTTAGAGGTTTGTCGCCAAGCTATTAAAGAAAAGGTATATAATCAATAATTTGTCTCCCAGTTATTAATAATAGGTTGAAGCAGAGTATACTTAATTGTGATTTTTTGACAAAAAACGGCAGATAGATTGATTTTTGTCAAAATCATCCCACAAACCTGTAGTTTTTTAATAATTAATTTTGATAATCGTTAAGATTAACGTAATTTTCGCCCAATTATGTTTATACACGAACAGAGACTAGATTCCAAAGAAACAATTTTCAAGAATGAGGTTAATACAAAATTTGACCTTTACAACAGTCTTTTCCTAACATTACCGTTTTATCAGGTAAAAAATACAGGTTTGGCGCTACCTTATTTCTTTGCACATTGCGAGAAAGGTATCTTAGATCAGTTAAGTCCAGATGAAATTATAGAAACATTCTTTAATGATCAAATGGGACTTACAAATCCTAAGGAAATTACTGACTTGCTTTTCAGGTTTATCCAATATATAGAAAGGCAGGTGGTTTTATTTGATGCAGTAGAGGATGCGGCCTATTCTAAGATAAGAGTAGATACAGATACCAGTTCTTTAAGCAGTCTGATGAATAATGCCCAACAAGATGAAGCATTATACAAAAGGATTCAGGAATGTCTTAGAGAGTTTAAACTACGTTTAGTATTAACAGCACACCCAACCCAATTTTATCCGGGACCAATATTGGGGATAATGACGGATCTTACGGCTGCCATTAAAAACAATGATGTTAATTCTATAAACCTATTGTTGAAACAATTAGGTAAAACTCCATTTTTTAATAAAGAAAAACCAACACCGGTAGATGAGGCTTTAAGCCTAAACTGGTTTTTGGAAAATATTTTATACCAAACAGCTTCTGATGTACATAACAAACTGGAAGAAGTTTTTAAACTAAATTTGGGCAACCACAGCTTAATAGAATTAGGTTTTTGGCCAGGTGGTGATAGAGACGGAAATCCTTATGTTACAGCAGAAACTACTAAAGAAGTTTCATCGGCATTAAGAAAAACCTTATTCAGATGTTATTATCGGGATTTTAAAAAGCTTAAAAAACGAATTACGTTTATTGGTACAGAAAAGCATCTGGCTGATTTGGAGTGTATTCTTTATGCCAACGCTTTCAATTCAGAAAATATAGAGCTATCTAATATTAAAGAAGAACTATTAGGTATTCTTCGTAAAATAAAAGATGTTCTGATTAATAACCACGATGGTTTATTTATTGAATTGGTTGATGATTTAGGCTGGAAGGTTAAACTTTTTGGTTGTCATTTCGCATCGCTGGATATCAGACAAGATAGCAGGGTTTTAAGAACGGCTTTTAAAGAATGTATTTCTACAGATGAGTTAAAAGGACAGGTTCCGGAAAACTATTTTGATCTTAGCGAAGAAGAAAAGATAAAAGTACTTCCCTTATCCAGAGCTAATTTTACAGACTATAAATCATTCAATTCCCTAAGTCAGGATACACTGGATGTTATCAGATTAATTAAAGAACTACAACATACTAACGGAAAAAGAGCTTGTCACAGGTTTATTATCAGTAATTGCCAAAAAGCATCTGATATTTTACAATTGAAACAGCTGTTTTTATGGAGCGGTTGGTCTCCGGAAGAGTTGGATATAGATTTTGTTCCTTTATTTGAAACTATAGACGACCTTAAATATGCGCATGATGTGATGGATATTTTGTACTCGTACAAAATTTACAGAGCGCATCTGGAAAGAAGAAAGAACAGACAGGTAATTATGCTTGGTTTTTCTGACAGTACAAAAGATGGTGGTTATTTAATGGCTAACTACTCCATTTATTATGCAAAACATACACTAACAGACATTTCGCGCAAACACAATATAGATTTAGCATTTTTTGATGGGAGAGGAGGCCCTCCGGCAAGAGGTGGAGGTAAAACGCATAAATTCTATGCTTCGTTTGGTAAAGATATAGCGAACAAACAAATTCAGATGACTGTACAGGGGCAAACTATTAGTTCTTATTACGGTACATTCGAAAGCTCTATAAACAATATGGAGCAGCTGATACATGCGGGAATACATTCGGCATTAGAAAAACAGGGGTCAAATACAATGGACAGCGAACAAGAAGCATTATTTGCTGATTTAGCAGCTGTTAGCCATAATTACTTCATTAATTTGAGAGAACATCCATTGTTCTTGAAATTTATGGAAAACCAAAGCCCTTTGAAAATGCTTTCTCAGATTAATATTGGAAGCCGTCCGGTAAAACGTAACGGAAACTCTGAACTTAAACTGGAAGATCTTAGAGCAATCAGCTTTGTAACTTCATGGAGTCAGGTGAAACTTAATATTCCTGGATTTTATGGAGTAGGTACGGCATTAAAAGCTATTAAAGAAAGAGGCGAATGGAAAAAACTTAAAGAACTTTACAAAAACGTTGGATTCTTTAAGACTGTAATAGATAACTGCATGATGTCTATGAGTAAATCTGATTTCAGGTTAACACAATATCTGGAAAATGACGAAACTTATGGTGCTTTCTGGACTCAAATGAAAAATGAATTTGAATTAACGAAAGGGTTGATCTTAGATTTATCAGATAGTGACACATTAATGGAGAAAAACCCTATCGATAAAATGTCTATTTCTATCAGAGAGAAGATTGTTTTACCTCTGGTTATTATTCAACGTTATGCAATAATTAAATGCTTACAAACTGATTTATCAGATAAAGAAAGAGAAATTTATACTAAACTGGCTATGAGAACTATCTATGGGATAGTTAATGCCGCCAGGAATTCAGCATAATATTTTCTTACCTAAGTTTTTTATATAAAGCTGACTTTATGAATAAGGTCAGCTTTTTTGTTTTATGCTCTTTATTAAATATGAGGTTGGAGTAGAAACTACAATCATTTATTTTTTGTAAATATTTTAAAATTAACTAACAGCTAACTATCACAAAAGCCTGAATTTTGTATATTTAGAACAAAAGACATCAACATTATACATGATTCATTTACCCAATTTAATAGTAGACTTAGGATTAATACTCGGAGCAGCAGCTGTTATAACCTTAATTTTTAAATATTTAAAGCAGCCAGTAGTATTAGGGTATTTGATGGCTGGTTTTCTGGTAGGTCCGCACTTTAAATTATTCCCTACTATTGTTGAAGTAGAAAACGTACAGGTTTGGGCAGAAATTGGAGTGATTATTCTGTTATTTAGCCTTGGATTGGAGTTCAGTTTTAAAAAACTGATGAAAGTAGGTGGCTCTGCATCTGTTTCGGCCATGAGCGAGATTATTATTATGTTGTTCATCGGATATTTTACCGGGCAGGCTTTTGGTTGGTCGTCAATGGATAGTATTTTTTTGGGAGCTATCTTATCTGTCTCGTCTACTACCATTATAATCAGGGCATTTGAAGAAATAGGAATCAAAGGACAACAGTTTGCCAGTTTAGTTTTTGGTGTATTAATAGTAGAAGACTTAGCGACTATTGTACTTTTGGTATTGCTTTCTACCTTAGCGGTTAGTCAGCAATTTGAGGGTACAGAGATGTTATTCTCTATTATGAAATTAGGTTTTTTCCTGACTTTATGGTTCATAGGAGGTATATTTTTTATTCCAACCTTACTAAAAAGGCTAAAACCTTTATTAAGTAATGAAATGCTTTTAATAATATCGCTATCCCTTTGTTTACTAATGGTTTATTTAGCTTCTTCTGCTGGTTTTTCTCCCGCATTAGGTGCCTTTATTATGGGATCTATTTTAGCAGAAACCAATCAGGGAATTAAAATAGAACATCTGGTTTCACCTATTAAAGATTTATTTGGAGCAGTATTTTTTGTTTCGGTAGGTATGCTGATCGATCCACAGATATTGGTTGAATATTGGTTTCCGGTAACAATTATTTTAATTATTACCATAGTTGGAAAATTGTTTAGTTCAGGACTTGGTGCCTTATTATCCGGGCAAACACTCAAAACATCTATACAAACTGGATTAAGTTTAGCGCAAATAGGAGAGTTCTCCTTTATTATAGCAACATTGGGGATGACTTTAGGCGTAACCAGTTCTTTTCTTTACCCCATTACGGTTGCAGTATCTGCCATTACGACCTTTACAACACCTTACATGATTAAATTCTCTTTTCCATTTTCTAATAAAGTAGTGGCTATGCTACCGCAGAAATGGAAAGATAGTTTAGCCAGGTATAGTGCAGCTACACAAAGTGTTTCTGCTACAAGTAACTGGCGGGTTTTTCTACGGAAATACATCACCAATACGGTGATACATACTATATTTTCGATTGCGGTTATTATTCTATCTACTAAATATATCTATCCATTTTTCCAGGAACAATCGGAAGGCAAAATTTGGGGTGCTATTGTCACCATATTTATTACTATAATAGCTTTGTCACCATTCTTTTACGCTCTGTCTTTCAGAAATTTATATGATGAAGAAGCTCAGAAACTGTCAAGGCATAAAAACTATAGAAATATAGTTTATGTAATGAGAGCTTTTAGACATTTATTAGCCTTAGCTTTATTAATTGTAATGTTAAACAGTTTATTATCTATACAAGCCGCTATTATAGCATTTGTATTAGTTGTAATAACTTTAGTCGTATTTAGAAAGCAAATTAAAAAGTATTACATAAAAATAGAGGAGAGGTTCCTCGTTAATTTCAATAAAAACGGTGTAGATGTAGAGGAAAAAGAAACACCTATGTTAGCGCCCTGGGATGCGCATTTTACAGAAATAGTAGTTAAACCCGAATCGTCTGTAGTAGGTAAAACTTTAGAAGAGTTGAAGTGGCGGGAAAGAGCTGGTATTAATGTGGCATCTATAAGTCGTGGCGATTTAAATATTCATTTACCGGCCAGAGATACCATAATTTATCCCGGAGATAAATTATATATTATTGGTACAGATACTCAGATTAAGAAAATAAACTCCATTTTACGTCCGGAAAAATCAGTTGGTGAATCTGATAGTCTTTACAAACCAAGTCTTGAAAAAATACTAGTTCAAAAAGATTCGTATTTATATGGCAGATCATTAAAAGAATCTAATTTACGAGATATTGCCGAAGGCATTGTTGTCGGCATTGAACGTAACGGACAAAGAATTGTTAATCCGGAATCTAACTGGATATTTGACGAAAATGATTTGGTTTGGATTGTAGGAGATCACAAGAAGATCTTATCCGCATTACAATAAGAAGTTAAAGCTAGAGTTATAGAAAGAGTAGTGTGTTAAAATTATTACTTAACATAATGTAAATTATAAGACTTAAATATATTAAATCTATAACTTTATCGTTAGCTTCGTTATTTAAAATAAATAACCGTTATTTGGAACTGCATTACAATCATCTGCTATGATAAAAAAAGTAAATTGGTCAAGGGTTGGCATTATTAGTTTTACCATTGTTTTTTTGATAACTGCGGTTACTTTCGAAATCTTTGAACTAGCATCTTTACCCGGTCAGTTTTTTGGTACTTTATTAGGCGTAGTAATTACCGCAATTATTACGGTACTTTTATTACAGGGACAAACTAAAAGCGAAGAAACCAGAGAACGCCATATTATGGTATTTGAGAAAAAACAAGAAGTTTATTTCGAGTTTTTGAATAAGCTAAATACTATTTTACAAAAAGATTCTTTAGCGTTGCACCTTACAAAAGATAAAGTTAGAGAAAATGAAGTTCATAATTTACATGATCTTCTTTTTGAATTTGGTTATTTACAGATGCATACTTCGGCAGAAACATTTGAGAAAATATTGGATTACGTTGGAAATCTGATGCAGGAAAGTAAAATGGTAAAATCTATAGATGAAAATGCTATTAGAGATTTAGAAAAATATTATTCTGTGCTTACTACGGATTTTTTTGCTATCGTTTCTCTGCTTAAATACGAATTATATAAGGAATCTTCTTCCAATATGAGCAAAGAAAAAATAGATAGAATTATAAAGCTATCATTTTAAAGAATTCAGAATAATCATAAAGGATTATCCTGAATTCTATCATTTTCAAACCTTTAAAATAGCTCTAAAACCTCGAGCAGCATAATAAGAATCGGCACCGTTATGGTATGTAAAAACATGATCGTATCTACGATCACAGAATAACGCACCGCCTAACTTTCTAATGGCATCCGGTGTTTTTATCCAGCTGGAAGTTTTGAGATCAAATTTTCCTAATTTTTGCAATTCATGGTATTGTTCTTCAGTTAAAAGTTCGACTCCAAACTCACCAGCTATATCTACAGCGCTATTGGCTGGTTTATGCTGTTTTCTGGCATCTAATGCTTCCCTATCGTAACAAATACTTCTTCGTTCTTTAGGGCTTTCCGCCGAGCAATCTATAAATATAAATTCTCCACTTTTTACATCCTGCCCAACAACATCGGGCTCCCCTCCTGTTTCTTCCATTTTATATAAAGACCATAACTTTTCTTCCTTATTTTCAAGTATGGCTAAAACCTCAGTCCATTTTATATTAGTATGTCGTTCAGTATATTTGTCAAAACGTTGCTTTAAAGTATCAATAAGTTGATTTTTTTCTGAGGCTGAGAGTTTTCTGTCTCCTTTCATAACTCATTTTATTTAGTATTTCTAAAGGTAAAAATAATTAGAATTATTTTTCAAGATCAGCTATCTACATATTTCTGGATACCTCTTTGTTCCAATAATTTTTTGGGAGCAACATTGCAATAAGCATTAATAATTGCTTCTTTCAAGATACTCATTTCCAGCTCATTTATTTGAAATATAGTCCATCCCTGCTTTCCCCATTTATTTTTTACTGCATAAATAGCCTTTGTATTAACTAACTTAAATACATCTTGCTCTATTTCAGTAAGCTTTAAGTTGATTTGCTGTAATTCTTCATCTAAAGTTGCAAATATTTTCTTCCTGACTTTAAATGCATTTTTTTTAAAATGAGGAACTTTATTAACTTCAGGAAGTGATGTTATAAATGAAGATATTACATCGTCTGATTTGTTCATAAACTTAAAATTAGTGATTTTTAGGCTATCCCCCCTATCCTTCCCGAGAATGTTTTTAACTTTACAGTTATGAATAATATTTTGTTAGTTGAGGATGATTTACGCGTATCAGAGCTTATACAGAGAGGTTTAGAAGAATATGGATTTTCCTTAACATTAGCTTATGATGGTTTATCAGCTAAGAAATTAGCTTTACAAAATGATTACGACCTGATTATTACAGATATTATTTTACCCAAAATGGATGGAATTGACCTGTGTAAACAAATCAGGCAGGCAAAGCCAGACATTCCTATTATTATGTTAACTGCTTTGGGGACAACAGATGATAAAATTGAAGGGTTTGATGCAGGTGCAGACGATTATTTGGTAAAGCCGTTTGAAATGAGAGAGCTTTTGGTACGTATCAGAGCTTTACTAAAACGAAATACTAAAAGCACCAATAATGTGGGTTTTATTCTTCGATATGCCGATTTGGAAATGAATCTGCATACAAAAATTGTTAAACGGGGTACAGAAGAAATCAGTCTTACGCCAAAAGAGTTTAAATTATTGCAATATATGCTGCAAAATCCTGAACGGGTATTGTCTCGGGTAGAAATAGCAGATAAAGTTTGGGATACACATTTTGATACCGGAACAAATTTCCTGAATGTTTACGTAAATTATTTACGCAAAAAAATAGATAAGGACTACGCTAAAAAACTGATTCATACAAAATCTGGAATGGGTTTTATTTTGAAATCTGAATCTTAAAATAGCATATTGTTGATGGTTTAACTGGTTATATATCCAAAACGTGAAAATTAAAACCCGCCTCACTCTCCTATTTACTTTAGTAACAGCTACTATTTTATTGGCTTTTGCCTTTGTGGTATATTATTCGGCCAAAGAAAACAGAGAGAAGGAATTTTATGCTCTATTAAGAAAGGAAGCTTATACTAAAGCGAATGTTTTTTTGAATGCCCAGGTAGATAAGAACACGTTACAGGAAATTTATCATAATAACAGAAAAATATTAAACGAGGTTGAAGTCGCTATTTACGATACCAATTATCACCTATTATATCATGATGCCGTTGACATAGATTTTGTAAAAGAAACATCAGATATGTTTTCTGCCATCAAGTTAAAAGGAGAAATTGATTTTTATCAGGATCAATGGCAGGTTATAGGAATACTTTATAAATATCAGGACAAAGAATATATAATTACGGCAGCAGCATACGATCAGTACGGGTACAATAAACTAGATAACCTGTTAAAAACCATTGTTATTGTATTTATCATATCCATAATCTTTATCTATTTTGCAGGACGTTTTTTTTCAATAAAAGCATTCGATCCGGTACAAAAAATGACCAAGAAAGCAAGGAGTATTTCTGCTACAAATCTGGATTTACGTTTAGAAAGCAGCGATAGTAAAGATGAACTTTCGGAACTGGCAAATACCTTTAATAAAATGCTGGATCGTTTAGAAAACTCTTTTGATGCACAAAAACACTTTGTTTCCAATATTTCTCACGAACTGCGTACACCTTTAGCAGCACTAATTACGGAACTCGAATTGTCTGCAACAAAGGAAAGAAGCATTGAAGAATACAAGCAAGCTTTAAATAATGCTTTGGACGATGCTAAAAAGCTTTCCCGATTATTTAACAGTTTGTTAGATCTGGCAAAGGCAAGTTACGACCCTTCTGAAATTGCTTTTAAAGCTGTGCGAATAGATGAAATATTGTTAGATGCACTGCAACAGGTACAACAGTCTAATCCAAACTATAAAGCAGATATCCATTTTGAAAACGACTTTGAGGATGATGATGAAATTTCTGTCAACGGAAATGAGTATCTCCTGAAAGTAGCTTTTGTAAATCTGTTTGAAAACGGCTGTAAGTTCTCGGAAGATAAACAAAGTGTGGCATCAATAGCCTTCTCAAATAACAATATCCTGATTAAATTCTCCGACAATGGAATAGGTATTTCCGAAGAAGAACTTTCCAATATTTTCACTCCTTTTTATAGAGGGAAAAACAAAAACTTTGCAGACGGAAATGGTATTGGTCTATCTTTAACCAAAAAAATTATAGACCTGCATTATGGTCATATCAGTGTACTTTCGAAACCAGAAAAAGGCACTGCATTTAGTATAGAATTACCGCATATATAATCTCTATTCTTATACCTCTCTAATAAAATTCTAATTTTTTTCTGTAGGTCCTCTAACCTGCTTTAGAAAACATAGTCCCGACCTTTGTGCACCACAAGAAGTTAAAACTTAAAAAGTGTACAGCTATGGGAGTATTAGATTTTGCAATTAGACTTTTAACTGCTTTGTTGTTGGGTGCCGCAATAGGTATTGAAAGACACTGGCGACAAAGAAATGCTGGTTTAAGAACCAATACCCTGGTTGCTTTGGGCGCTACTGCTTTTATTTTGCTTTCTATAGAGATTGGTGGAGATGCTACCGGAAGAATTGCCTCTTATATAGTGAGCGGAATTGGTTTCCTTGGAGCAGGTGTAATTATGAAAGACGGACTGAATGTGCAGGGCTTAAATACGGCAGCAACTATTTGGTGTTCTGCGGCTGTAGGTGCTTTATGTGGCATGGGACTTTTTCCTCAGGCAGGTATAGTTACCTTAGCCATTATGCTTACTCATATTGTTTTGAGACCATTAGGTAATTCCTTAAACAAAATAGCACATCTAAAACCAGCAACAGCACAGACAGATTATCTTTTTAAAATTAAATGTAAACCCGATATAGAAAACCATGTTAGGGTTTTATTAATGCAGATGTTGGGTAACGATGAAAGGTTACTGTTAAAATCCTTATCCAGTGATGACAGCGAAGATATGGCTACTGTGATTATCACTGCTGTTATTAAGGCTGCAACCCCGCAAGACAGTTTAATAGAACGTGTAGCCAGTCGCTTAACTATAGAAGAAAAAGTAGTAAAAGTAAGCTGGGAAATAATAGGCACACAGTCAGATGATTTATAAGAACCGGAATAAATAACCAGCTGTATTAGCTTTAAATAATATACCGAGATGAAGTTAAAAGACAAAATCAGAAACCCTTTTCATTCTGTAATCAGCTCAAGCGGAATGAATGTAGGGACAATAACCAAACTGCAAAATGCATCCAGACAGGATGATAAATTTGTCTATGCAATGCTCGAGAGCAGCGAAGAAGGTATTACAAAAATAACGGCAGACGAGCGTCGGGCAAAATTTGGTTTTAACGAGATACAACACCAGAAAGCACCGGCATGGTATTTACAATTGCTCAAAGCATTTGCCAATCCCTTTATATATATCCTACTGGTAATCGCTATTATTTCATTTATCATAGATGTGTGGCTGCCATCTGTAGAAGACAGAGATTTTAAAACCGTAATAGTAATCTCTATTATGGTTATTATTAGTGTATTATTACGTTTTATACAGGAATTCCGTAGTAATAAAGCAGCCGACCAACTGAAGAGTATGGTTAAAACAACTGCTACCGTATTAAGAAAGTTTAAAGGGTATAAAGAAATTCCAATTAGTGAACTCGTTCCCGGAGATATTATCTTCCTTTCGGCTGGAGACATGATTCCGGCAGATTGCAGGATTATGCATAGCAAAGATCTTTTCATTAATGAAAGTATGCTTACCGGAGAAGCCCTCCCCGTAGAAAAAAACTATCTACCTATAAGAAATGCCGACAAAATGCAGGTTGTAGAGCTTAATAATCTCTGTTTTATGGGCACCAATGTCATAAGCGGTTCGGCAACAGCAATTATTGTAGCAACAGGAAGTTACACTTATTTCGGTAGTATCAGTAAATCTATAACCGGCGAACGCCCGGAAACAGCTTTTGATAAAGGTATTAATAAAGTAAGTTTTTTACTTATACGTTTTATGCTGGTTATGGTGCCTATTATATTTTTAATCAACGGAATAGTAAAAAACGATTGGTTAGAAGCATTAATGTTTGCCATTGCCGTTGCGGTAGGTTTAACACCCGAAATGTTGCCTATGATTGTAACAACCAATCTGGCAAAAGGTGCTGTAAATATGAGTAAAAGAAAGGTTATAGTAAAACGTCTAAACTCCATACAGAATATAGGGGCCATGGATATTTTGTGTACCGATAAAACCGGAACCCTCACATTAGATAAAATTGTATTGGAAAAACATCTCAATGTCTTTGGTGTTGAAGATGACGAGGTTTTAAAATGGGCATACCTCAATAGTTTCCACCAAACGGGACTAAAAAATCTGATGGATAAAGCGGTTTTAGAACATGTAGAACTACATGATTACCTTAAAGTAGAAGAGCAATATATCAAAATAGACGAAATCCCTTTCGATTTTCAACGTCGCCGAATGTCCGTTATTTTAAAAATGCACAATGGAAAACATCTCTTAATCTGTAAAGGTGCCGTTGAAGAAATGTTAGAACTGTGTAGCAGTACTTTTGAGCCTGGCGATAACAGAGAACTTCATATAGAAAATGATACAATTGTACCAATAGATGATACTATGCGGAAAATTGTACATAGAACATCAAGAAAAATGAATGAAGAAGGTTTGCGGGTTTTACTGGTAGCTATTAAGGAATTCGACGCCAAACATCCACTCACCTACTCTATAGAAGACGAAAAAGATATGACCTTAACAGGTTTTATCGGTTTTCTGGATCCGGCGAAACCATCGGCACAACCCGCTATAGAAGCTTTACAGAAATTAGGTGTGGGCATAAAAGTGTTAACCGGAGATAATGAAATAGTAGCCAGAAAAATATGTCAGGATGTGGGTGTACCTGTTCAGCATATTATAAATGGTAGTGAGCTGGAAACTATGTCAGAAACCAGTCTATTGGAAAAAATAGATACCGTATCTGTCTTTGCTAAGCTTAATCCTATGCAAAAAGTACGTGTGGTAAAGGCTTTAAGAAGTAAAGGACATACCGTAGGGTTTATGGGCGATGGGATTAATGATGCAGCCGCACTTAAAGAATCTGATGTAGGCATTAGTGTAGATACAGCCGTTGATATTGCTAAAGAAAGTGCAGATATCATTCTGTTAGAAAAAGATCTGCTGGTACTGCGGAAAGGAGTTATTTATGGCCGACGAACTTTTGGTAATATCATCAAATATATTAAAATGACTGCCAGTAGTAATTTCGGTAACATGTTTAGTATGTTAGGTGCCAGTGCGTTCTTACCCTTTTTACCCATGCTCCCGGTACATCTATTGGTACAAAATCTTTTGTATGATATATCACAAATATCTATTCCATGGGACAAAATGGATGAAGATTTTTTGGAGAAGCCAAAGAAATGGGATGCGCAAAGTGTATCTAAGTTTATGCTTTACATTGGCCCAATAAGTTCTATTTTTGATTTTGCCACTTTTGCTGTCATGTATTTTGTGTTTAAAGCAAACTCACCAGAACACCAAACGTTATTTCAGAGTGGTTGGTTTGTAGAAGGTTTGCTCTCACAAACTTTAATCATACACATGATACGGACCAAAAAAATACCATTTATACAAAGTTGGGCAACAGCTCCGGTAATTGCTTTTACATCATTAATTATGGTTATAGGCATAGCATTACCTTTTTCGCCCTTTGCCACTGCGTTAAAACTGCAACCATTGCCATTAAGTTATTTCCCATGGTTAATAGGTATTTTGTTTTCTTATTGCCTGGTTACTCAGTTTGTTAAAAACTGGTTTATTAAGAAATTTAATACCTGGTTGTAAGTATCTATTCAATTGACTAAAGAAGTGTTAGAGAAGTGTTAAAGAAGTACTGGAGGTGTATCAGTAATCAGTCTGATACCCTCCCTTACAAACCTCTATGTAGCTTTCATTTTCTTATAAACCTCAGTCAGCTTTATAATGCTACATAGCTCTAATAAAATTCTAATTTTTTTCTATCTGTTCTCTAACCATTAAAGAAAAGGAACATTTACACCTTTGCATTGTTTTAGAAAAAAGAAACAA
Source organism: Pseudopedobacter beijingensis (assembly GCF_042678145.1). Classification (NCBI taxonomy): domain Bacteria; kingdom Pseudomonadati; phylum Bacteroidota; class Sphingobacteriia; order Sphingobacteriales; family Sphingobacteriaceae; genus Pseudopedobacter; species Pseudopedobacter beijingensis. The sequence goes on along the minus strand of NZ_JBHUDG010000046.1, from coordinate 6,556 downwards.
AACAACCCTTTACATATAAAAATTAAACTAAAAAAATATAGACGTAATGATTACCAAATCAGCAAACTTCAGAAGCACCGCAAAAACAGTGTTATCGCTTTCGGTAAGCTTGTTTGTTCTCTATTCCTGTACCAATAGAAATGAAGAGAACCATAATGTTTCCGCAAGCTACTCCATAAAAGGAGATACAATTGTTTTGACAGAAAATTCAAATATTAAATCAAGACTATCTTTCTTTACTATTGGAGAGCAGGAGTTCAGATCAGAAATCACCACTGTAGGAACGGTAAAATCCATACCCAATAATTATGCAGAAATAGCTCCGCCATTTGCCGGAAGAGTGTTAAAATCTTATATCAGATTGGGACAAAAGGTAGTGCCCGGCTCTCCTATTTTTGAAATCAGCTCCCCTGATTATTTCAATTCACAAAAAGAATATTTTGATGCCAAACAAGAATTCCGTCAGGCAGAACTAAACCTTAAAAGACAGAAAGATTTATTAAAAAACGGTGTAGGTGTACAACGCGAACTGGAAGAGGCAGAAACAGATTTCGAAACTAAAAAATCAGCACTGTCTAATGCTTCAGCAGCCTTAAAAATATTCAATATAGATCCCTCAAAAACTGTATTGGGGCAACCTTTAATAGTTACTTCACCCATAAAAGGAGAAATAGTTGATAACAATATAGTTATAGGTCAGTATTTAAAAGAAGATGCAGCCCCTCTAGCTATAGTAGCTGAGTTATCTAAAGTGTGGATAGTGGGTCAGGTAAAAGAAAAAGATATACGTTTTATTCAGGAACAAAAAGATGTAGAAGTTACCATAGCAGCATTACCCGGCAAAATTATTAAAGGTAAAGTTTACCACGTTAACGAAATTGTGGATGAAGAAACCAGAAGCGTACAGGTTTTAATAGAATGTGATAACAGCAAACACGATCTTAAACCGGGTATGTATGTTTCTGTACGTTTTATAGACAATCCGGCATCGGGTATTCTTGTTCCTTTAAAAGCCATTCAGCAAATGGACGATGCCCAGTTTGTATATGTACAGGCAGGTAAAGACCAATATCTGAAACGTAAGATAGAAACACAGATGACGCTGAATGAAGATAAAGTTTTGGTAACATCCGGCTTAAATCCTCAGGATGTTATTGTCAGCGAAGGAGGAATCTTTCTTCTGGAAATGAAATAGAGAATTAAATAAAAAATTAAAGTAAAAGAGTTAAACACGGGAAATAGAGAAATAACGCTATTATCCCCATTAATAAACTCTATATAAGAATCTGACATGAACAAACTGATACAAACAAGCGTTCAGAAGCGCTGGGTAATGGTCACTTTATTTGTACTGATAGCGTTTTTTGGATATTATTCATGGAAGCAGCTGTTTATAGAAGCATACCCGGACATTGCCGATGTTACCTCACAAGTAGTAACCCAGGTTCCTGGTCTGGCGGCAGAAGAAGTTGAACAACAGATAACCATTCCTATAGAAAGAGAGCTTAACGGTTTACCTGGAATGCATGTAATGCGTAGTAAAAGTACCTTCGGTCTATCTATGATAACCATTGTTTTTGAAGATGGTGTAGATGATTATTGGGCTAGAACGCGTATTCAGGAAAGACTTAACGAAGTTGAACTTCCGTACGGAGCACAACCCGGTTTAGATCCGTTAACATCGCCCACCGGAGAAATATATCGTTATATTATAGAAAGCGATAATCATGATTTACGTGAGCTTACCGATTTACAGAATTTCACTATTATTCCACGAATAAAACAAGTTTCTGGTGTAGCAGACGTTACAAACTTTGGCGGAATAACCACTCAGTTTCAAATAGAATTAGATCCGCATAAGCTGGAAAAATATAAACTCTCTTTAGGAGACGTTATAGAAACAGTAGAAAAAAACAATGTAAACGCAGGTGGAAGCGTATTGCCCAGAGGCGAACTAGGTTATGTCATTCGCGGAATTGGTCTATTGAAAAACCTGGACGATTTAGGAAAAATAGTTGTTAAAACAGAAAATGGAGTTCCTATTTTCCTGAATGATGTGGGACAGTTAAAATACGGTATGCTGGAACGTAAAGGCGTGTTAGGTTACACAGATCGTAACCGCGATTACTCAGAAAGCATACAAGGTATTGTACTCTTGTTAAAAGGAGAAAACCCTTCTGATGTATTAAGTGGAATTCACGAAGCTGTAGAAGAACTGAACCAGGGTGGCTTACCCGAAGGTGTAAACATCCATACATTTTTAGACCGGACAGATCTGGTAGACACCACACTTAATACAGTATCACATACACTTTTAGAAGGAATGGCATTGGTTATTGTGGTGCTTATTGTGTTTTTGGGAAGCTGGCGTGGGGCGTTATTGGTTGCCATCACTATTCCAATTTCATTGCTGATAGCATTTATATTGATGCATTTTACCAATATTCCGGCTAACCTGCTCTCTTTAGGCGCTATAGATTTTGGTATTATAGTAGATGGCGCTATTGTAATGATGGAAACCATTCTCAAGAAAAGAGAAGATTCGCCTGACGAAGAATTGGAAGAAAAAACCATCGCACAAAGAGCTGCCGAAGTAGCAAAACCTGTGTTTTTTGCCACAATTATTATCATAACAGCTTATTTACCCCTATTTGCTTTTGAAAGAGTAGAAAAGAAATTGTTTACACCAATGGCTTTTACTGTAGGTTACGCGTTGTTTGGCGCCTTATGTGTGGCCTTGTTATTAATTCCCGGACTGGCTTATGTAATTTATCGTAAACCCCAGAAAATATACCATAATAAATGGCTTGAAAAACTAAGCACTACGTACCATAACAGAATAGAAAAGATTATGGGAAAACCTAAAAAAGTATTCCTTCCCCTAATTCTGATACTGACAGCAGCTACATTATTAACCATCCGTGTAGGAAAAGATTTCTTACCACCATTGGATGAAGGTTCTATTTGGTTACAGGTACAATTGCCTCCGGGTATTTCTGTAGAAAAATCCAAAGAACTGAGTGATACCCTGAGAGCAAGAACCATGAAGTACGATGAGGTTACCTACATTATGGTACAGGCCGGACGTAATGATGATGGTACAGATCCCTGGACAGCATCGCATTTTGAAGTTTCTGTAGGTATAAAGCCATATAAAGAATGGCCCAGAGGAAAAACCAAATACGATTTGATTGATGAACTGGCAAAAGAATACGAAAGTCTTCCCGGATTTACTGTAGGTTTTTCACAACCGATGATAGATGGTGTGATGGATAAAATATCCGGAGCACACAGCGAGCTGGTAGTCAAAATATATGGCGACGATTTTAAAGAAACACGCAGAATTGCAGATGATGTCATCACCACCTTAAAAACGGTACCCGGTGCAGTAGATCTGGCTATAGATCAGGAACCTCCTCTCCCACAGCTACAAATACATTCAGACAGAGACAAAATAGCTCAATACGGATTAAATGTTTCTGATGTTGCCGAATTAATAGAAATAGCCGTAGGTGGTAAAGCTATTTCACAAATATTTATCGGAAATAAAGTCTATGATATTATCTGTAGATATAACGAAGAAAGCAGGAATACACCAGATAAAATAGCCAACCTGATGTTAACTTCTGAGACCGGAGCTAAAATACCCCTGTCTCAGGTAGCAGAAGTAAAGCTAAGTACCGGAGAAAGTACCATTACAAGAGAAATGAACAAAAGGCATTTAACCGTAAAGCTAAATGTACGTAACCGGGATCTTAAATCTTTAATTAATGATGCACAAAACGCTATAGAAAAGAATGTTAAGTATGATCATGATACTTATCACATTAAATGGGGCGGGCAATTCGAAAATCAAAACAGAGCTTATTCCAGACTATCTGTTATTGTTCCTTTAGCGCTGGGTATCATGTTCGTTTTACTATATGCAGCATTTGGCACATTCCGTCAGGCAGGTTTATTAATGAGTATTGTTCCATTAGCCTTATTTGGAGGGATGTTGGCCCTTAACGTTCGTGGAATGTCACTCAATGTATCTTCCGCAGTAGGATTCATCGCCTTATTTGGTGTTGCTATTCAGAATGGTGTAATTATGATATCCCATATAAATGAATTAAGAAAAAAAGGATACGATTTATTAAAAGCAGTTCTTGAAGGTGCACAACATCGTTTCCGACCAGTATTAATGACAGCAACAGTTGCCATATTAGGCTTGTTCCCTGCCTCGCTTGCTACCGGTATAGGTTCAGACGTACAGCGACCACTTGCCACAGTAATCGTTTATGGACTACTATTTTCAACGGTTATAACTTTGTTTGCCCTCCCTGCCCTTTATTATATGATTGAGAAAAAATGGGGCAAAAACTTTAATGAAAAACAAGAAGATCAAACCAGTTAAGATGAAAAGATATTTAAAATTATTCTTCGGTTTAATGTTGTTGAGTATATCGTATCAAGCGCATGCTCAGCAAATAGATACTATATTCAATAAAAGGGATTTAGACTACGCTACTTATATTAATCTGGTAGGTAAAAACAACATCGCATATTCTGCAGAAAAGTTCAATGTAAGCATTGCAGAAGCCGAAATAGAAACCGCTAAAATCTTCCCCGACCCTGAACTTGCTTTTGGTTGGTTAGATAACGGACAACGTAGAATGAATATGGGCTATGGTTTTAATTCTGAACTAACCTGGACATTGGAATTAGGAGGAAAAAGAAAAGCCAGAATAGATTTAGCCAGAAATGAAGCTAAATTAACCAGTTTTTTACTCGAAGATTATTTCAGGAATTTACGTGCCGATGCAACGCTGGCTTTTCTAACAGGTATGCAGCATCGTCTTTTGCTAGATGTACAGCACAACTCCTATTTACAGATGAAACAGCTAGCTGCGTCTGATAGCATGCGTTACAAGCTGGGCACCATCTCTCAGGTAGATGCGCGACAAAGCAAACTGGAAGCAGGTACCATGCTAAATGAGGTATATGCCGCACAGTCTGATTGGGAGACATCTTTGATGAATTTATCATTATTGTTAGGTGAAATACAAACCGATACATTGGTCTGTCCAAAAGGAAATTTCAAAGGTTTTGAGCGTAATTTCTCTTTACAACAGCTTTTGGTAGAAGCACAAAATAACAGAGCAGATCTAAAAGCTGCATTGCAAAACAAAAACGTATCTAAAAGTACCCTGTCTCTTGCTAAAGCAAACCGGGCAATAGATTTAGGTTTAACGTTAGGAATGGAAAATGTATCCTACGTTCGTAATGCCATCGCCCCAACCCCGTCCACCTCTACCATAAATGCAGGTATTAGTATTCCGCTTAAGTTTTCTAATAATAAACCCGGAGAACTTAAAGCAGCACAATACGGAATGTTACAGACCGAGTTTGAATATAAACAGGCTGAACTGGAAATTCATACAGAAGTGCGACAGGCATATTCAGGGTATTTAGCTGCACAAAAGCAGGTAAAACAGTTTAACTCTGGTTTATTAGACGAGGCTAAATCTATTCTGGATGGAAAAACATATAGCTATCAGCGTGGAGAAACCTCTCTATTAGAAGTATTAGACGCACAAAGAACTTATAACGAAGTTCAGCAAAATTATTATCAGGTTCTTTACAATCATGCGGCCGCATTAGTAGAGCTTGAAAGAGCCGCCGGAATATGGGATGTTAACTTCTAAGTCACAGAAAAATGAAAAAATCACTTTATATATTTATAATCCATGCTCTAATCTGCATGGCTTCCTATGCACAAACAAATTCAGAGATCGGCAAAGTTACCTGGGGAATAAAAGCAGGTATCAACTCTTTTGACCTCTATGGCAAAGAAATAGATTACATTTTTGCAGATGATAAAACCACTGCCGAACAAGGGTTTAATATTGGCGCGTTTGCCAATACCCGATTAGGAAAATATTTTGGTTTAAATCATGAAATAGAGTTCAACCAAAGGAATACCGGTGTACAACTTACAGATGCCGTTAACGGTGATTATGCTTCCAAACTAAAGCGTCAGTATATTGATTTAGTTCCTGTAAATCTAACCTTTCATTTCTATGGATTGCAAATATATGCCGGTCCTTATTTAAGTGCCCTATTGAATGCCAATGTAAACAGGAAAGACGATGATGGAAATTATTTTAAAGACAAGAGTATATTCGGAGATCCGGCAAATGATGAATCTGAAAGCTTATACTTGCAAAAATTTGATTTTGGTATAAATACCGGAATAGAATACCAGTTTGGGACGGGATTATCCGTAGGTGCAAGATATATCCACGGTTTTACAGATCTTTTTCAATATGCCAATAGCTATGGTAATGAAGATACTAAAAACAATAATATCAAAATTTACAATAAAGGTTTGATGGTTTCCCTGGGATATGCTTTTAATAAGAAAATGAAATAAAAACCAGAAAGTTTTGGGGCTGTATCAAAAGGATTTGAGGGTGTTTCACGAACTGTGTCAATAGTGTAACTTTAAACTATCGACATAAATATGGCAACACAATACGATTTTGATTTTGAATCCTTTAAAAAGGAAGCTATA
>NZ_JBHUDG010000045.1:0-78051 GCF_042678145.1 Pseudopedobacter beijingensis | reverse complement strand
CATTCTCTCAACTATTTATTAAATTTGGTGAAAGAATCCTTCAGGAAAATAGAGGATTTTGAGAGGCGTTAATTTTGGAATGACACAGTTCGCGTTACACTCCCCTTTATTCATTCAGTTTATGTTACTACAAGGGTTAATGTTTTTTTATTTCCTATCACTCTTATCTCTGTTGATCTTTAAAGAATTGAAAAATTTAACTTCTGTTTCTTCATCGAAAATGTCACTCTTCCCGGTAGCATTTGTGTTTATAACTAAATTGTCAAATATAATTATTCTGGACACAGTCTTCATACTGTTTGTTTGGTCAATGGTAACAAACTTAACCCCAGGTTCAGGATATATAAAAAAATCTTTAGATTTTAAGATACTGTTTGATTGATTAAGTGCTCCATCTATCATTTTCATAAATAAACTGTTCAATCTGTTAGAATCTTTTTTTATAGTAAATAAATCAAGTTCAGCGATGTTTACAGGGTATAAAATATGTTTAGCAAAAACAGATGGACTCGTGTCAATACTGTCTAATGTACTTAACATAGTGTAATTAACTAAGCTATTAGTTGTGGTATCTATTCGTTCAGCCGGAAGATTTGGAAAGGAAATTGAGCTTATATTATATCTATCTTTATAAACTTCCCAATCACCAATTTTACCCTTGCAAGAAAATATTAGAGTAATAGAGGTTAATAATAGAAACACTCTCATAAATAAGTTTTATAAAATGTAAGGGAGCGATACCCTTTCAATAATTATTAATAAATATAGGAAAACGTGTTCAGACCACAAGCTTAAATTGGATGGAATGATTGATGATTTCTTTCCGTGGATAGTAGCAGTGATTTTATTTCTCTCTTTCTATTTTAACAGGGTTTTGACGAGTGTCAAAAACATCGTAAATCTTTATTTGATAATTCTGTTTATCTATCGTATAGATTATTTTGTAGTTGGTGTAAATGATATATCGGAATTCAGCTTCTTTGGTTTCTAATAAGATTTCCTTGGCTCCAATTTCAGGATTCTTTATTAGTTTATCTGGAGAGGAGATAAGCTCTTTTATTATCTTACTCGCAACTTTAATATTTGCATTCTCTTTATAATATTCAAAAATGCCATCAACTTGCTTTTCTGAAAACTCAGACCAAATAACTCTATATTTCACAATTAGTATTTTGCTAAGAGTTCAGCACTTGTTTTATATTTATTATTCATGAAATTATCTTCAGATTTTGAAATTCTTTCTTCTAATTCTTTAACAGTAAATGGCTTAAGGCTATTCTCTTTTTCAACTTTCTGACTTTTTCTCAAAAGCTTTTCCAATTGAATAATTGCTTCTTCACTCTCTAACTTTAGGAAGTCTTGAATGAATTCTATTTTTCTGCTTTGAATATCCATCTTGTGAAATTTAATCCTTAATCAAAAGTACAAAAAATATATGGAGTTGTTTTTGCTTTAGAATCATTAGGAATAATTAATGATTTCTTTTTCGTTGATAATAGTAATGGTATAGCCTTTAAAAATAAGAAGAGTTACAAAGAAACTAGATTAGCTTGGTCTTACTTTTGCAATCTTATAGTCCTCATAATGGCTTTTAATAAGTTAACGTGTTGCGGATTTAAGAAATTGCGAAATTACTTGCAGAACCTCTGTCAACCCACACTAAATTTCATAAAAAGTAGCGAAAGAAGTAATAGCACTTTACCCGCAATTTTTTAAACCTGTTGTTATGTGTAGCTTTTTATAAGTTTTTCTAGCTCTTCCATTTTTTCAAGAGGAAAGTCATATTCGACCCATTTTTCTTTATATTCAATTTCGCCATATTTTTTAAATAAGCTATTTATTTCCTCATACACTAATTTTGAGAAATTCAAAAGTGTATCGTTATCAAAATATGATTTTTGGAAATCACGTAAGATTTTTTCATTGTCATCTTCATATGTAAGGTCGTCGTTATAATTACACTATTTTGATGTGAAATAATGAGTATCAATTTGAGTATCAAATTGCATGAAATTACTCTTTTTAACGTTGTTGAGTATCAAATTCGACTGACAGCCAGGAAGTGTTTTTAATTTGTAACCAATTGTCTATAAAAAAGTTAAGCTCCAAACGGGGAGAGTGGAGCTTAAACTAACCAATTATAAACCTAAATTAAACGAAAGGGCTGTAGGGGTAGGAGTCGAACCTACAAGAAGTGGTTATTTTACCTTACGGCTATTTCCCAAACTCTTCGCCACCGAGACAAGGAGGTGTGTCTGCCAATTTCACCACCCTACAGTGTATATTATTGTTTGTCAAATATCTTAGAGCTCGCCCCTTTGATTATTGTACAATACAAAAGTACGGCGGAATCATAAATTTTGCAAATATTTCAATAATATATTTTAATTTTTATTATTTTTTTATTTAATATTGCTATGGATTAATGAATGACAAAAATATGGTTGATAAATCGCGTTCAAATTTAGAAATTGATAATCTGGATATAGAGATACTTTCCATTCTGATGAATGATGCCACTACTGCGTATACAGAAATAGCTAAAGAATTGATAGTTTCTGGCGGTACAATCCATGTCCGCATGAAAAAAATGCAGGATATGGGAATTATCAAAGGATCTAATCTGATTATTGATCCGCAAAAAGTGGGATATGATATTTGTGCTTTTCTGGGAATATTTTTGGAGAAAGGGTCAACTTATAACGAAGCGGTAGAGAAACTGAAAGAGGTTAAGGAAATTGTAGAACTGCATTATTGTACCGGGGCATATTCTATGTTTGCTAAGGTAATCTGTAGAGATACCTCGCACCTTAGATTAGTACTAAACGACCATATTCAGGCAATTCCAGGAATACAACGTACAGAAACTATCATATCCTTGGAAGAGAGTATAAAGCGTCAGATTACATTGAAGTAAGTCTGTAAAAATAAATAAAGTGTAGGTAGGGTGAAAGTGAAGTAAGGATGTTAAAATGGGGCTGTATCGACAATAAAAACGGTGTCATTTCGATGGTTACAGTGAAGAGAAATCTCTTTCTTAAGTGCTTATGAAAGAGATCTTCCGACTGCATTCGGGATGACAAGGTTCTTTTGATACAACCCCATAGTTTCTTAAAAAACGTATCTTATAGAGATAGCAGGTTCAAGATCCAGAAAAGGGCCTTTTGCCAATTCTAATCTTGGATGTAAGTCCACCCCCAATGTAATTGGTGCAGCAGGAATCAGCCATTCAAGTCCAATCATGGCATCGGCACCTAGTAATAATCCATTATTATAAATTTTATCGTCATTTCCGGTAAAGCGCTTGTATTGTCTGTCGCTTATTCCACCTATATGGGCTCCTAATCCAAAAAACCATCTTAAATCCTGTACTTCAAAGGCAGGAGCGTATTTTTGATAAAATCCGGTAAGTACAACTACTCCGGGTCTAAATCCCAAAATCCCTTCATAAGCGGTGTCTTCATTAATGTAATATTTACCAGAGATACCATTCTCGTAACCTCCAAAGCGTAATCCCAGTCCGTATGTGTAATCTTGTGCTTTACCCTGTGAAAAAAACAGCGTGAGTAAAAATGTTGTAACCAAAAAAAATCTTCTCATTTATTATTTTATTATGTTGCAGTTTATCCTGCAGAAACGAGTGCAAGTATAGAAATAAAAAAAACTAATATTTCTCTAAAACGTTAAATAATCAGGTTTATTCCTTTTTTAAAGGAATAATTCAGGAGGAAGTAATATTATCTATTATTTTGATTTGAAAGGTGAAATTCTTATTTTGATACAAGCATCATAAAAATAATCGTATGCAAGAAATAACCAGAGTATTCGATCTGCTTTCATATAATAAAGCTAACTATCAGTACAAAGATGTACTGGCATATAAGGTCAACGGAAAGTGGGCCAATTATAATATTAACGATTTTATACGCATATCCGATCAGGTCAGTAGGGGGTTAATTAAACGAGGTATACAAAAGGGAGATAAGGTTGCTATTATGTCGGATAATAGACCTGAGTGGAATTTCTGTGATTTTGGGATCATGCAAATTGGGGCAACACAAGTGCCCATGTATCCTACTTTAGCAGAAACAGATATCCAGTTTATTTTGAAAGATGCAGAAGTGAAGGTCATTTTTGTTTCTAACAAGGACCTGCATGATAAGGTAAGTAAGATAGCGGAGGCTGCAGAGTATGATATTGCTATATATACTTTTGATGTAGTGGAGGGAGTTCCGCACTGGTTGGAGATTACTGAAGGTATTGATACCGCTAATGTTAATTTGGACGATTATCGTTCTAAAATAGGAGGAGATGATCTGCTGACCTTGATTTATACCTCAGGAACTACGGGCACACCTAAAGGAGTGATGCTTACTCATAAAAACTTGTTGAGTAATATAGAGGCTTCGTCGAAACTTTACCCCGATGGAGTCAAAAGAGCTTTAAGTTTTTTGCCGCTTTCGCACATTTTCGAGCGTATGGTGGTTTATATGTATTTTTATTTGGGTGTTTCGGTTTATTATGCAGAGAGTTTGGATACCATAGTTCAAAACCTGACAGAGGTAAAACCTCATTGCTTTACTACGGTACCCCGACTATTGGAAAAGGTTTATGATAAAATTGTAAGTAAAGGACATGAGCTTACCGGGATAAAAAAATCACTATTCTTTTGGGCGTTAAACCTGGGTTTAAAATATGAAGTGGACGGTGCAAACGGCTGGTGGTATGAAACACAGCTGAAGTTGGCACGAAAACTTATATTTAGTAAGTGGAGAGAAGCTTTGGGGGGTGAGGTGATGTTAATTGTTTCGGGCGGTGCTGCATTGCAGGAACGCTTGGCAAGGGTTTTCTGGGGAGCTGGAATAAAAGTACTGGAAGGCTATGGCTTAACGGAGACTTCGCCGGTAATTGCGGTGAATGGACCAAGAAAAGGAGAAATCAAATTTGGAACCGTTGGAAAGCCATTGTTCAATGTGGAAGTAAAAATAGCAGAAGACGGAGAAATTCTTTGTAAAGGACCTAGTCTTATGAAAGGCTATTATAAGCGTCCTGATGCTACAGAAGAGTCTATTACCGATGGATGGTTCCATACAGGAGATATAGGTACGCTTGAAGGTGGTTTTTTAGCTATAACGGACAGGAAAAAAGAGTTCTTTAAAACAGCGGGCGGAAAATATGTTGCTCCTCAGGTGCTGGAAAATAAATTTAAAGAATCTATTTATATAGAACAGGTAATAGTGGTGGGGGAAAATCGCAGATTCCCTTCAGCTTTAATCATTCCTAATTTTGAAAAGATAGGAGAGTGGGCAAGATTACACGGTATTCAGGAAACAGATCATGAAAAACTTATAAAAGATAAAAAGGTTTATGAGAAAATATGGTCAGAAGTGGATCGGTTGAATGAAGGGTTTGGTAAATGGGAAAAAGTAAAAAAAATAGCTTTGTTAGCTAAAGAATTTACCATTGATGGTGGGGAACTTACACCTAAACTAAGTTTAAGAAGAAAGGTTATTCTTAATAATTATAAGGACCTGATAGAGGCATTATATAAAGATGAGGAAAATCACGATCATTATTAAGCTGATGTGATTAAAAGGAAACAAGGGTGTTCGGTATCGGACACCCTTGTTTTATAAGTTATTTTTTAAATTTTAATGTATCCGAGAACCCGGGGCTTTCTATTTTGATGATATATATTCCGTTAGGGATTTGGGTATTTATATCGATAGTATTGTCGCCTTTCTTCAATTGAATGTCTTTTGAAAAATAGGTTCTTCCACTTATATCGGTTATAATTACTTTAGATTCTATAGTTTTATCACTTTTTAAGATGGCTTTAATACCTTCTGCACTGGTAACTACTCTAAAATTACCTGCATTTTCTAAATTTATATGAGCAGAAACAGGACCGAAAACCTCTGAGTTCCCGTTTAAATCAACCTGTTTTAATTGATAGTAATTTGTGCCGGAAGCCGGAGTGTAGTCTGTGAAGTTGTATTGATTGTATGTGCTGGAATTATTTTTTCCGGCTATCTCGCCAATTCTGCTAAAGGATATACCATCTGTAGAACGTAATACCTCAAAATATTTATTGTTCTGCTCTGATGCTGTAGACCAGTTTAATACAATGTTTCCGTTTATTGCTTTTGCTGTAAAACTGTTTAATGAAACTGGTAGGGTGATAGTGGAGTTGGGAGTGAAGCTGATTCCGCGATAGCCGGTTGTAGCGGTAGCGGTTGAAATTGTGGTCATGCTAATAATGTCAAATTTATCATTTGCGCTATTATCCACTATTTTTATAATACTATTCCCCGTAGATTTATTAGTCACCGCATATAGTGTAATTTTTCCCTCTTCATATCTTCCGGTCATGAATCTGAAATTTGCGTCATCGCTGGTAAGTCCACTATTTATTTTACCTATATAAGTCCATGTAGTTCCCTCATCAGTAGAATAGTATTTATGTAAACCACCCACAGAACCAGTATATCCATCATCTGCAACATACAGAATGTTATTGCCGAATAAGACAAAATCTCCAGGAGAAGCAGGATTATTTGTAAGTGAAACAGGAGAGGAGCTAGTTTCAGGTAATTCACTACTAAATTTTGTTATTTTTTGTGTCGATGCACTTGAACTTGCATATAATTGTCCATTAAAAATTCTAATACCTTTGGTATTGTAGCCAGCAATTCTAACGAAGCTATTAATAGTATTATTTACTGTATCTAGAATACCATATTGTAATTGAGTATTGGTTTGACCAGTAACTGAACCTCCTCCTAAGTATACACCATATAAATTACCAGATTTAGGAAATGCAATAGCTGTTCTTACAGCAGTAGCTCCAAAAATACCATCTGTATTAATAAGCTGTTGAGATTTATTTAATTTTATTATTGCTAGTGTTCTGCTATTGGTAGTGGTTTGTATATTACTGTTTCCTGTATTGGAAGGCAATTCTCCATAACCATATACTGTTAGTAATTTTCCGTCTGTAGATAAAGAAAGTGTACCATCATTTAAAGAACTTGCAGAATGGCTTATGTAAAAGTTGTTATTGCCAATAGGAGTAATATTACCAACCTGTGTGCCTTTCGTTGTTAATTCAATAAAATTGAGTTTCGATAAAGCTGTATAATCTGTGACATTTTCTGTTCGTAATACCACCAAATTATCTGGTGTAAACTGTGCATACGTGAAATGTGTAGCCAGCAAGGCCATAGAAAGTAAAAGTTTCTTTTTCATAATTGATTTTAGTTTTTAAGTGTGTAACCTTTTGTGGGTTTGTTGTACTAAAATTACCATGAGAAAAGAAAAAGTTATTTTGATTTTGATTAAATGTGATTTGATTTTGTTGAATGTTTTTTGATATACCATTGAGGTAAAAAAAAATCCCCGTTGCCAATGTTGGAAACGGGGATTTGAAAATAAAACCAAACCTATATCAAAACTTATATTTTATAGTCTGCTTTTTGCCGTCAATAGTTACTGTGAAGTGGATAGATCCTTCTTGAGGATTATTTCCTATTTCTTCTTTGAGTGTTATTGAAGGAACTTTGCTTCCTGTAAAAGGGTAAAGTACGGTCGCAAAGTTTACGGCTTTAGCATCCTTTTTGTCTTGTTCAAATACAAAAGCCGGACGTTGGGCTTCTTGTCTGTAAGAATAAGAAACTTTGCCTTCTTCCATTACAAATCTTGCTTTTCCGGTATTAAAATTACGTACCAGTAAGTTGTTGCCGTCTTTATATCCGGTAGAAACTGCATTTTCCTGTGTGTTGTAAGATGGATTGCAATTTTCTGCCAATTGGAAGTGTACACCAATATTTCCTTTAGCTTCGCCCTCTGCACTATCAAATATGACGAAGTACTTTTTGTTTACAAATAAAACGGTTCTGATGTGGTCTAAGTTTTTATAGCTTGGATTTTTATATACCAAAATATCCAGATTGTCAGAAGTGTTCCATTTTATGAGTTTAGCATCACAAGTATCCATATTCTCGTTGTTAAGTGTCAACGTTTTATGGACTCTTGTCTGACGATACCAGTTTCTTAATTTCAGAATTTCCTCATCACCACCATAAACATAAGCACCAGCATCTGGCATGAAGTTTCTACCGTTTACCCATAGGTCAAAAGTACCGTTGTCTGGCTGGCTATGCCAGAAAGCGGGTGGACTAGCTTTCAATACCATTACCGTTGCAGTATCTTTCCAGCTGTTTCTAAAAGTATAAAAACCGCCATCTTTTAATGCGCTCGATAAATAATTAGGTGCTTCTCCTTTTTTACCATTGCTGGCATAATATTGTATAACCTTGTTTTTAGGGAAAACCTGAAGCCAGTCTTTGTAATTCTTAAGCATAGAACTTTTTGTTTCTAGCTTGGCATCGCTAAACATTGGATAAGTGTAATCAGGAAAAGAAAAATCTCCCTGAGCCATAATCATTTTTTCTATAGTTTCTTTATATGAAGAAGGAAACTCATTGTCCAGATTAGCCAATTGAGTCATTCTAAGTGCTTTTAAGAAAATATTGATAGTAGCTGTATGGTAGTTTGGAGAAAGTTCGATTTGAAGTCCGTCATCGTAAATTTGCTTTTTGATTTCGGTGTTTAATATTTCTATACCACTTTTTCTCCAGGTAGCTGCTTCTTTAAATTCGGGGAAGAAAGCACCGGCATAGATCATTCTCTGTGCTTCAAATAGAAGGTGATTTCCTTTGTCAGAGTAGTTATTCAGGATATATTCTGCATGTCTGTTATAATTGTTCAGAAATGCCATCAAAAACTCGGGAGTAAAATGTGGAGAAGAGATGAACATATTGAACATAGCAGTCTGGTCCTGAACGCGGGTAGCTACTTCTAACGCTCTCCAGGCAAATCTGTCGTTTTCTTTAGATAAACCCAGTGGGTTTTTCTTGATCCAGTCCAGGTATTGCAAAGTCCATTCTTTAGCATATTTTTCGTCGCCACTAGACCAGTAGGCTAATCCCATTGGGATCCACCAGTAAGTACGGTGTAATTGCCATCTGATTTCGTTGTCCTTTATTGGCCAATACTGCCAGTTGATGTCTTTTCCAAAATCAAAATAACCATAGCCTTTATGTACAAAGAAAAGATGCTCAAGACCTTTGTCTGCTTTTTCCTGATTGTCTTTTGCTAATGGTTTTCCGGAAAACTTAGATCTGTCTTCTATATTATAATCCGGATGTTTGATAGAACGGTGCTTGTAATAAGTTAATAGCGCTTTAGCGGCATCATCATATTTCTTTTTTTCTACAAGCTTTTTTACTTGCTCTAAGCCAGTATAATCCAGATTGATATATTGGAAATCGTCTTTACTGACAGAAGATTTACTTTTTCCCAAAACCAGCATGGGAAAAAGTAATAACACTAAATACAGGGATTTAAGTCTCATTGTGTTTTAGTTTAATTTTTTCAAATCTATATTTTTAGCGGCAGCATATCTTAAAAGAGCCTCTAAATAATAATAGTCTGCATAATTTAACGGAGTATCTATTTCAGAATTGTATAAGAATGCTCCAACGCTATGCTTTAGGATGAAATATTTGTTGTCATTTGGCTTGGCCAGATAAGCGCTGGAAGATAAAGATTTTAATATATCTTCTGCATATTTGAAATAAGCCTGATTGTTAGTGTATTTGGCGAGATCTATTAAAGACGATGCAATAACAGCTGCGGCAGAAGCATCTCTTGGCGCTCTTTCTCCACCATTATGAATGTCATAATCCCAGTAAGGAACTTTGTCTGCATCAACATTTGGATGCTCCATAATAAATTTAGCAATTGCAATTGCGTGGTCTAAGAATACTTTATTGTTGGTTTCTTTAAAAGACATGGTGTATCCGTAAAGTCCCCAGGCTTGTCCTCTAGACCATGCAGATTCATCTGTTAAGCCCTGGTGTGTGCCTTTTTCTATTGCTCTTCCAGATAGTGTATCATAGCTTACTACGTGATAAGAACTATTATCCATTCTGAAATGATTTTTTAGAGTAGTTAAAGCATGTTGTTCAGAAGCCTGTTCGTATTCAGGTTTGTTAAATTCTTTAGCCGCCCAATATAAATAATCAAGGTTCATCATGTTATCAATAATAACAGGGAACTGCCAGTGGCCAAAATCCCATGATCTGATGGCGCCTACAGTTTTATTATATCTGCCGTATAAATTGGCTGCACCGCTTTTTAATGTAGGAAGATAAGCCTGATCTTTAGTTAATCTGTACGCATTTCCGTAAGAACAATAAATCATAAAACCTAAATCGTGGGTATGAGTAAAGTTCTTTAAAGAATCCATAGCCAAGGTGAATTTGCGGGCGCTATTGGCTAGTTGTTTGTCTCCGGACATTTCATATCCATACCAAAGTGTACCAGGGAAAAAACCGGTGGTCCAGTCTTCCTGTGGTGCCAATCTCACCGTTCCGTTAGCATAGATAGATCTTGGATTCATTCCAGGTTTGTAAGCTTCGGAAGCTTTTTTCAATTGATAGACGATGCTTTTCTTTGCATTTTTCAACCATCCTAAATCTTCTTGAGCATATACCTGACCGTTAGCCATTATTAAGGCTATGTAACCAATCAGTACGCTAGCAATTTTCTTCATAATAATTTTCAGTTTTTAATCAACCATGAAGTTAGGTGGGCAAGCCAGATAAGTATTTAGGTTTTAGCCAAATTGATTTTAATTTTGATGAATCATTAAATTGATTTAAATGTTTTTTAGTGTAATTTATTGTTTGTTAGTGTTTTATGTCTGTTTGTTTTGAGGATTTAATGTGAGGCTATAATCTGAAGTCAAGTATGTTTCCTTGGATTTGTTTAAAGGGAGGCTGTTTGTTTTTTGGAAAATGGGGGATAAACTTATTTGAGCATAAACTACATTGTTAAGGGGTGAAATAAGATATTGCATGTTCTTTTATTTTATTTGTCCGATATTTCTAAAGACCACAAAATCATAGTGTTGTTTTTTATTGATATTCCTTATAAATGTGTTGTTTTTTTGTTTAATTGATTGAAAATTTTTTTGTTGTGCTATTTTTTGTTTTTCGATGGTTTCAAGAAAACTAATCAGGAATGAAAGTATTTTAAACAAATCCTAAAGCAGACCGCTAAGGATAGGTGTAAATTAGATTAACTTTTAAATCTAAAATTATGCGGAAAATATTTGCTGTTTTTGTGGCGGTGCACCTATTTGTTTCTGTGGGGAGTACTCAAACAACTATAACATTAAAAGATGTTACCTTAATGCATGAAATGCGGGCAACGCCTTTTCCTTTAAATAATGCAGTGGTTAAGAACAGGAAAGCTACTTTTATGTGGCCTTTAAAAGATTTGGGTAAACCGGGTGCAGCATTAGATGGTCTGGAAGAATCTGGTCCTAAAAATAAACCAGATCCTAATAAAATAAACTACCAACTACGAATATCCAGAGATAGTTTGTTTAAAAAGTCGGTAAAGACAGTCAATTGTTCATGGGCGTTTTATAATGCTGAAGAAATTTATGCTAACGGAGTCTGGTATTGGCAGTATGGTTATGTAGATAAGGGGAAAACAAATTGGTCTAAGGTGTTGAAATTTACGGTAGATAATAACGGTAAGTTATTTAATCCGCCTACTTTTTCTAGCCTGATTGAAAAATTACCTTCAACGCATCCCAGAGTCTGGATACAGGAGAAGGACTGGAATCAATTTATATTGGGGAGTCAGAATAAACCAGAACGTTTATGGTATTTAAGTTATGCGGATTCTGTTCTTCGGAAAGAGATAAAGCATATTGCTGAAACTATAGATACCAGTAAAATTGGCGGATTAGATTCAGAAGTTAAAAAGAGCTCGTTGTTGATTAGAGAAAGCCGCAGGATTGTAGATCGGGAAGAAGCCAATACAGAAAGTTTGATTAGAGCTTACCTACTAACAAAAGACCAGAAATATTTTCAGGGAGCTATGCATCGCTTGGAAGAAATTATAAGTTGGAAATCCAGTAAATATTTAAAGGGGGATTTTAATGAATCTACTTTACTGTCTCTGAGTTCGCTGGCTTACGATTCTTTTTATAATCTGCTGAGTGCACAACAAAAAGCTTTGCTGCTAAAAGAGATTAAGGAAAATGGAGGAAAGTTTTTTGATCGATTCCAAAATCATTTTGAGGCCCATATTGCAGATAATCATTCGGTACAAATGACATTAAGGATGTTTACCATGGCGGCTTTTGCGACCTATGGCGAATTACCTGAAGCAAAACAATGGGCAGATTATGCTTATAATGTATGGATTGTTCGTTTTCCTGGTGTTAACAATGATGGTGGCTGGCATAATGGAGATTCTTACTTCCATGTAAATATCAGGACACTGATAGAAGTACCTTATTTTTATAGTAAAATAAGTGGTTACGACTTTTTTACAGATCCGTGGTATCAGGGGTCTGCAATGTATGTTATTTATCAACAACCACCCTTTTCAAAATCAGGAGGTAATGGTAGCTCTCACCAAACTATTGTAAAACCCAGCGGTACGCGGGTGGCTTATGCAGATGCTTTAGCCAAGTTGACTAACAATTCTTATCTGGCTGATTATGTTAAGGTTATTTCTTCAGCTAATCCAGATATCTTACGTAAAGGTTTTATGGCCAAACCCGGTGATTTATCCTGGTTCCGTTTGCAGGATAATACCCCGCTTCCGGAAGGTAAAAAACTGGCTGATTTACCTTTGTCTTATGTTTTTCCTAATACAGGGCTGGCTACTTTAATGTCGAGCTGGAAAGATATTAAACGAAATGCGATGTTGACGTTCAGGTCGAGTCCTTATGGTTCTACGTCACATGCGTTGGCTAATCAAAATGCCTTTAATACTTTTTATGCAGGAAAACCTTTGTTTTATAGTAGCGGACATCATATCAGTTTTACCGATGAGCATAGTGTATATGCACACAGAAGTACCCGGGCACATAATACCATTTTGGTTAATGGCATGGGGCAAAAGATAGGTACCGAAGGTTATGGCTGGATACCGCGTTATTATTCAGGTGAAAAGGTAGCGTATTTTGTGGGGGATGCTTCTAATGCTTATGGCAAAGTAGAATCGCCACTTTGGATAGAACGAGGAAAGGTTTCCCATTTAGAGTATTCTCCAAAAAACGGATGGGACAATAATCATTTGAAAAAATACCGAAGACATATTGTGGAATTAGGCGGGGCCGATCTGGTATTTATTTATGATGAACTTGAGGCTGATAAACCTGTGGAGTGGAGTTATTTATTGCATACCATAGCGCAACCCATGGAAATAAGTAATGAGCAAAATATGGTTAAGATTAAAGCTACCAATGTAAATGGTGTTTCATCTGCCTATTTGTTGGCTCCCGAGAAGTTGAAGACAGATCAGACAGATCAGTTTTTTTATCCGGCTGTGAATTGGTTAAGAGCCGATGATAAAGGATATTTTGCACCATATCCAAATCATTGGCACTTCACAGCTAAAAGTTCTGCTCAAGCTATCTATCGTTTTGCCACTATCATCAGCACACATCATAAAGATAAAGAACCGGTAAAGCCAGTTGATTTGTCTAATGGGAAAATAAAAGTGGGAAATTGGGTAATACAAATGAACTTAACTACATCAGGCAAGGCTGCTTTTGTAGTAGAAAATATAAAGGAAAATGTAAAAGTTGAGTATAATGACGCAACGGAAATAACCGAAGGAAATAAGAAAACCAGGTTGGTAGATCAGTTACCTGATCTTGAAATCTGATCGGGATTTATCATTTAATAAAAAAGGGGTGTTTTGCTGTATTATTATAATAATGCAACCAAACACCCCTTTTTATTTTTGAGCGTCAACAGAAGAAAAAGAACATATTGGTTGAAAACCATATCATGTACCTGAGGGTTATGCTTATGAAGTAAAAGCCAGGTATTGATAAGCTGAAATTATGGAGGATGAATAGTTTATTAAAGTTTGTATTGGTTAGTTTGTTGTTAAAAGTTATTTAATGTTGTTTTTGGTTTAATTGTCTGTTTGTGAGTTTGTTGTGTTTGTTTGTGGGTTTTTCTTAACAGTAATTTAACCAAAACTGAAAGCATTTTGGATAATATTAAAAGGCTTTGGAAGGATGCACACCTAAATTCGGTTTATCAAAACAATTATGAACAAATATGAACGTTAAGATTTTAAAAAGAGCTATTGTTCTTTCAGTTTTACTAGCATGTTATCAATTTGTTTTTGCACAATCAGTAAGTGTAAAAGGAGTGGTAACAGATGTTGACGGAGTGCCGCTGGCAGGTGTAAGTATTACAGAGAAAGGAACCACAAAAGGAACGATGACAAATGTGAATGGGGAATACAACATCAAGGTGTCATCCAAAGAATCAGTATTATCTTATTCATACATGGGCTTTGCTACTTTACAACAAAAGGTAGATGGTAGAGAGAAGCTTGATATTAAGCTTAGTTCTGATACTAAGCAAATGAATGAGGTTGTAGTAATTGGTTACGGAACTGTTCAAAGAAAAGATTTAACAGGATCTGTATCATCAGTAAAAGGAGAAGAACTGAGTAAAGTTCCTGTACAGGATGTAGCCAGTGCTTTGGTAGGAAGATTGGCCGGGGTACAGGTAAATATGGCAGAAGGAGCTCCGGGTGCAGACATATCTATAAAAGTAAGAGGAGGAGGTTCTATCACTCAAAGTAACGAGCCTTTATATGTAATTGATGGAATACCGCAAACAGAAGGGCTTAGCTTTTTAGACCCTACAGATGTGGAAAGCATAGATGTGTTAAAAGATGCGTCTTCTACAGCTATCTACGGAGCCCGTGGTGCTAACGGAGTTATTTTGGTTACTACAAAACAAGCTAAAGCAGGTAAAACCAGGGTAACCTACGATACTTATCTGGGTACCAAGAAAAATATTAAAGAGTTGGAAGTGCTTAATCCTTACCAATACACTTTGTTGCAGTATGAAAGAAGTTTAGGTGATGGTGACAAATTACAATCATTCACTACAAATTACGGAACGTTTGATCAGTTAGAATCTTTATATGCAGGCAGAGAAGGTGTTAACTGGCAAAAAGAAGTATTTGGAGGTACGGCAAATAGCCAATATCATAAAGTAGGCGTAAGCGGAGGCGATAAAAATACAACCTTTAATATGTTCTACTCATTCAATAATGATGAAGGTATCATGTTGAACAGTGGTGCAAAGAAAAATGTAGCCAAAGTGAGCTTGAACCATAAAGCAAGCGACAGGTTAAAAGTTAACGCCAGTGTAAACTATTCTGACGTAAAAGTATACGGAATAGGTACAGGCGAAGGAAATAACTACTTTAATCAATTGCAGAACATTCTTACTTACAGACCTACTTTCGGACTAAAAGGTGCTGATGATGATTTGATAGGATTGGACGAAGACCCGGCATTGGCAGGTGATTCTGGTAATACCTTACAGAATCCTCGGACGAATGCAGAATCGCAACACAGAGACGTATTAAATAAAGTGCTTTATATCAGTGGAGGTCTTGAATATAAACTTTATAAAAACATTACCTACAAAGGTTTGGTGAATTATAGAACCGGGAATACCAAAAACTCGATATTCTATGATTCGCGTTCTATGATTGCTAAAAGGAAAAATAATAAGCCTTCAGGCTCACTGATAGACCAAACTAAAAACGGTTGGAATTATGCAAATACTTTGTCTTACTCTAACACTTTTAATAAGGTACATAAGTTAGATGTATTGGTAGGTCAGGAACAAAATTACAGCATCACCAACTATAATAAAATAAATGCAAGTGGTTTCCCTCAAGAAACATTGGGGATGGATAAACTGAGTGAAGCCGCTGAATTTACAGCCGAGTCAGATGTACAGGACGAAAGAATGTTTTCTCTGTTCTCTCGTGTTAACTATTCGTATAAAGACAGGTATTTATTTGCAGCCAGCTTAAGAGCAGATGGTTCGTCTAAATTTGGTTCGGGTAATAAATACGGATATTTCCCGGCAGCATCTTTTGGCTGGAGAATTATTGAAGAAGATTTCATGAAAGATCAACACGTGTTTTCTGATCTGAAACTTCGTTTAAGTGTAGGAACATCAGGCAATAACAGAATCAAAAATTATACTTCTTTAGCGTTATTAAACACAGGTAGTTATTATCTGAATGATATTAACAACGTAACTGTATATTCCAATACTTTGCCTAACCCTAATCTGAAATGGGAACAAACACGATCTGAGAATATTGGATTGGATATGAGTTTCCTTAATCATAAAATAGAGTTAACAGCAGAAGTTTATAGAAATACCACTAAAGATTTGTTGTTAAGTGCCGAAGTGCCTTTACTTTCTGGTTATACCAATATGATATTTAATGCAGGTTCTACCAGAAATACAGGGTTAGAGTTTACCTTAAACACAACCAATATCAGCACAAAAGACTTTAAATGGAACACCACTTTTAATATCGCTTTTAACAAAAATAAAGTCCTTGGGTTGGCAGATGGAGAGCAATTCAGATATGCTTCTTCTGGTTGGGGCGCATTATCAGAAACAGATTATATTGTAAGAGTAGGTCAGCCTTTAGGTCAGATATATGGTTACCAATCTAATGGATTGTATCAGATAGAAGATTTTGATTACGATGCCGGTAACAACAAATATACTTTAAAGCCAGGTATCCCTTATGATGTTAACAACGTACCACAACCTGGTTTTTTGAAATTGGTTAATCAAAACGAAGACAATGTAATTGACATTAACGACAGAGTAGTTATCGGAAATGCTTATCCAATTCATATCGGAGGCTTAAATAATACCTTTTCTTATAAGGGATTTGATTTAAGTGTTTTTCTGAATTGGTCTTATGGTAACGATGTTTATAATGCCAATAAGTTATATAGCAGCCAAACAAGGTTAGACTACAGAAATGCCTTAAGTTATTTTGGAGACAGGTGGATGTCTATTGACAACCAGGGAGTAAGGATAACAGATCCGGTAGTAATGGCAGAAGTAAACAAGGGAAAAACAGTTCCTGTTTATAACGGCACAGGAACCGATATCAGGTTATACGATAAAATGATAGAAGATGGTTCTTTCCTGAGAATAAACAATATCAGTTTGGGATACAATTTACCTAAAACACTGACTTCTAAACTTAAAGTAGGAACAGTAAGAGTATATGCTACGGGATATAACATTGCTACAATAACAGGTTACTCGGGTTACGATCCGGAAGTAAGCACCAGAAACAGTACAGGATTAACTCCGGGAGTTGACTTTGGTGCTTATCCAAGAGCGCGTTCATTTGTAGCGGGATTAAATTTATCATTCTAATCACTAATGTTATTAAGGTCATGAAATTGAATAAAAATAAAATCACAAGAAATATATCCAAATATCTTTTAGCAGGGACACTATTTGCTTCATTAGGAGCGGTTACATCTTGTAAAAAATGGTTAGAAGAAGATCCCCGCTCATTATATGTTGCCGAAAAATACTTTAATACTGTAGGAGATGCTAAGAAAGCTACTCTGGGGGTTTATGAAATTATGGCAAATCTAGAAACTTATGGTTTCTATATGTCCATGGTGTACGATATCGATTCAGATTTAGGACACATGGAAGGTACAGGCTTTAGTAATGATAACAGAACTCTGGCACATTATAATTTTGGACCGGGACACAATTACATTGTAAAATCGTGGGAGTATCTATATAATGGAATAGATAGAGCGAATCTGGTAATTTCTAAAATTCCGGAGATGAGCCTGTATCAGAATGGTTCTGAAAGTGAGAAAAAAGAGTTAAAGAGAAATTTAGCAGAGGCCAAGTTTTTAAGAGGACTTTATTATTTTGATTTAGTGAGGCTGTTTGGAGATGTACCTTTAAAAACAAAATATACAGAAGCTTCTGATGATTTGAGAATTCCAAGAACAGACAGGGAAATTGTTTACGATCAGATCATTAAAGATATGAAAGAAGCCATAGACGATATCCCTCAGGTTTCTCAAAAAGTAAATGATGAGCGGGTGAGTAAAGGAGCTGTAAAAGGTGTTTTGGCAAGGGTGTTTTTATATAGAGCAGGTTATTCTCTAAGACAAAATGGACAAAGAGAAAGACCGGCCAATTATAAAGATTATTATGCAGAGGTTGCAAGGTTGACTAAAGAAGTAATGGAGAGTGGAGAGCATGCATTGAATCCGGATTACGAGAGAATTTTTAAAAACCATTGCGAGCTGAAACTAGAACCTAAAGAAAGCATGTTCGAAGTAGCTATGTTTTTTAATGCTGCCGGAAATAAAGCCAATACCAGTTATGTAGGAAGCTGGAATGGACCTTTGTGTGATGCAGGGTCTCCTTATGGCAGGGCAAACTCATTTTATAAAGTATCGCCTGTTTTCTATAAGAAATTTAAAATTGCAGATAGCAGAAGAAAAGTTTCAATAGCTACGTTCCAGATTAATGCCGCAGGAGATACCGTAAACCTAAAAGCAGGCACTAATAATGATAGAAAATGGGCACCTGGAAAATGGAGAAGAAACTGGATAGGTACAACACCTAAAGATGTAAATAATACTGATGTTAACTGGACATTGTTAAGATACTCTGATGTATTATTGATGAGAGCAGAGGCAGAAAACGAAATTCACGATGGTCCTACAGAAGATGCCAGAGCAGCCATTAATTTAGTAAGAAGAAGAGCTTTCAAAGAATCATTGGATTTAAATGTAGCTGCGGTTAATACAGGTGTAGACATACCAGCAGGTTTAAATTATAATGATTTTCTGAATAAAATAAAAGAAGAAAGAGCAATGGAGCTGTGCTATGAAGGATTTAGAAAAGGAGACCTGATAAGATGGAATATCCTGGGCCAGAGTTTGAGAACGGCAGAGAACGAGCTGAAAGCTTATAGTGCTGGTTTTCCATACATAGCAGGTACTTATTTTGTAGATAATAAGCATGAGCTTTATCCAATACCTACAAGAGAAAGAGAGCTGAATATTAATCTAAGTCAAAATCCGAATTATTAATACATGTTTAAGTTATTCGCCATAACCTCAATCTTGTGTATTAGCCTTACGGCTAATACACAAGCTAATGATAAAATGAAATTACTTGACCGACTTGATCTTAACAGAGAAGGTTTAGAACAAGTAAAAAGCTTTTATCTGGCTGGCGATAGCAATAAAGCCGTATCAACGTTGTTGATCTATTATAAGAATAGAACAAACATTGTTCATCCGGATGTGAAGGTTAATGTGGCAGGCAAACCCATAACAGGAAGCTTAAGCATTGCAGACAAGCAAAAAGCAGATGATGCCCTGAGTCATAAATTTTTTGTGATGAAAGGGTATTCTGCATTTGACTATGGCAAAGACATTAACTGGCAGTTATGGCCTATAAAAGACAATGAGGTAAAATGGCAGCTACATAGAATGGCATGGTGGGAGTCTATGGCATTAGCTTACGTAAATACAAATGACGAAAAATACTCCCGTGAATGGGTTGCCCAATACCTTGACTGGATTAAGAAAAATCCATTGGGTTTGTCTAAAGAAAATGACAGGTTTGCGTGGCGTCCATTAGAAGTCAGCGAAAGATTAGAGCTACAATCAAGGTTGTTTTTGTATTTTGTTAAATCACCGGCCTTTGATGAAGATTTTTTAGTAAAGTTTCTGCTAAACTATTCTAGTCATGCCGATTTTCTTCTGGAGAACTACACAGAAAAAGGAAATCACTTGTTGTTTCAGGCACAGAGAATGATTTATGCCGGAACCTTTTTTCCGGAATTAAAAAGAGCATTCGCCTGGCAGGAGAGTGGGATTGGCAAACTTAATGAACAAATAGGTATTCAGGTTTTGGACGATGGAGTTCAGGACGAACTTGCCTTTCACTATCATGTAGCCTGTGTCAATATTTTTTACAAAGCACTTCAAATGCTGTCACTAAACGGAATCTCGGGTAAGTTTCCGCAGTTTTATATAGACAGGCTGGAGAAAATGATGATGGCCGTAGTCAACTTTTCATTTCCAGATTATAGTTATCCTATGTTTAGCGACTCTTGGTTAACAAGCAAATCGGTAATGTTAAAGAATTTTAGAAACTGGTCATCCGTTTATCCAAACAATCAGGTACTAAAATATTTTGGTAGCGATGGTCAAGAAGGAAAGCTACCGGATTACACATCAGGAAGGCTTCCAAATGCCGGAATTTATGCTTTCAGAAGTGATTGGTCTGCAAATGCAACCGCATTAATATTAAAAGCCAGTCCGCCCGCAGAATGGCATAGTCAACCCGATAACGGAACATTCGAGCTTTGGGTAAAAGGAAGAAACTTTATGCCAGATCCCGGTGTATTCCTATATGCAGGCAGTGCGGCTATTAATGCACAAAGAGCATATTTTAGACAAACCCGTTTACACAATACATTAACACTTAATAACCAGAATCTGAATGTAGACGCTCATGAACTGCAATGGAGCACCTCAGAAAAACTGGATTATCTGGTATACGAAAATCCAAGTTATACCAATCTGAAACATAGAAGAGCAGTCTTTTTTATCGATAAGAAATACTTTGTTATTGTGGATGAAGCCATTGGTGAAGCAACAGGAGATGTTGCCATCCATTTTGGGTTGAAAGAAGGAGAAGTAAACGCCAATCCAAAAACGCAAACCATCAACACACAATTCAAGGATAATAACAATGTTGTAATAAAAGCCATGTCGCAACAAAAATCTGCGATGGAAGCAGAAGAAAGCTTTGTATCCTATGCATACAATCAAAAAATAGAACGCCCGGCTTACGCTGTTAAAGTAAATAAACCCAATGGTAATACAGCAAGGTTTATAACAGTAATTGTACCCTATAATGGTATAACAAATTATCCGGAGATTAAAGCAAAGTTTGTTAAAGCAACATCAAGTCAAGTAAAAGTAAAAGTTAGTATAGATGGCGTTTCCCGCCAGCTAGGCTATGATATACCCTAATTGAAATGAAAATTAATTTTAAGAAGATTACTTCCGTTTTTTTAAGTGCGCTTGTTAGTGCAAGTGCATTGGCAAAAGTAGAACCGTCCAAAGATAAAAAGTTGAACATTATCTTTATCATGACAGACGACCATACTACGCAAGCGTTAAGTGCCTACGACAAAAGGTTTATATCCACTCCAAACTTGGATAGACTGGCTAATGAAGGTATAAAGTTTAACAATTGCTTTGTAACCAATGCAGTTTGCGGTCCATCAAGAGCAACCATACTTACCGGAAAGTACAATCACATTAATGGTTTAACAGACAATGCTAAGGTTTTTGATAGTACACAGGTTATTTATCCTCAGCTATTGAAAAAAGCAGGATACCAGACAGCAATGATTGGTAAGTGGCACTTGGGATCTACTCCAATGGGTTTCGATTATTACAGTATTCTTCCAAATCAGGGCGAATATTATCAACCAACATTTATTGAAAATGGCAAACATATACAGGAGAAAGGATATGTTACAGATGTGGTAACCGATAAGGCTATAAACTATCTAAACTCCAGAGATAAAGAAAAGCCATTTTTACTGATTTATCAGCAAAAAGCGCCACATAGAAACTGGTTACCGGCACAACGTCATTTAGGGATGTTTGATAACAGCACTTTTGAAGAACCCTCTAACCTTTTGGACGATTACAGCAATCGTGGAAGAGCAGCAAAAGAACAGCTGATGAACATTTCTAAAGATATGTGGGATGCCTGGGATTTAAAACTGGCATCATCCAAAGATTTAGATTCCATTGCAAAATTACCAAGAGCCAATTTTGTGGATGCAAAGGACGATGATTTTACTCATGCAAATGATAAAACCTTAGATGAGCAACGCTTTTTCGAGGTTTTCGACAGAATGACTCCGCAAGAAAAAGCTGCATGGACTAAAGTTTATGATAAACGTGTAGCAGAATATAAAAGACTTAACCTAAAAGGGGATGAGCTGACGAAATGGAAATACCAGCAATACATGAAAGATTATCTGGCTTGTGTAGTTGCCGTTGATGAAAACGTAGGTCGTTTGTTTGATTATCTGGAAAAAGAGGGCGAATTAGATAATACAATTATTGTTTACACTTCAGACCAGGGATTCTTTTTAGGAGAACATGGCTTTTTTGATAAAAGGATGATGTACGAAGAGTGTCTGAGAACACCTTTATTAATCAGATATCCGAAAGCTATAAAACAAGGCATAGTTTCGGATGCTTTGGCAATGAATCTGGATTTTGCACCAACTTTATTGGATTATGCAGGAGTGAAAATTCCGAAAGATATGCAGGGTAAATCTTTAAAACCCATTATTGATAATGAAGGAAAGGTACTGGCAAAATGGAGAGATGCCGTTTACTATCATTATTACGAATATCCGAGCTGGCACATGGTTAAAAGACATTATGGCGTAAGAACAGACCGTTACAAGCTGATTCATTTCTATAATGATATTGATGAGTGGGAATTGTATGATTTGGCAAAAGACCCTAAAGAAATGAACAATGTTTATAATGACCCTGGCTATGCGAAAGTGGCAGCTATGATGCATGGTAAAATGAAAAAACTGCAAAAGCAATATAAAGACACCAATCCAACAGAACAATAAATTTATTATGAATAAAATAACATATATCAGAAACCTTTGTGTAGCCGCAGTAGTATTTCTGGCTGCATGTAAATCAGAACAAAAACAGGAGAGACCTAATATTCTTTTGTTAATGTCTGATAACCAATCATGGAATCATGTTGGGATCTACGGAGATAGCGTAGTAAGAACTCCAAATATTGATAAAATAGCTAGAGAAGGGGTACGTTTTACCAATGCTTATTGTAACTCACCATCATGTACGCCGGCCAGAGCAGCCATGCTTACCGGGCAGGATATCTGGAGAATAGAAGAAGGTGCTAACCTTTGGGGGATATTGCCTACTAAATATGAGATTTTGCCAGATTTACTGGAAAAAGCAGGTTACCGCGTAGGTTACGATGGAAAAGGTTGGGGACCGGGAAGCTATGAAGCCAATGGCAGAAAGCGTAATCCGGGCGGAGACAAATACGCCAACTTTGCAGAATTTATAAAGGACAGAAAAGCAGGTGAGCCATGGAGCTACTGGTTTAACAGTTTACATCCGCACCGTCCGTATGAAGTAGGTTCAGGAGAAAAAGCGGGCGTTGATATCAATAAAATTAAAGTACCTGCTTATTTGCCAGATACTAAAGATGTGCGTATAGATATTGCAGATTATTATGCCGCTATTGAAACCTTTGATCAGGAAGTTGGTGAAATTATGCAGCAATTGAAAGATACCGGACAATTAGAAAACACTATTGTAGTTGTATGTAGCGATAACGGATGGCAAATGCCAAGAGGTTTGGCCAATCTTTATGATTTTGGTACAAGAGTTCCTTTGGTAATTTCATGGCCCGAGAAATTTAAAACCAATGAAGTTACAGACGAGTTGGTAACGCTATTGGATTTAGCTCCAACATTTTTAACAGCGGCACAAGCAGAAGTTCCTGTTGCTATGACTGGTAAAAGTTTATTGCCAATGGTAGAAAAAGGAACAGAATATAAAGATTCGAGAGAGTTTGTGGTGTTGGGTAGAGAAAGACATGCTTTTGTAAGACAAGAAGGTTTGGGCTATCCGGGCAGAGCATTACGCAGTAAAGATTTCTTGTATATTAAAAACTATGAGCCTTCAAGATGGCCGGCAGGAGATCCTCCACTTTATGGAGATGTGGATCCGTATATGTTAAACTATCCAGGACCGGCAAAATTCTTTATTTTAAAGCATAAAGATGAGCCAATTGCCAAACAAGCTTACCAGTTGGCTTTTGCAAAACGTCCGGCAGAGGAACTTTTTGATGTAGCTAACGATCCGGATCAGTTACACAACTTAGCGTACGATCCAAAATATAAAAGTGTAAAAGAAGATCTGGCTAAAAAAATGGTAGATTATCTGAAAGCAACCAAAGACCCAAGAGAAACCGGAGGGAAAATTATTTGGGACAGTACAGATTATTTTAGCGAAATAGATAAAACACCAAAACCAAGTAAAGAAGCAATCAAGGAGTTTGGGCTAGATACCATGTATAACTATTTGAAATAAAAATTTGTATTAGTGTTATGTCAGGCTGAGCCCTTAGGATGACAATCGATAGAATGTTTTATCGTTGACAACACTAACATTTTATAACATAATATCTTGCAGAAATCTCCGTGGTTATCCAATCTCCTTAATGAGAAAAGGTAATACGGAGATTCTGTTTATAAGAACCATAGAAATACCAAATTAAACACTCAATGAAAAAAATATTAATAACGGCGCTAGCAGGGGTATTGTCAGCAATGACAGTATTTGGACAGTCTAAAAGACAGGACAGGCCCAATATATTAATTATTATGACCGATCAGCATACTGCTGATGCTATGAGTATTGCCGGAAATAAGGATTTAAAAACCCCGTCAATTGATTTCTTAGCTCAAAACGGAACGAGATTTACAGAGGCCTATTGTGTACAACCTTTGTGTACGCCTTCGCGTATTTCTATTTTTAGCGGACAAAGACCTATTCATACGGGTTTTACCGGAAATGTAGAAGAAAGAGACGGACTTTGGCCAGACTCTTTATTGGTGATGGGGAAAATCTTTAAAGACGCAGGTTATAAAACCGGTTATGTTGGGAAATGGCATTTACCAATCCCTACAACCAAGATATCTCAACACGGATTTGATTATATCCAAAATACAGCTCCAGGTGATTTTCTGGATGCGGCGAATCCATCATTTTGTGCCCGTTTCATGAAAGAGCATAAGAACGACCCATTCTTGTTGGTAGCTTCTTTTTTAAATCCGCATGATATATGCGAATGGGCCAGAAACGATCAATTAAAAATGGATTTCATAGGTACCCCTCCGCCACCAGAGCAATGCCCTTTATTGCCTGCTAACTGGAGAATAGCACCTAATGAGCCTTTGATTATAAGAGAGCAACAGAAAGTAAATACGAAAACTTATCCATCAACTCAATGGGATGCCGATAAGTGGAGACAATACAGATGGGCTTACAATCAATTGGTAGAAAAAGTAGATAACTATATCGGGATGGTGTTGGCAGGTTTAAAAAAATATGGCTTAGAAGATAATACAATCATCATATTTACCAGTGACCACGGAGATGGTTATGCAGCACACCAATGGAACCAGAAACAAGTTTTGTATCAGGAATCGGCAAAAGTTCCATTTATCGTGTCTAAAATAGGTCAGTGGAAAGAAAAAACAGATAATAACCTTATTTGTAATGGTATAGATATTATGCCAACCATTTGTTCTTTTGCAGGGATAAAAACACCTTCTTACCTTAAAAGTGGTGTAGATATAAAGCAAGTTATAGAAAAACCAGGAACAAAGCTGAGAGATACCTTAGTAATAGAAACTGATTTTGCCGATAATACCCGTTTACTGGGAATTAAAGGAAGAGCTATTATCACCCATCAGTATAAATATATTGCATACGATAAAGGCGATTTAAGAGAACAATTGTTTGATTTAACTGTGGACCCGGGAGAAACCAATAATCTGGCAGTACAAACCAAATACAAAAAGACATTGAATGGCATGCGAGCTTATATGAAAAAATGGGCGCGTGAAAACAATGATACCTTTAATAGTGGCAAGTAGTAGTGAGTTTGAAGTTATAGGTTCAGAGTTGTAAGTTATAAGTTCAAAGTTATAGGTTTTAGGTAGTGAGTTATAGGTTAATGGTTTCAAGAAGTTTTAATTTTAGACTTTAAAATATATGTTAATATCCCTGTTAGTATCGTCACAATTGCTATTTGCTAAACCCGATACACAAGCGGTTAAAACAATAGATGTAGCTATGTTACATCCACGGGTTAGGGAATGGGCATATCCTGTAAAGGATGTTAAAGTTCCGGCAAATTCAGTGTGTTTGCTCTGGCCATCTACACCCGGTAAAAATATAGCCTATAAAATAATGATGGCTACCGATGCTGGTTTTACCCAAAATGTAATTGTCGGCGATGAACAACGCTGGGCAGTATATCCTATACATCAAAACGTTAAGGAGGGAAAGTGGTATTGGAAATATGCTTATAAAACGGATAATCCTATAGATAAATGGCAGTGGTCAGAAACAAACAGTTTTATAGTAGAAAGAAGTCAGAATAGCATTAGTTCGCCGTCGCCCAAGCAAGTTTTGGAAAACCTTCAAGTTTTGGAAAACCTTAAAGGTCAGCAGCATCCCCGGCTTTGGTCATTAAATAAAAATGCCGAGACCTTTTATGGCAATAATAAAAATAATCCTGAAGCTAAAGCTTTTGTAGCTGCTATGCGTAAACAGTTAGGGAAAACCTTACCTGAAGAAAAGCCTACCAGACCAAGAGATACTACAGGAATGAACGCTCTTCAAAAGAAACAGATGATAGAGTTCATGTATCATGGTTTTGGAAATAAGGTTGCTAACCCTATAAAAGATTTGGTATTGGCTTATTATCTTACCAAAGAGAGGGCTTTTATGGATGAGGCGATTAAGCAAGGCGTTCATGTAGCAAAAATGGATCCTGAAGGTTATGCCACACGAGACGATTTTAATAATGGCAATATTGTAGAAGGTTTAGCAACCTTGTACGATATGGGGTTCAGCTTTCTTAAAGATTCTGAGAAACAGTTACTGAAGAATGCTATTGCGGTACGTGGACAGATGATTTATAAAGGATTGCCAAACCGTTTCGAACTGCAAATGTGCGATAATCACGTTTGGCAACATATCCTGAGAAATTTCTCTATTGCTGCGTTGGCTGTGGCGAATGATGTTCCGGAAGCTAACGAATGGTTAACGTATGTTTATGAAGTCTGGAACGCCAGGTTTCCGGTGTTAGCATCTACAGATGGTGGCTGGCATGAAGGTAACGGTTATTTTAGGGTGCATTATAAAACCCTTATTTACTTGCCAATGCTGTTTGGAGACTTATCGGGCAGGAACTATTACGAAGAAGAATGGATGAACAATCTGGCCTATTATATCCTATACTCTTACCCTATAAAATCAACCTCAGTATCGCAGGGCGATATGCATGAGAATTTAAAGGATATAGTTAGAAATCATGGATTATTTGCCGATGCATTATCTACCAAAATCAATAATCCCTATTTAACGTGGTATGCTCACGAAATAAGAAAGCTCTATCCTGATTTCTTCAGGGCAAATGATGATTTCTTATTGTTTAGACTGTTAAACTATAAGGGAGATAAGGTTATGTCGGCATCAAAAGTGCCATCAGATTTACCCAAATCAAGAGATTTCAGAGATATTGGTTTAGTGGCCATGCATTCGGATCTGGTAAACACCGCTAGAAATACTACTGTATTTTTAACGTCAAATCCTTATGGTGTAGCGGGACATGCACATGCGGCACAAAATGCCATCACCATTAATTATAAAGGGAAGAAAGTTTACGGAGGAACAGGCTTTTACAGTAATTTTAGTGATGCACACAATCTACTGGACTATCGTTCGTCAAGAGGGCATTGCACCATACTGGCAGATAGTTTAAGCCAAAGATTAGGAGAGGATGGTTACGGCTGGATTCCACGTTTTATAACCGGTAACCGTATTCAGTATGCTTTGGGCGATGCCTCCAATGCTTATGGAAACCTGACGACTGACTTTTGGTTAGACAGATTTACCCAGATAGGCATCAAAGCAGATAAAGAAAGCGGTTATGGAGATGCAGGAGTGAAGAAATTCAGGCGTCACGTATTGCAGTTAGACAGTAATTATGTGGTGGTTTATGATGAACTGGAATCTGTAAAACCAATTAAATGGACTTCTCAAATGCATAGCCCCTTCCAGTTAACTCATGTTTCTGCTGCGGGGCAAAAAAGTAAAACCTTTGATTTACAGGCAGACTTTGTAAAGTCTAATGTTACTGTGTTTTCTAGCAGTACAGCTAGTATTAATATTCATGATCAATATAACTTTCCTGCAAAAAACTGGAAAGGTAAAACAGATGATGAAGGTAATATTATTGAGTTTAGCGAGCAATGGCATGCCGGAATTACATCGCAACCAACCATAAAGCAGCGTTTTCTGACTGTTATCCAAATACAGGAGAAGCAGTTGCAGCCTATAAAACAAGCTGTTCTGAAAAACAATATGCAACAGGTACAAATAGGAGGGTGGACCATATCTGCAAATTTAGAAACAGGGAAAGAACCTTTTTTACAGGTCGTGTCATCAGATCAAAAAAGCTTGTTTAACTATGGCTCAAGCGAGGTTAAATCGGGTAAAAACCTGGTGCCACGTACCATATCAGGAAGTTCTGTTTTAGTAGAGAAAGGAAAAATACAAGAGGTTGTAGATGAGCGTCCTAATGTAACAAATTTAGATACAGGACGATAAAATAATTAAAGTTTCTGTGTTTATAGTTATCTTCAAGCTTATAAAGCATTTAGAAGCTTTAGCAGAGTAGACAACAGGATAATAAATATAGATCAATCTTATCTGCGGATATTCAAAGATAAGATTGATTCTTTTCCTGAAAATGTAAAGAAAAGGGACTGTATCAAAAGAACCTTGTCATCCCAGATCCCCAAAGCTTTTGGGAAGGGACTTGTTTCAGGAGTACTTAGGAAGAAGATTTCTCTTCGCTGTGCTCATAGAAATGATAATGTTTTTATTTTTGGAACAGTGCTGTATACTGCACCCTTCTAAAAACTTTATATACGCACCATATTAAATTGTTAGAGATGAATGCAAGGCTACACAAAACAGTGCTATGGCTTATAGGTGTCGCAGTATTATTGATAAATCCATTAATTATTAGCGCACAGTCGTTAAATAATAAAAGACATTTCAGAACCATATCAATAGAACAGGGACTTTCGCAAAGTACAGTCTATACTATCGTTCAGGATCGGTTAGGGTTTATTTGGTTTGGAACACAAGATGGTTTAAACAGGTATGACGGAGATGCTTTCTCTGTTTACAGAAGTTCTAAATCAGATAATAAGTCGCTAAAATCAAGCTATATACGAAGCCTCTTTGTAGATAAAGAAGGAGTACTTTGGGTTGGCGGTAACAAAGGGGTAAGTACTTATAATTATAGTAATGAAACATTTAAGAACTATGCTTTAGAAGTACGGTCTGGCGAGTGGTTTGTGACTTCTATTGTGCAGGACCAGACAGGGGTAATCTGGTTATCAACCAGTGCCGGAGAGCTTTACAGACTAAATAAGGATAAAGACGAGTTTGAACAGATAGATTTCCATAATCTAAAAGATAATGTTGCGGCCATCTGGCATTTAGCTATACTGAACAATACCTTGCTATTAGCTACAGATATGGGAGTTTGTCAGTACATCCCATCTGCAAAAAAGATACAGCGCTTACCATTTGCAGAGAAAAACAAGGTGAATTACATCTTAACCCATCAATCAGATATTTGGGCAGGCACCGAAGGAAACGGATTATTCAAATATAACATCAAGGCAAAGTCTACCGAACATTTTAAGCATGTTTTGGGGAGCCAAACCAGTATTGCAGATAATGATGTAAGAAGTATTGCTACGGATCATGAAGGGAATTTGTGGATAGGAACCTTTAAAGGACTATCGGTAAGACAAAAGGGAAATACCGAGTTTCAGAATTATTACCACCAATCAACCATTCCTTACACTATAGCACAAAACTCTGTCAGGTATATTTATCAGGATAAGCAGGGAGGTATGTGGCTGGGTACTTTTTACGGAGGTGTAAGCTATTACCATAAAGACGATATCAAGTTTAACTTTCTGAACCAGAATACAGGAAACCTATCTATTAACGATCAGGTTGTAAATATTATCAAAGAAGATCCTGATAAGAATATCTGGATAGGTACCAATGATAAAGGTTTGAATTTTTGGGATAGGAAACAGGGCGTTATCAAGTATTATTCGCATAAGGAATTGGATGGTAATTCATTAGCGTCCAATAATATTAAAGCTATAGAATTTGATAAACAAGGCAATGTATTGATTGGAACCCATAATTCAGGGTTAAACTATTTCAACAAAAGAACAGGGAATGTAACGGTATTTAAGCACAAAGAAGAAGATGCCACCTCTATTGCCGGGAATATGGTTTATGCCTTGCTAAAAGATAGTGAAGGACGTATTTGGGTAGGAACCAGATCTGGTTTAGATAAGTT
This sequence comes from Pseudopedobacter beijingensis, assembly GCF_042678145.1. Classification (NCBI taxonomy): domain Bacteria; kingdom Pseudomonadati; phylum Bacteroidota; class Sphingobacteriia; order Sphingobacteriales; family Sphingobacteriaceae; genus Pseudopedobacter; species Pseudopedobacter beijingensis. The sequence goes on along the minus strand of NZ_JBHUDG010000045.1, from coordinate 47,809 downwards.
TAACATAGAAAATCAAACCTTCTCGCATTATTACTTAGATAAGAACAATAAAAGGCTGTCTTCAGACGAGGTTACTTTTTTGAAAGAAGACAGTAAACATAGGATATGGGTAGGAACCACTAACGGTATAAATATATTCTTACCCGATCAGCAGGTGTTTGAAGTATTTCAGGGATCAACATTAAGCAATGATGTGGTTACCTGTATTGCCGAAGATAAGAAGGGACGCATTTGGGTAGGTACAAGAGACGGGCTTAACTTGTTTAATGAAAAGGAAAAACGCTTTTATGCTTACAAAGACTCCAGTAATCTTATTAAGGGAATTATTTACGGGATACAACCCGATGATAAAGGTGATGTATGGATTTCTATATCAAAGGGATTGGTGAAGTTTAGTCCCGATACCAATAAAAAACAATGGTTTGATATTAAGGACGGTTTGCAAAACCACCAGTTTAACCTATCGGCTTTTGCAAAGGCTTCTGACGGTATGTTGCTTTTTGGAGGTATCAACGGATTAACCTATTTCTATCCTAATGATGTGGTACAAAAACCGCTTGATTTACATTTAACCTTTACCAACTTAGAGGTACTTAACAAGAGGGTGTTTGCCGGAGATAACCATGATGTTTTAACATTACACATAGATAAACAAGATGTATTAAAGCTAAAACAAGATTATAAGCAGTTTACCCTGTACTTTAATACCTTTAATTACCTGTCGCCAAATAAAGTTAAATATTACTATAAGCTGGCAGGTTTTGATACCGACTGGCAACAAACAACAGATATACCCAAAGCAACTTATTCTAATCTTAAAGCAGGAACCTATACCTTCCATGTTAAAGCAGTAGGGTCTTCTGGAGAAACCAGCGAAGAGCGAAGTATTAAAATAAAGATCTTACCACCATGGTGGAAAAGTGACTGGTTTTACCTGATTTTAGCAGTGCTTGCATTGGGTGGTATTTATGTTGCTTATACTGTGATAACCGAAAGGATAAGAACTCTACATCAGTTAAAATTGGAACGCTTGCAGCGGGAAATCACTACAAATAAATTAAATCTGGAAAGACTGGAAAGGGAGAAAGTAGATTCTATCAATAAAATGAAGACCGACTTTTTCACTAACATCTCTCATGAATTCAGAACACCATTAACTTTAATTATAGCTCCTCTGGAAGAGTTGGTTAACAGTAAAGTATCAGAACGCACACTTAAAAAATATCACGAACTGATATTATTAAATACCAAGCGTCTTTTCCATTTGGTAGATCAGCTTTTAGAATTCAGGAAAACGGAAGCGGGAACCAGAAAACTGAAACTAAGTAAAGGTGATATGGTGAGTTTTGTACACGACATTTATAGCTCCTTTATTGTACTTTCAGAGAAAAACAATATCCGTTACAACTTTAAATCTACCGAAAGCAGGCTGTCTTTTCATTTTGACAGAGATGCGATAGAGAAAGTATGTTTTAATCTGTTATCTAATGCATTTAAGTATACGCAGAACGGGGGAACCATAGAGATAACCCTGTCTAAAAAGAACGAAGATGTAGTGATAACAGTATCAGATACGGGGATAGGAATAGACGATAGCGAACAAGCCAGTATTTTCGAACGTTTTTATCAGGTAGATAACCAGGAAATGAATTTAGGATCGGGGATAGGTTTGGCCTTTACCAAAAAATTGGTCGAATTACATCATGGATCCATTGCTTTAGACAGTAAAAAAGGTGAAGGAACTACGTTTACTGTAACTATTCCGTTTACCGATGACGGGTTAATTGACGATGAAATAAAAGAAGTCTATAGCCTGGTAGTAGAAAATGCCATAGAGGCCGAAGAGGAATCAGAAGAAGCCATTGCTGAAGAAATTACAGATCCGGAGAACAAAGAAGATTTGTTAATTATAGACGACAACCAGGAAATTGTAGATTTTCTGAACTCTCACTTTAGTAAAAGCTTTAATACAACGGTAGCTTATAACGGAAAACAGGCCCTGGAGATTCTGGAAAATAACAACTTTGATCTTATTATATCAGACGTAATGATGCCTGAAATAGATGGGATACAAGTATGTAAAAGAGTAAAGCAGAATATAAATACCTGTCATATCCCTGTTATTCTATTAACCGCAAAGAACGAAACACAACATCAGATTAAAGGATTAGAAGCTGGAGCGGATGACTATGTAACAAAACCTTTTTCGATGAGTTTGTTGCAGGCCAAAGTACAGAGCATACTGAAATCAAGAAAAAGGCTGCGGGAGTATTATTCAGAATCTAAAGAAATAGTACCCGAAAATATAGCCTTTAATACCCTTGACGAAGAGTTTTTAAGAGAAGCCATTGCAATTATAGAAAAGTACCTTAGCGATTCTGATTTCTCGGTAGATAAATTCAGTAGAGAAATAGGGATGAGCCGCTCTAATCTATATTTAAAACTAAAAGCAATAACAGGCGAATCGGCTACAGACTTTATTAAGCGTATACGTTTTAAAAAGGCAGTAGAACTGTTGGAAACCAAGCAATACACTGTAGCACAAGTAGCTTATATGTGTGGTTTTAATTCGCCCTCTTATTTTTCGACAGCCTTTAAACAGTATTATGATTGTATGCCAACGGAATATATCTCAAGGCAGCAGGAAAAATAAAAGCTGATAGTTAATATTTGTAGGCAATAGCAGGTAAAACCTATAAGCTTATGTTCAGGGGCGACCCCGATTTATCGGGACATCAATAGAATAAATGATGTTACTTTAGAGATTGCTTCACTCTTTTTGCGATGACAAAAATAGTATGTCATCGCGAGCTTGCGAAGCGATCTCGTTATCAGTACTTGGATAAGCAGTCGATACCGAGCGATTGAGGTCATCGATACCGAGCGGTTGAGGTCATCGATACCGAACGGTATTGATAGTCGATCCTGAAATATATCGTATTAGAATGTCAGAGGTACTCAATATACAGCGATTATGCTTTGCCTGATAAAAGTATTATTTACTTCTTGAAATAGTATGCCCTTTATAGCCATAAATAAAATTGTCGTTAAATGTGGGCTCAAAAAGATATGGAGCAGTTCTTAATTGATATTTTTCTTCGAAATTCTTGTTTTGATTGATATACAGATACTCCAGTTCTTTTTCCAGTATAGGTTTAGAAAGAAAATCCTGATCGATGAAGTTCTCGAAAAAACTTTTAGTTTTAGTTCTTCGGTTATAAAGTTCTTTCCATGCTTTCCCACTTTCTTTAGTCGGTCTTCCCCAACCCCGTTCGAGATTAATGCTAAGTGGAACATGTCTGCCAATATGAGGATATTTTCTGTCTACCAATCGCATGAATAGCATCATAGCTCTCCTTACCTCGCCAGAAGTATTTCCTGTTATATGGATGAGTTTTAGCTTTTGATCTATATTCACATTTGTTTTTGTTTCTTTATTATCGGGGCGTGTGTCAATTCTCCAGCCCGTAAAATTAGGACTAATACTGCTTTCTTTATGATATATGGAGGCTTCTTTAAGGTTGCCTTCTATACCATCTTCTTCATCATATTGTTGTAAGAAAAAATTTAACTGAGATGCTGTTCCCATATCATAATCTGTCGTATTAGAAAGGATACAGAAATTTGGATTTCCTTGGCTAATTAAATCTACTTTTTCCCAGGTTTGATTATCAAAAAGTAAAACAGTATTTGTAAGCATAGCTTCTATTGTACATTTTCCTGTATTTACAGGGAAACTGAAATCAGTATCAAAGGCTATCTTTTTTCCATTCATAAAAACTGAAGATAATTTATAATAGTTTTCAGGAGATAGAATACGTATTTTTCCTGGCGATGCAGGTGATAATGTTATAACTATTTTTATATTTAAACCATTTCCTTCCCAGTGGGCGTTTATCTGTTTTGCTTCGGTATCTATTAATTCAGCAATAGGCTTAACTGCTTCTAAATCGTGAGCTTTAACGGTTATGTTATCTATTAAGTTCGTATGTTTACTGATGTTTTGGGTAATAGCTCCACCAAAGTAAGGAACCCATATGTACTTTTTTTCGTGTTCGAAATATTGATGAAATATTTTAAGTGGCGATGATTGGGGCGTGGCAGAGCTATTCCCAGTAATAAGGATACTTTTATGGTTTTCCCCTCCTCGGATTACCCATAAATCATTATTAGTTTTGGCTCCTGAAACAGCTTTTCTACCATTTACCAGACTTTCTGTCAATATGGGGTTTACTTCACTGTTCCATTGTTTTCCATGTAGTATAGTAGGGTCGGCATAAAATCCTGCCTGAAGGGCTTCTAACATAATTCTTCGAAACCCGAAGCGATAATAATCACGTAATCGGGCAGGAGTAAAGTCAGAAGGTTTGAAACGCTGTCCGATTTCATCAAGCCCATAGCTTGTTAGTAAAGCCATTGGTTTTTCTCCAAGAAGATTTCTGCCCACTTCGAGACCAGTTTTTAAACCACCTAGACTGTAAAACCATTCTCCCGACTCTATTGCGTTTGCATCAGAGTAAGCACTTAACATGTACGATGTGCCACCATAATCAGACCACATAGAATGTCTATTACCATTTGTGAAAATCTTCTGAATCATTTTGTATCGGTCTATATGACCAAATGCAGCTACTAAATATTCTCCACGGTCAGCAGAGAATGCCCTACCAGTGCTTCTTCTTGATTCTGTATCAGTAAATCTGAAACCAGATAGTTGAGAGAGATCATTTATCAGTCCAGGTGTATAATTTCCTGTTAGCTGTATCATTTCCCTTTGGTCTTCTTTAAACTTTTTGCCTAATGGGGTATTATATTCGTTTACCAGTAATTTATGAGGCCAATAATATTGCCCTGCTGTAAGTGGATCGTCCGGGAAATCGGTTCCAGGCATAAGATCGTCAACAATAAAAGTTGCGGTTGAGTTGGGTTCATCATGCGGGCGGATTGGTGTATAATAATTGTCAAAAGAGTATTTGCTACGCTTTATAAATTCATTTCTCATGTTGGCAATAGATTTATATACTTTTTGATTTCTGAGAGCATGTTGATAGCCCATGTCATTTCTTAGGTCTTCTCGCCCCCAGTATCTTTCTGTCCCCAGAAAATCACCTACGGTATGATAAGGCATGTGTCCCCATTGGTTACCAACATAGTATTGTCTAGCGAGATCAGGGACATGTACGTGTTTAAAATGTTGAGATGTACCCATGTAGCTATATTTTGATGCTAAAGTATCTTGTTTGTAGAGATCAGGAAACAAGTCATAATAAGTATCCAGAGCATCTTTTATACCAAATTCCCCGGAAAAATTAAAGATAATGAAACTTAGTTGTTGAGTTTCACCAGGAGTAAGTACCACTCTAGTTCCCTGTCTTATAATAGCTCTTTTACTGTTTTCTAAAGGTAACCATTCTCCCATTAAGGCACTGTATCCCTGTCGTGGATTTAGTCCCAGACCTAAACCTTGTTGAAGATTAGACGTTGCTATCATAGGTAAAGAATGTACGTATTCGTCTCTTCGACGAGGATAATCTAGTTGATTTTGTATCCATGACATGTCGAAGAAATCTTTTACATCTGTTACTGGTAATGCCAACAGCGCTTCGAGCCATAGATTTTCTTTTCCTTTATTAATAAAAGATATATCCCATATTATTTCTCCATTTTTACCAATATATAGGTGGTTTTTTGTGATGAGGTTTGTAGGCCATAATTGAGTGAAGCTAATATTATTATTTGCTGATTTCCAAGTATCCTGTACTTTTGGTGTATTTAATACTCTACGTTCTATACCCTGCCATAATGTAAGACCGGATATAGCATTTACAGTTGTTAATTTGATGGTATCTTTTTCTATACCAAGCAGGTAACCGGATTTTTCATCAAATTCCAGCTTCCATTTATCCAGTTTCTCAGTTCTTTGTTTAGTTGCTGTATTATTGGTTAAATAAAGTGGTTTAGTTGCGGGGATATGCTTTTTAAACTCAATGGGATTGATCTTTTTACTGCCAGGGAACGCGTCTTTATTTCGGTGGCTATTTACCCATAAAGGTTCAAATTCATCTCCATAACGAGGAATGTCTGAAATGCGTAATTCGTCCATGATGAATCCATTCATAGCCAAAGCCCGGTTAGGTTGTGCGGTCAAAGCAAGTCCGTCATTTTCTAAAACCTGACTTCCTGCGAGTCTGCCATCAATATAAATGGCAATACCTTCAGGAGACCATTGTAAGGTGAAATGATGCCACTCATTTGCTCTTAGTTCTCTTTTGAAGTTGTCTGTTTTAAGGAAATCTACTTGTCCTTGAAATTGTTTGCCTTTAACACTTACCAATACCCATGTTAATCTTTTTGAATTTATTCGTATAGAGGGTTTTACACTTTTAAGTTTACCTTGTGCAACCGCAAGACGCATTTCTTCTGAAGGGCCCAGTCCTGAAGGTTGGTAACTGCTGTCAAATTGGGGCTTAAGAGGTTGATTATTTTGAAAGAAAAGAAGATCGGCTGTAGTATTAGTTATTCCGCTGAACCAAAATTCCATCGTTCCCTGTCTGAAATCGAGATTTCCACGAGGCCAGAACAACCATTGGGTAAAATGAGGTAGAAAGCCATTGTCAACACTCCAGAAGTCCTTTTCTAAGCCAAGGTCTCGTAAGTCTACTGCGTTTCCATAATATCCTGTGGTTGTTTTATACCCGCCGCCGCCAAATTGATTCCAGCCATTGGCATAATCGGCTAAATGTGATGATTTATCAAATGTAGCTAAAAGCGTGGTATGAATGTCGAGCTTAAAAGATGTTTGACCATGAATATAATCTGAAATGAATATGATGATAAAAAATAAACAACATGTTTTTCTGATAATGAGTTTAATTTGTTGAGATTGTAAATACATGTGTCTGTAATTTTTAGGTTAAGCAGTTTCTTATTATAGATTATTGGACTCCTAATTAATCAAATTGAGATTAAACAATATTTTGTACTTCACTATTTTATCAGTTAGGTTATAGGGTTATTCTGTTAATATGCTTAGGCAAGATTACATTTTTCTGATGTGGATATGAACTTAATAGAATGAAAAATTAACGGAAGCGTTCTCGGAAAATTTCTTAATCAGACTGTTTGTGATATAGTTGTGTTTCGAGAACGTTTTCATTGATTTATAATGTTGATTATTAGAATAAACTGTTAATAAACTGTAATCTTGAGTATCAAATAATCAATTCAATATGGCAAAAATAAAAGTTATTCATCCAGACAGGAATGAGAAGTTTACAACAGGAGCATATTCGGATGCAGTAATAGCTAATGGTTTTTTGTTTATCAGTGGTCAGGCTGCTATTGATTTTAAAACTTCTAAATTTAATTTAGGTACTGTAGAGCATGAAACCCGGTTAACTTTAGAAAATATTAAAGCTATAATTACTGCTGCAGGTGCTACAATGGAAGATGTGGTGAAATCTACAGTTCATTTAGCTGATATTGCCGACTTTGATAAATTTAATGAAGTGTATGCTTCGTTCTTTCCGGGAGTAAGGCCAGCCAGAACCACGGTTCAGTCTGTAATGGCAGAAAACCTTAAAGTAGAGATTGATTGTATTGTGGCTTTAAAAAAGTAAATCAATATGAATATCAATCTTTTAAATCAGCCGGATAGTGAAATAGGGATAATAGGTTTGGGCTTAATGGGAAGTAGTATTATTACTTCCCTATTAATATCTGGCTATCATGTAAAAGCTATAGCGCCAATTCCTAATGAAGCCGAATCGGGGAAATCAAGAGTAAAAGAGTTATTAGCTATATGTGCTCAATCGAGGTTGATAGAAGATGAAGAAACTTATTTATCTAAGTTAACTGTTTCCGAAAATTATGCTGACTTATCTAATTGCTTGTTGGCTTTAGAATGTGTGATAGAGCAAATAGAAATAAAGAAGATTGTTTATGATCAAATAGCACAATACATTCACCCCGAAGCTATCATAGCTAGTAACACTTCGGCAATTCCTATTAGTGTATTACAGAAACTAGTTCCGAATCCAGCAAGGTTTATGGGGATTCATTGGGCAGAGCCAGCCTATTCCACTAGGTTCTTAGAAATTACCTGTGGCGATAAAACAGATGTGACAAAAGCAGAAGTTGTTTATCAGGCAGCTCATGAATGGGGAAAAGAACCAACGCTTTTAAGGAAAGATATCCGTGGTTTTATTACCAATAGATTAATGTATGCAGTGTATAGAGAAGGTTTAGATTTAATAGAAAGTGGGGAGGCAAAAAAAGAAGATACTGATAAGGCCTTTAAATATGATGTTGGATCGTGGATAACCTATATGGGTATATTTAAGAGAATGGGTTACGAAGGGCTGAAAAATAAGGCTGTTATCATACAAAACCTTCTTCCTAATTTAAGTCAGATAACGCATGTTCCAAAAATTATGGAAGAAATTGTCAATCAAAAGGGGAGAGGAATATATAACCAGATTGGATTATATAAATACACGGCAGACGATTGTAAAGTTTGGGAAAAAGAATTTGCCGACTTTATTGATGACATTTCCCGGTTAGCTGCAAAGTTTCCGGTAAATAAGCGCTTAGAATAAATTTTGATCAATTAAATAAACCTTAATCAAAATAAATGGGAAAATCATATGTATACCCAATGTTTATCATTGGAACATTATTCTTTGTGTTTGGATTTTTAACATGGATTAATGGAATACTTATTCCTTATTTCCAGATATGTCTGGAACTCAGTAATTTTCAGTCTACATGGGTGGCATTCTCTTCATATGTAGCTTATTTTGTAATGGCTATTCCTTCTGCCTGGATTTTAAAAAGTACAGGTTACAGGAAAGGAATGTTCTTGGGGTTAATAGTTATGGCTCTAGGTACCGCACTTTTTATACCTGCTGCTATTACAAGAACGTATTCTCTATTTCTGATTGGGTTGTTTGTGACTGGGACGGGCTTGGCCTTATTGCAAACGGCTGCAAATCCTTATGTTGCTATTATAGGGCCAATTGAGAGCCATGCACAAAGAATTGGCTTTATGGGGTTAGCAAACAAAATTGCAGGATTACTAAGTTTAGCCATTTTTGGCTCTGTTTTCCTCTTCAATGCAGACGATATCATTAAACAGGTAGAGGTAGCATCAATAGTAGAAAAAGAACAGATATTAGATTCGTATGCCCTTAAAATTGTCAATCCCTATATTATAGTAACCCTTATTTTATTACTCTTATCAGTAGTAATATATTTTTCTAAACTTCCAGAAGTTAAGGACGAAACTGAAAATCAAGCCGAAGAAGGCATTGAATCTAAAAGTGGAATTCTAAAATACCCTTATTTACTGTTAGGCGTATTCGCATTATTCTGTGCAGGAGCCTGTGAGGTTATACCCATTGATGGAATTATTTTATACAGTAAATCTTTAGGTATTTCCATTAATGAGTCCAGATATTTTGCGCAGTATACGTTATATGCAATGATAGTAGGCTATATAGTCAGTGTTTTATTTATCCCTAAATACCTTTCTCAGCAAAAAGCATTATTGCTCTCTGCTTTATGGGGTATGTTTTTTACCATAGTCGCCTATTTCAGTAGCGGAATAATTTCAGTTGGATGTGTCATACTTATGGGCTTTAGTGCCTCTCTATTTTGGGGGACTATTTGGGGGCTTTCTTTAAAAGGACTTGGTAAATATACCAAATTAGGTTCTGCAATGCTTTTAATGTCGGTAGTTGGAGGAGGGATATTCCCGGTCATTTTTGGACGATTAATAGATATAAATGTTGATTATCCGCAAACCTCCATTTTACTATTGCTCCCTTGTTATGCCTTTATATTGTTTTTTGCATTGCGGGGACATAAAGTTATTAAATGGTCGGGTTTTAATAAATAAATTAAAATATAAATAATATGTCGGTTTCAAGTTATCGCAATTCAGCAAAATTATTAGAGCGTTCTAAAAAAGTATTGGCAGGTGGTGTTTCATCAGAATTTAGAAAATATAATCATCCCCATGCTATCTTTTATACTCATGGAAAAGGAAGTAAGATTTATGATGTAGATGGGAATGAGTACCTGGATTTCACGCTAAGTCAGGGGCCATTAATTCTTGGACACTCTCATCCTCACGTGTTAAAGTCTATAAATGAATATTCTGAATTAGGACAGATTTTTGCCGGACAGCATATAAAAGAAGTAGAGCTTGCCGAAAAAATAAATGAATTAATACCCTCGGCAGAATTAATGAGATTTTCCTTAGATGGGTCAGAAGCTATTCAAACTGCTTTTAGAGTCGCCAGAGCTAAAACAGGTAAACAGAAGTTTTTACGTTTTGAAGGACATTATCACGGGTGGATGGATAATGTTTGCTGGGGAATATCAGCCCCATCAGCAGAAGCTTTGGGAGATAAAGACAACCCAAATGTTTTCCCCTGGACAGATGGGTTGCCTGAGCAGTCTAAAGATGAATTTATCATTATTCCCTGGAATGATTTAGCATTACTTAGAAAAGTAGTGAGCGAAAGACACCATGAGATTGCAGCCATTATTACAGAACCAGTAATGTGTAATAGTGGGTGTATCCCTCCAAAAGAAGGTTTCTTAGCAGGTATTCGTAAAATATGTGACGAGTATAATATTACTTTCATTTTAGACGAGGTAATTACCGGATTTAGACTTTCTATAAGTGGTGCTCAAAAACACTTTAACATCAAACCGGATATTTCAATTTTCGCTAAGGCCATGGGTAGCGGTTATCCTATTAGTGCTGTAGTAGGTAAAAGAGAATGGATGGAACTGATAGAGCAATCTAAGGTCATACATGCAGGTACCATGAATTCTAATAATGCAACAATTGCAGCGGCATTGGCCACCATAGAAGTACTGGAGAAAGAAAATCCGTATGAAAGAATGTATCGATTGGGGCACAAGTTAATGAGTGGGATTAGAAAAGCTGCGGAAGAAAATGGTCATCATGATTTACTTGTACAAGGTATGGGGCCAATGTTTAATACCGGATTTACCCATTTAAAAGAAGTAACAAACTACAGGGAAACCTTTACTTATGATAAAGTTAAACTGGGGAAATTTGTTGCCGGAATGCATAACGAAGGAATTAGGATAATAGGTAGGGGCTTATGGTATATAAGCGCAGTACATACAGAAGAAGAAATAGATTATGCTATCGAAAAAGCAACACTTGTTTTAAAAAACTTAAATGTATAACGGTATTAAAATTAACAAATCACAACATCCGGAAGATACCGGAATATTAGTAATAGGCGATACAACAGAGGCCATAAGTATAGTAGTTTGTTTACTTTCTGCCGGTCATCCTGTAAATTTATTGACTAAAAATGAGGATGCTACTGATGCTGTAAAGCTTCATTTTGAAGATGTATTCAAATATACTCATCAGAGATACAACTATAACCTAAATGTTATAAGAACCCTACAAGCTGCCGTAAGTATTAAGTTGGCTATAGTTGTTACAGATGAGTCTTTATCATTAAAGAGAGAGCTGATTGGGGCCTTAGAAAAAGTATCTTCCGAAGATTTAATTATAGCCGTTAATACAGAAAGTATTCCATTATCAGACATACAGCTAAAATCTTTAAGGCCACACCGTATTATTGGTGCAAATTGGGCAGAACCAGCTCATACAACCTATTTTCTGGAGCTTATTAGTAACCATTTAACAAATGAAAATATAGCTCAGGATTTAGAAGCGTATGCCAGAAAATACTGGGGAAAAGATCCTTATCTTATCCTGTCGGATAAGGGAATTAGGTCTAAAATGACAACTGCAATGGTTAGAGAAGCATTTTATTTAGTCGAAAACGGTTATGCAACTATGGAAGATATAGACAGAGCCTGTAGAAATGATGCTGGTTTCTATTTGCCATTTGCAGGTAATTTTAGGTATATGGATTTGATGGGGACGAGTGCTTATGGTATGGTGATGAAAGATTTGAATCCCGAATTGTCTAACGAGACTGTCTTACCTGAATTTTTTAAAGCCATAATAGCTAAAGAGGAAAGCGGTTTTAACAATAACAGCTTGTATGAGCTTTCAGAAAAAGCTGATGATTTCAGAAAGTTCAGTTACGAGATTCAAAAAATTATAGAAAAGTACCCTAAAGTATAGAAAGGATTTAGTTTATGAATATTCCATTTATAATAGATGCACACCTTGATTTAGCAATGAATGCCATTGAATGGAACAGAGATCTATCCAGGCCTTTAGAAGAGGTAAGGCAAAGGGAAATGTTTATGAAAGACAAACCCGACAGAGGGAAAGGAACGGTTTGCCTTCCCGAACTTAGAAAGGGCGGAATAGGCTTAGTAGTGGCTACTCAGCTATCAAGAGTAACGCCTTTAGGAAGTTCTTTGCCGGGATGGAACTCGCCACAGCAAGCATGGGCAATGACACAGGCGCAATTGGTATGGTATAAAGAAATGGAAGCAATGGGAGAGATGGTTCAAATCTGTGATTTAAAAGATTTAGATAGTCACCTTGCTTTGTGGAATGATAGGAATGTATCAAATGATAAAAAGCCTGTAGGTTATATTTTAAGCTTAGAAGGTGCTGATTCTTTAGTAGATATTTCTTACCTACATAAAGCTTACGATTATGGCTTAAGAGCTGTAGGATTATCACACTTCGGACCTGGAAGATACGCTCCAGGAACAAAAATGCAAGGCAAAATCACTTCTTTAGGAATAGAGCTACTAAAGGAAATGGATAAGCTAAATATGATTTTAGATATTACCCATTTAACAGATGAAGGATTTGATCAAGCTTTGGAGCTATATAACGGACCTATCTGGGCTAGCCATCATAATGTTAGAGAAATTGTTCCTAATCAGCGTCAGCTAAATAACGATCAGATAAAAAGACTAATAGAGCGTGATGCTGTAATAGGCGGTATGTTAGATTGTTGGGCTATGGACGTAAGGTTTATTGATACCATTTCAGACCCCTGGCAATTAGATATTAAATTGGAAAATCTTGTAGATCATTGGGATAAAATTTGCCAGATAGCAGGTAATACAGAACACATAGCTATTGGTAGCGATTTGGACGGAATCTTTGGTACAGAACAAAGCCCATGGGATATGAATTCTATTGCCGATTTACAGAAATATCAGGATATTTTAATACGTAGAGGGTATTCACAAGATGATATCGATAATATCTTTTACAAAAACTGGCTAAGATTTATACGTAAAGCGTGGGCATGAAAAACAAACAAAAGTTAAAAGCTGGCGTTGCAAAAGTTAATGTTACACCAGTATTGGGTACAGTAATGAATGGTGATTTTGTTAATCATTATGCCCAAAGAAAGCATAGTGATTTGTTTGCTAAAGCATTGGTTCTTTCTAATAAAGAAACAACGATAGCCTTTGCTGTAGTTGATATCTGCATGATGGACAAAGACTTTGTAGATCAAGTTAAGAAGGACATCAATGATAGTTTAGGAATATCAAAAGAGCATATCATTATATCCAGTACTCATACACACGGAGCACCATCTATAGCTGGTTTGTTGTTAGCATCTTTAGATGTAGTTTATCGTAATAAGTTGGCTAAAAACATAGTTGAGGCAGTTAGATTGGCAAAGGAAAATCTTAAGGATGCGAAATTTGCTTACGGTTCTGTAGATGCTCCAGAGCATTTATTGTGTCGCAGGTATTTAATGCAGGATGATTATACTGCTATTAATCCAGTTACGGGATTAGCCGATAAAATCAAAACTAACCCAGGTGGAGCAGAAGATAAAATTATTAAAAGTATAGCACCTGTTGATCCAGAGCTTTCTTTTATTGCTGTAAAAAGTATTGATGATGAGTGGATAAGCTTATTGGCAAATTACTCTTTGCATTATGTTGGAGATTGGCCAGACGGTACCATTACCTCTGATTATTTTGGAGAATTTTCCAAAGCAATTCAAGAAGGTTTAAACGCTAATGAAGAGTTTTTAGGAATAATGACTAATGGAACCAGCGGCGATGTAAATATTTGGGACTTCAATAACCCAGGTAGATATCCAAAAGAGTTTCATAAGAAAAGCGAATTCATTGGTAAAGATTTAGCTCATAAAATAGTTGAGATGGCTAGTCAATTAGAATGGAATACATCACCATCTCTTTTTGGAGAATATAAAGATGTAATAGTGAAAACCAGAAAACCAAGTAAGGAAGAGTTGCCTTTGTTTGAAGAAGTATTAGAACAAGCGAATTACGAAACTATTCTATCTTTAAATGACGAAACACGTAAGCAAATTTATGCCAGGGAGCAGCTTTTATTAAGCGAATATCCTGATGAAATTGCTTTTCCAATACAAGTTTTAAAAATAGGCGATTGTACTATTGGAGCATTAGGAGGGGAATTTTTCTCCGAAACAGGCTTGAATCTTAAAAAAGAAGCAGGCTCTAATCCTTATTTTACCATCACCATTGCAAATGGTTATGTTGGTTATGTGCCTCCTAAGCATGAAATTGCTAACGGAGGGTACGAAACCTGGAGATGTAGGACAAGTTTTCTGGCCGAAGATGCAGAAGAGCTTATAAGTAATCAATTAAAAGCATTAATCAATTAATTAGACGATTTTAAATTAGACATGAAATTATTTAGGTACGGTAATGTAAAACAAGAGAAAATTGGCGTAATTATAGATGAGAAATATTTAGACGCCTCTGGATTTGGAGAAGATTATACAGAAGACTTTTTTGCTACAGATGGTATCAATCGCTTGGAGAAATATATAAAAGAGAATAAGAGTTCTTTACAAGAAATTCCAGCAGGAAGCAGGTTAGGAGCTATTATTAAACGTCCTTCTAAAATTATTTGTATTGGGTTAAACTATGCCGATCATGCAAAAGAAGCAGGTTCTCCAATTCCAAAAGAGCCTATAGTTTTCTTTAAAGCAACTTCTGCTTTATGTGGACCAAATGATGATTTGATAATTCCAAAAAATAGCGAAAAAACAGATTGGGAAGTAGAATTAGCGGTAGTTATCGGTAAAGAAGCTTCATATGTTAACGAAAAAGATGCAATGGAGTATGTCGCCGGCTATGTGTTGCATAACGATTATAGTGAAAGAGCTTATCAGTTGGAAAGAGGAGGACAATGGGTAAAAGGTAAAAGCTGTGATTCATTCGCCCCTTTAGGGCCATTTCTAGCAACCAAGGATGAGATAGCTGATGTACATAATCTAAACCTGTGGCTAAAAGTAAACGGAAAAATGATGCAGAATAGCTCTACCAAGCAGCTGATTTTCAATATACCTTTTCTAATTCATTACTTAAGCCAGTTTATGACTTTACTTCCCGGAGATATTATTTCTACCGGAACACCGCATGGTGTGGGATTGGGTTTCAACCCTCCAATTTACCTTAAAGCAGGTGACGAAGTCGAATTAGGAATTGAAGGCTTAGGAAGTTCTAAACAAAAAGCAGTAGCTTATAAATCAAAATAAAATGGATTTCTTTCAAGAGGATTGGTGCACATTTAATGGTATTAATAATATAGATAGCCCTGCTTTAATAATTTATAAAGACAGGGTTGTTCAAAATATTCGTCTAATAAAGACAATGATTGACGACGTGGATAGGTTAAGACCGCATGTCAAAACTCATAAAACCAAAGAAGTTACCAATCTTTTAATAGGAGAAGGAATAAATAAATTTAAATGTGCTACCATCGCCGAAGCAGAAATGTTGGGAATGTGTGGAGCAAAAGATGTTTTGCTAGCTTATCAGCCTACAAAAGTTAAGCTAGCAAGGCTCTTGTCACTTATGAAGTTTTACAAAAAAACATCGTTTTCTTGTTTAGTAGATAATCAATCTACTGCCGATTTCCTTTCAGAAGCAGCTATAATTAACAATCTTGATATTTCTGTTTATATAGATTTGAATGTAGGTATGAATAGAACAGGTATAAAGCCAGAACTTGCCCATAATTTATACCATGACATTAAGAAATTAAAAGGAATTGATTTACTAGGGTTTCATGCTTATGATGGGCATATTTACGAGAAGGATCTAGTAAAGAGGGAACAAATCTGGCGTGATGCTCTAAAAACGGCAGATGAACTTATTGCTAAACTAAGAAAAGAAGGGAATGATATCATTTTAGTTGCCGGTGGAATACCAACTTTTCCATTCCATGCTCAAAAGGATAATAGAGAATGTAGCCCCGGTACCTTTGTTTTTTGGGATAAAGGTTATGGAGACAATTATGAAGAACAAGTATTTTTACCAGCAGCCATTGTACTGTGTAGAGTAGTGTCTATTGTTTCTGAAAATAAGGTATGTATAGATTTAGGGTATAAATCTATAGCTTCAGAAAACCTGTTAAACAGAAGAGTTCATTTCTTGAATCATCCGGAAGCAAAGCCCGTAAGTCATAGTGAAGAGCATATGGTGATAGAGCTACCTGCAGCAAGCGATTTAAAAATTGGCGATTTATTGTATGCTTTACCTATTCATATTTGTCCAACCGTAGCTTTATACGACAAAGCTGTTGTGGTGGAGGACGGAAAATTAATAGAACCTTGGAGTATTGTTGCTAGAGATAGAAAACTGACCGTATAACAATGGTTATAATAAATAGATACACCTCAATTCGGTCGTTATTTCGTTATTCCTATTATAATGATTGATTTGAACTTGTTTCCGGGTCTCTTAGTACAAAAATTACGTTTGTTGAAGTGTATCATAAGATTCTAGAAGTTCAGAAGATGCCGTGAAGCTAATGCTCTCGTCAATAATTAAAGGCAGATTGTTAATCGAACCGAAGTAGATGAATAAGCTTAATGAAAATTGAATTTAATTACGAGATAAACAATGAATAATTTTGAAAATAGAGTAGCAGTTATTACTGGGGGCTGTTCGGGAATAGGTTTGCAAATAGGTAAAAGTATCTTGCGAAGTGGAGCTATAGTTGTGCTAATGGATAGGAATACCAATGTAAGAGAGCTGGATAAGTACAACGAAAATTTATTGTTGTTACAAGTAGATGTCACTATAGAAAATGATGTATAAGTGGCGGTAAATGAAGTTGTGGGGAAGTATGGCCGTATAGATATATTGATTAATAGCGCAGGGATAACAGGCGAGACAAACATTAAGAGTCATTTGGTACAGACCGAAAACTTACAAAAGGTATTTGCAGTGAATTTCATGGGAGCATGGTATACCACTAAATATGCTATTCCGTATATGGTAGAGCAAAACTATGGACGTATTTTACATATAGCTTCTATTGCAGGAAAAGAAGGAAATGCCGGTATGTTGGCTTATTCTGCATCAAAATCAGCTGTAATAGGGATGACAAAGGTACAAGGGAAAGAATATGCCCATTCGGGAATAACAGTAAATGCTTTAGCTCCAGCGGTTATAAAAACACCGTTGGTAGAGGCAATGCCTTCAGAACAAGTGAAATATATGACAGATAAAATACCTATGGAGCGTTGTGGAGAAATGGATGAAGTAGTGGCTATGATCTGTTTTATTGTTTCGGAGACTGGGTTTACTTTTGATTTTTCAGGAGGTAGAGCTACTTATTAAAAAAACTCATATATAACGTTTTTTTGTTTGTTTAGACTGAGTTTTGGAAACTTTTGTTTTTAGCCTATTTTTCTATAACGGATAAATATCAATCCTTCTGAAAAATATTTCTGCTCCTTCGGACTGAATTTGAATACGTCCTTTAGATGGTTTTACTTGATAGGCTTGATTGACGAGCTTTCCATTTAAAAAAATGGAGATAGAATCTTTTTTAGCAATGCAGATTAATTTGTTCCATTTACCAACCTTTTTCTCAAGATCTTTTTCCCCTCTAAAACCTAATTCATCTTTCCATTTTGGATCGCGGTTTATCCAATTTATTCTGCCATAATTAATTGTTTTAGGAGTTCCATTTGGTTTGAAAACAGGGACTCCGTTTTGAAGCTGAGAAGCAACAGTTGAAGTGATGGAGAAGTCATTAGTTTTATCTCCAACAACAATAAAATCTCCTGTTCCTCCTTCAATAAGATTACATTCAATGCTATACATCCAACTACCACCAGCCGCACCATCTTTACCAATAGAGTGTAAAAGCAAGCCACTATCCATAGCTTTAGTTTTTCTGTGTGCAAATGTTTCATTTCCCCATTTAAACTCTACTATAATTTTATAGTCACTAAACTCTTCATTAGAGGTTATACAGCCCCATTCTTCTCCGCTTACTCTAATTTTTTTATTAGCAACTGTGAAAACTTTTTTAGGATCATCATTAGTACCTCTTCCTTTGATATAAGTGTACCATCCGTCTAAATTTTTCTGATTAAAAAGGTCAATTTTACCCTTTTCTTGAGACCAGGATGATGATATCGTAAATAAAAAAAATGCAAATAAAATATTTGTTCTTTTTGATAATGGTTTAATAATCATGTCTAGTACTAAGTAAATAATGAATTTTAAAACTAATAAGCTATTCTTAATATTTACGGATTTTGACATTTAAAATTACCGAGAACGTTTTCATTTGTTCTGTTCCTACTTACACTTGTCTTGATACCTCAATAATCAAAACCATTAATTGATTAAGTAAAAATATGAAAGTGTATACGAAATTACCTGAATGTATATTTTGCTAACTAATAGGTTTTCGATAACGTTCTCGCTGATTTTTAATTTAATATAGTATTAAATACGGGTTACTCTTGTTAATTTAAATTTAAATCTAATTACTTGAATGGAAGGAGAATGCAAACGTGAATTATATGTTTTTTATAAAGAGGAAACCCGAATTACTGAATAAAGTAATTGTACATAACCTATATGTTTTAAGATTTTTTAATTATATAATATAACCATTATGCCAAAAGATAAACTTTTTGAAAAGTATTCCAGGAAAACCATAGAGCAAAGGAAGGCTGAATTACACGATGTGTTTTTAAACAAGGTAGATAAGAAGGAATCTTCTGGTACATTTATCAAGAGTAATGGAAAGGGAATGTCTTCATCTGTACAAACAATGCGAGTAAATACAGGTTTAGATCCATATACGGGAACATGGTCAGACACAGAAGTAATTCATTTATTAAAGCGTACTAGTTTTGGTAATAGTAAAACTGCAGTAGATCATTTGCTGTCTTTGCAAAATGCTTCGGAAGCGGTAGATTTTATTACAGATTTGACTAACAAAGCAATACCTCAATATCCAAGTTCGGGCCCCCTTAATCATTACCAAAATATAGCAGCAAATACTGTAGACAGTACAATCTCTTATGGAGAGGACTGGAGTACAACAAACTTACCCTATTCAGCGGGCAGTTCAGACCCAGTGATAAATAGTCATAGGTTGTATGGTTTACAGTATTGGAATTGGGGGATATGGTTAAATGATGGATATACTATTCGTGAAAAAATGGTGAATTTCTGGTATCACTTTATACCCGTTGAGTTTATAGTGCTTCGATCCAGTTTTTATAATTCAGCTACTATATGTAGTGACTATATGAAAATATTTAGAAATAATGCACTTGGAAATTTTAAGACCATTATAGATGAGGTAACAAAATCTACGGCTATGTTGCTTTATCTTGGTAATCATTACAGTACAGCATCTGCTCCAAATGAAAATTATGCCCGAGAAATTTTAGAGCTTTTTACAATGGGTAAATCTCCTCAGAATTATACCGAAGCAGATGTACAGTCTGCTGCGAAAGTGTTGTCCGGATGGAGAATCCCGACAGATTTTAAAGCACCTTATCCTTTTCAATCGGGATTTAATTCGTCGAGGCATAATCAAACGGACAAATCCTTTTCAGCTTTCTTTAATGATACAACTATTTTTAATAAAACAGGAGTTCATGGAGCACAGGAGCTAGATGAGTTTTATAACATGCTGTTTCAATATCAGGGAATAACAATAGCTAAATATTTATGCCGGAGGCTGTATAGATTTTTTATTTATTATAATATCGATGAAGAAACAGAAACCAAAATTATTACGCCTTTAGCCAATCAGTTAATTAATAGCAATTGGGAGATTAAGCCAATAGTAAAAACACTATTGAAAAGTCAACATTTTTTTGATATTGCAAATAGAGGGGTAATGATAAAAAGTCCATTCGATTTATTGGCAGGTATTTTAAATACATTTGATGTAAATACCACAGAGCCGAACTCAGATATCTATACCCAATATAGATTTTGGCAATATTTTAACGATTATTCTAAAAATAATTTAGAACAGGAAGTTGGAAATGTTCCTGATGTTTCTGGTTGGAAAGCTTATTATCAGGAACCTGCATTTTATCAGAATTGGATTAATTCAAACACTATTCAAAAACGTGATAGAATAATAGATTTATTGATAAAAGGAACCGGAGGGGTTGGGACATTTAAGTTTAAAATAGATGCAATTGCTTTTTTAAAACAATTTAACTCCTCTGTACAATTAGATCCTAATCAGGTGGTTGATGTTTTTATTAAATATGCACTTCCGCTACCGTTGCCACAGGATTATACCACAGAAATTAAAACACAAACATTATTAGGTAACCAAACAACAGATAATTATTGGACAAGTGCATGGCAGGCCTACTTAACTAATCCTACAACAGCGAATACCAAAATTGTTAATGATAATTTAAAAGCTCTTTTGAATGCAGTTTTGAGACTGGCTGAGTTTCAATTAATGTAAAAGTATTATGAAAAGAAAAGATTTTCTCAAAAATATCTCCTTGGCCGGTATCCCTTTAATATTTAAGGGAATTCCAGTATATGCTATGGACGTTTTAACAGAACCTGTTTTAGATGTGTTTGGCTCGTTAAATACTAATTCGGATAATATACTTGTAATTATTCAGCTCAATGGCGGAAATGATGGACTTAATACAGTTTTGGCGTTAGATAAATATTCTCAATTAAGTACAGCAAGGTCAAATATTCTGATCCCTGAAACCTCGGTTTTATCTTTAACAGGAAATAATACAACGGGACTCCATCCATCAATGAGCGGGATGCAGAATTTGTATAACAATGGTCAATTGGCAATCATTCAGGGAGTCTCTTATCCTAACCCTAATTTTAGTCATTTTCATGCTCAGGATATATGGTTTACCGGTGTTGGTGCTTCAGGTATGTCGAATACTGGTTGGTTAGGGCGTGGTCTTGATAAAAAATTTCCTGATTATCCAGAAGGTTATCCCAATACAAATAATCCGGATCCAGCATCTATACAAATTGGAGGGGTAATGCCTTTAGCATTGCAGGGGCCAAATGTAAATATGGGTTATAATGTTTCAAATCCTGCAGAACTAGTAAATATAGTAAATGAGAGTCCCGGTGATGTCCCAGATAACGATTATGGCGCAGAGCTGGCTTTTTTACGATTAATGAAGTCGCAGAGTAATGAGTATGCTGGAAAAATAGTGGCAAGTTATAATGCTCAAAATAATATGTCAACACAATACCCGTCTTCAGGAAACTCTCTTGCTGCACAATTACAAATAGTGGCAAGATTAATTGGAGGAGGTTTGCAAACTCCGGTATATATTGTTAATCATGAAAATTCATTCGATACACACGTAGCTCAAGTTAATTCAGGAGCGCCAACTCAAGGAACACACGCCAGTCATCTACAGAAATTGTCTACTGCTATTAGTGCTTTTATGGATGATTTAATTTTAATGGGGAAAGCAGATAAAGTGATTGGTATGACTTATAGTGAATTTGGGAGAAGAGTAGTGAGTAATGCTAGTGAAGGGACAGATCACGGAACTGCCGCTCCCTTATTTGTCTTTGGGGTTAAAGTAAATCCAGGAATGTACGGAGTTTCTCCTGATTTACCTGTAAACCCTAATGCAAATTCTCAGGTAGATACACAGCATGACTATAGACAAGTGTATACTACCATGATGCAAGATTGGTTGGGGATTAATAAATTAGATAGCGATCAGGTACTAAATGGTGAATATCAAAAGATTGGTTTTATAAATACCGGCTCTGCCCCAGACTCACAGGGCACATTACCTATCGATAAAATTCAGCTTTCGATAAAACGATCTATGAAACAAGAAGAGTTGGCTTTTGTCGTTTGTTCTAATCATTATTATGAAAAATTCCAAATAGAAATTTCAGTAGATGGAAAGGAGTTTCAGCTATTGACAGAGGTTTTACAAACCACAAATGAGAACTTGAAAAATTATATTTATACAGTTTATCACAGAAATGAACCGAGAGTATATTATAGAATTAAAGGAATAAGTAAACAGCAGGAGGTTTCATTTTCAAACGTTATTGCGGTTAAAAATGAAAGTAAGCAGTTTTTGCGTATTTATCCTAACCCTGTTATTGAATATAAGTTTTATATTGAATTTTTTGATAAACCTAGTAAGAATATTATTGTGGAGGTTTTTGATATGCGTGGAGCAAAATTATACTATAATCAATATCCAAGTAACAATAAACTTATTGTAGAGTTGCCAGATATGTTTGATTTGAATAAACTATATTTAGTTAAGATAAGCTTTGATGGAGAAGAAATTATGGAGAAAATTTTCTTTCAATAAAATAACATTTGTTACCTCATAATAATCAACTTGTTGTTAATAGGCTGATTGAGTTTTTGAATATATCAGTTCCTGTTATGATCTTGATTGTTTATCATATTCGAGAACGTTATCGATGATTTACTTACTGTTATTCTTGTGTAACTCTTTTGAAATTCCAACCTTGTTGTTGTAAAAACGTACATCGTTGTTTAAATAATGATGTATATAAACCATTTGTAAATAATTAAGACTAGATAATATGAATCGGCGAAACCTTTTAAAAACATTGAGCTTTACAGTTGGTGCAAGTGTTATTACCACGGATATATTGGCATCAGTCGGAGAGAATTCTTTTTTGTACAATGCTCCCGAAAATAAGAAACATAAACCTTTAAAAAAAGCTGTTACGGCAATCACTATAGGCTGTGGCGCCAGGGGTACTGTTTATGGTAACTACGCGTTGAAATTTCCTGAGAATTTAAAAATTGTAGGAATGGCAGAACCACATGAGTTTAGGAATAATAAATACGCTCAAGCTCATAACATACCGTCTGAAAATAGATTTGATACTTGGGAAGACGTATTTAAGAAACCCAAATTTGCAGATGCTGTGGTTATATCTACACCAGATAGACTGCATTATGGCCCGTGCATGAAAGCATTAGAAATGGGGTACGATATTTTGCTGGAAAAACCCATAGCTCCTACTGTTAAAGAGTGTATGGATATACTTAATTATGCAAAGAAGAAAGGAAGGATAGTAGCAGTATGTCATGTGCTTAGGTATGCTCCTTATTTTGTGAAAATGAAAGAGCTAATAGATAAAGGGGCTATTGGAGAGTTGGTAAGTATACAGCATTTAGAGCCTATAGAGCATACTGCAATGGTGCATTCCTATGTAAGGGGATATTGGCATAATTCAAAAGAAACCACTCCCATTATTTTGGCTAAATCCTGTCACGACTTAGATATTGTTAGATGGTTGGTGGGAAAACCTTCTAAGCGAATTGTTGCAATGGGAGACTTGAAATGGTTTAAAAGAGAAAATGCCCCTCAAGGATCTACAGAGAGGTGTACCGATGGATGTGCTATAGAAAGGGAGTGTCCATATTCGGCAATTCGGGATTATTACGATTTGAGAAGAAGACCTACACCATTTAACTTACCTCCAGATAAAAGTAAGCACGGAGAGGTAATAATGGAGAGACTAAGAACAACAGATTTTGGAAGATGTGTTTACCGGATGAATAATGACCAGCCAGACCATTATGTTTCAAGCATACAGTTCGCAGATAGTGTAACTGCTAATTTCTCAATGGAAGCTTTTACCTCTTATGGAGGTAGAAGGACCCGGGTAATGGGAGCGATGGGGGATATGGTTGGTGATATGAAAGAGCTGGTGATTACTGATTTTAGAACAGGAAAACAAACTAAGTTTATTCCACAAGTGGAAGATGTAGAGGGGTATAAAAATGCGGGACATGGTGGTGGCGATTGGTTGCTAGTTAAAGATTTTGTGCAAGCAGTTGCACATCAAGATGTTAATCTTTTAACATCTACTATAGACCAATCAGTAGAAAGTCATATTATGGGGTTTATGGCTGAAGAAAGTCGTAAAGCTGGAAAAGTAATGGATATCAAATTATAAGGTTATTTTAATAGTATAAAAATGAATACAGAGAATATACCTGTTGCTGTGGTTGGATTAGGGCTTATGGGATGTGGCATTGCAACTTGTTTATTAATGGCTAAACATCCTGTGATAGCATTAGCGCCCATAGAAAGTGATTTGGATCATGTAATATCTAGGATAAAAAAACATTTAATAAAGTCAAAAGAACAAGGTCTTATTTCGGAAGACTATAATCATTATCTGGCGAATCTAAAAGTTACGCAAAACTATTCGGATCTTTCAGGTTGTGGTTTAGTGATAGAATGTATTATTGAGGATTTTGAAATTAAGAGAACTGTTTATGCTAAAATAGAAAGCCACATCTCAAAAGACTGTTTATTAACCAGTAATACATCGGCAATACCTATCAGTGAATTACAAAAACTCACTCAATATCCAAAGAGATTTCTTGGACTACATTGGGCAGAGCCTTCGCATACGACTCGTTTTTTGGAAATTATATGCGGTGATCTTACTGACGTTTCTTTAGGAGAATACCTTTATAAGCTAGCTCATAAATGGGGGAAAGAACCAACTTTAGTTCGTAAGGATATACGTGGTTTTATAGTGAACAGATTGATGTATGCCATGTATAGAGAAGCTTTTTATTTGGTGGAAAATGGGTATGCCACTGTTGAAGACGTAGATAGAGCTTGTAGAAATAATGCGGGTTATTGGATGACATTAGTGGGAATATTTAGATGGATGGATCTTACGGGGGTACCGGCTTATCTCACAGTTATGAAAGATTTGTGGCCGACCTTAAGTAATGCAACAGAAGTTCCCAAGCTTATACAAGATATCGTCGATTCAGGAGGAAGAGGAGTTTCCAATGCTAATGGATTTCATGAGTATACCAGAGAAGAAGCAGAACTATGGGAAAATACTTTTGAAAAATTCAGCTACGAAATAAGAGAGTTGGCAAGCAGATATCCACATGATGTTGTATCAAAACAGTTGTAGATAATTATGTTATTAATAGACGCACACTTAGACCTTGCAATGAATGCAATGGAGTGGAACCGTGATTTGAAAGAGTCTGTATCTAAACTCAGAGAAAGGGAAAGGGGAATGGTAGATAAATTAGATCGTGAAAAGGGAGTGGTGTCCTTGCCAGATCTCCGTAAAGGAGGGATAGGTTTGGTTGTCGCCACACAAATAGCAAGGTATGTAGAAAAAGGATCTAATTTACTAGGTTGGCATTCTCCTGAACAAGCTTGGGCGCAAAGTCAGGGACAGTTAGCCTGGTACCAGACTATGGTAGCTGTTGGAGAAATGATACAAATTACTGACTTAGAATCGTTAAATAATCATATAGATCTATGGCAAGATGTAAGTATTCCACCGGATAAGAAGCCCATAGGGTTTATACTAAGTTTAGAGGGAGCTGATTCTCTGGTAGAACTTTCGTATATAGAGAAAGCCTATAATTATGGGCTAAGAGTAATAGGCCCAGCTCATTATGGGCCAGGTAGATATGCGCCTGGTACAGGAATGGAAGAAGGGTTTACCTCTTTAGGCTTAGCTCTTTTAAAAGAGATGGATTCCTTAAATATGATATTAGATGTTACTCATCTTACAGATAAAGGTTTTTGGCAAGCGCTGGATATGTATAAGGGAATGGTATGGGCCAGTCATCATAATTGTAGAAAACTGGTTAATCATCAAAGGCAGTTAAGCGACGATCAAATAAAAGCACTTATAGAAAGAGGAGGGGTAATTGGAGGAGCTTTAGATTGCTGGATGCTGGAAGAAAACTGGGAGCGGGCAATAACGGATCCAAAAGAACGAAATGTGAATTTAGAAAGATTAGTGGATCATTTTGACCATATCTGCCAGATAGCGGGTAATACTAAGCATATAGGTATAGGAAGTGATTTGGACGGTATGTTTGGAAAAGAACAAAGTCCTTATGATTTAGAAACTATTTCTGATTTACAATCATATCAGGATATTTTAAAGAAAAGAGGGTATAGTAAAGAAGATATAGAAAATGTTTTCCATGGAAATTGGTTGAGAATGTTGAGAGCATCTTTGGCATATCATTAGTTCGAAATATGACCTATATGATATATTGTTATCGATAACGTTCTCGGTGATTTTTCAATAGAAAACGCTTAAATACAGGTATTATATATTTAGATTTAGATAACCAATCAAACTTTTAGTTTTTTATCTAAAACCTAATCAACATGAAAAGAAAATTACAAATTAGTACATTAACCGTATTATTTATGCTGTGTTTAACAGCTGTTGTATATGCACAATATCCGCAGTATATATCTGTAAAAAGTGGGAATTGGGATAGTCTCGATACATGGGAATATAAGCTTAATGCTGGATCAACGAGTGCTACACCTACAGCAAAACCAGGGACGGGGAGCCATATAACTATTAAAAATGGACACTCAGTCGCAATAACAAGTTCTGTTAATACTGCAGGTATCCATATTGAAGAAGGTGCTGTCTTATATGCTAAAGGAGCTAGTTCTACTACCGGTGTTACTTTGTCAATAATTAATACTACGGATAATGTACCGGAAAATTTCATTGTTAATAACGGAGCTATTTTTTCAGGAAATATATCGCCTTCGATAGGACATATAAGGCTACAGGTACAACTTAAAGTGAAAAAATTTACTTTGATGGGCACAGGAAATACTTATTTAGGACGGATTTATGCAAGGGGCGGGAATGCCAATCAGCTTGAGGTAGTAATAGATCAAGATGTTATTTTAAATGAATCTAATCCTTCAGCCGCATTTTCTGCCATGGATGCTATAGTTAGTCCTAATAATCAGCGAACTGAGAATGATAATGTGACATTTACTATTAATGCAGGCAAGAAAGTGGAGTTAGCAGCTGAGGCGGCAATTTCTCCTTTTCATCATTCTTCAGCAAGTAATACTATTGGAGGAAAATATACCTACAATATAAATGGGATATTAGATTTTAGCAAAAGTACTGCTATATCCTACTTTACTCCAAATACATCAGATGATGCTCTAGCTACGATAAACGTTTCTGGAAAGTTGATTTTAGGGGAGAAATTCAGGGCTAGTGTTTCAGGGACTGAATTGGTTGAAAAAGAGAGGGTTAATGTGAATGTGTTAGGTGCGGGGGAAATAGATATCACTAATACACAAACATTGACATTGGGTAGCGTGTTTTTTAATCTAGGTGAGAACTCCGCAGTGCTTAAATCTATTGCTAGTAATGAAACTTTTCAGTTTCCTATAGGTACAAATTCTTTTTATATACCTTGTAGCATTAAAAATAACAGTGACTTCGCAAATACCTATAAAATAGGTTTGAAAAATCTAATAGATGATCCTTCTGTTGATTTGAGTAAGTCTGTGAACCAACAATGGAATATTGTACAAGGAAATGTAGGAAGTTATAATGTGAAGTTTACATGGCCGGAAATGAACCAGGGAATTGATTTTTCATCGACAGCTAAACTGTTGAAAAAAGATATATCAGGCTCAGAATGGATATCTTTAGGTACTGTTGTACCTGAAGTTGATGGTGATTTACAATCTTATACAGTAACAAATTTATCTAAGGGTGGAGTATTTGTAATTGGAGAGGGACCAATAGTTACTCCATTAGATTTATTAATATTTGAAGAAGTTAAGAACATATCTAATAACCTTACAAAGCTAAGGTGGGTTACAGCAAATGAGCGAAATGTTTCACACTTTATTATAGAGCGTAGTTTAGATGGCATTACTTTTTCTCAGTTAGATCAAGTTATGGTTAAATCAGGAGGAGGGTCTAAAGAATACTTTTTTACAGATACAAAGGTAGAAGGGATGGTTTATTATAGATTAAAATCTATTGATAACGACGGTAAAATATCAGCAAATAAAATAATTTTCACAGGTAAAGTAAGTGATGGAGTTAATATAAATATCTATCCCAATCCTGTGAGCTCTAAACTTATAATATCTGCAAAAGGAGACAAGTCTATCCAATCTGTAAAAGTATTAAATACACAGGGACAGTTAGTTTTTAGTCAATTATTATATGGCTTAGACCAACGATTTGAAGTAGATATGACCCTATATATGCCAGGGGTATATGTAATATTGGTAGAGAATATAGATGGGGTTAGAGACAGTAGAAGAATTATTAAATTATAGGGATAGGTAAAGTTATTATGTAGCTGTTTTATTGAAATTGGTGGTTAGAGAAAAGGATTTAGTTTGACTAGATTCTTTTTGTTAATAGATGTTAAAAAAAGAGTGAGATTTACTATTTAGTAATAGTGTATTTTAGGTACAGTTATCAGTTTAAATCTTACAAATTTAAATTATCGAAAGCGTTCTCGGTACTTTTGTTAGCAAAATTCTATGATTAAGAGCTAAATATTAATAACTTCAATTATATAAACCTATAAACCTTATGTAGGTGCAATTGTTTTAAAAATAACCTATTATCAATACAGAAATCAAAACCTTAAACATGAAAATTAAATCATTTTGTTTATTTGCTTTTTCGTTCATATCATGTACTTTAAATGCCCAGGAGATGCGTACCACTAAATCGGGAGAATGGGGAGACATGAGTATTTGGGAACGTAAATCAGGGGAGGATTGGAGGAGTGCAAATGATATCCCTAGAAGTGCCTCAAATGTTACTATACAAGCTTCCCATACAGTAGTCCTGACTCAGGAAATAGCCCCAACCTGTTCTAATTTGACAATAGAAAAAGGAGCTGTTTTAAAAGGGAAAGGAGGACCAACATTAAGGATAGGTACAGGGAAAAACTCTCCAGAGTTCAAACTCATTAATAATGGTGTTATAGAGTCTGGAGCTAATGTAGAAGAAGGGTTGGTCAGGTTAGATGTCTTTAATACAGCGAAGAAGTTGATAATTTCAGGTGAGGGAGAAACAAACCTTGCCAGATTTGGAGTAAGAGGGAGTAATCCCAATAAATTGGAAGTTGTTATCGACACAGATTTAAATATTACTGAGAGAATATTGACGTCAAATTTTTCAGCGATGGATAATGTCGTGGATAGAAGATCATCTACCGATGACATTACTGTAACAATAAATAAGGGAAAAATAGTTAAAATTATAAATCAATCAACATTTCATTCTCCAACAGCTTCAGTAGAAAAAGGAGGAAAATACACCTATAATATTTTAGGAACGTTAGATATTTCTCAAAATGGTAGCGCCAATCATTTGGTTTCGGTCGCAGGAAATCCTGAATCAGCAGTTGATTTAAATGTCGGTGGTCAGTTCATTTTAGGGCAAACTTTTAATGTTATAAATAAAGAACCTTCTGCAGGAAGAGTTTCTTTAATTATTCAAGATGGTGGACTTGTAGATGCTACAAAAACAAAAAGGTTGACACTAGGAGCAAACCAATTTAAAATAGAAGGAACCGGTATTTTAAAACGTTAACAATTTTATAAATCAAAATAATTTTTTTGCTATGAAGATTTTTTTCGTAGGCATGCTACTCCTTTGTCTGAATTTTTCACTTAATGCACAAGTAAGAGATGTAACAGGAATTGTAAAAGATTCTAAAACCAAAGAGGTTTTACCTGGTGTATCCATAGGGTTAAAAGGTGGTAAAGTAGGAACTCAGACAGATATAAATGGATTTTTCAGATTAAGAGTTGATAATGCATCATCTCAAATTCTTATCTGTAGATATTTAGGCTATAAAGAAATAGCTGTTAATGTTGAAGGTAAAAATCAAGTGGAAGTTCTATTAGAGTCAGAGAGCCTTCTTTTAAAAGAAGTAGTATCTATTGGGTATGCTACTGTTGATAGAAGAGATGTAACAGGGTCTATATCTTCTATATCTGAAAGACAGCTTAGAGATATCCCTATCAGTTCTGTAGAGCAGGCATTAACCGGTAGATTAGCGGGAATTCAGGTAACAACCTCTGAGGGAACGCCAGATGCAGAAGTGAAAATCAGAGTTAGAGGAGGAAGTTCCATTACTCAGGATAATGCTCCAATTTACATTATAGATGGAGTGCAGGTGGAGGAAGGGCTGAAAGGAATGGCGGTTCAGGATATTGAATCTATTGATGTGTTGAAAGATGCTTCAAGTACTTCTATATATGGCGCTAGAGGAGCTAATGGAGTGGTTATTATTACTACCAAACAAGGCGTAGCAGCAAGAACGAAAGTAAGCTATAATCCTATTTTTGGAGTTAGTAAAGTTGCTCGTACTCTAAGCGTACAATCTCCTTATGAATTCGTTCTCTATCAGGATGAAAAAAGTAGATTGTCCGAAAAAGATAGTTTGGGGTTCATATCAAATTATGGGAATGATTTGAGTATTTATAAAAACTATCCTTCTATAGATTGGCAGGAGCAAATGTTCGGTCGCAATGCAATTCAGCAAACCCATAACTTAAGTATTTCAGGAGGAGGGAAAGATACCCGTTTTAACCTAAGTTATACCAATAATAATCAGGATGGGATTATGAAGAAATCATCTTATAAAAGAGACTTGGTGAATCTTAAATTAGATCATACATTAACTAGTAAATTTAAGGTTGGGGCCATTGTAAGATATAATAGAGAAACGGTTAATGGAGCTGGAGTCTCCAGTACATCAAGTTCAACCTTTAATTTATTAAGGAATACGATTAAATATCAACCAATGATAATTTCTGATACACCATTAGATTCTTATGATGAGGATTATTTTTTGGAAAGTGGTGGAACCTCCTTTGCACTAATTAATCCTATTGCATTAAACAATGCAAAGGAATTGATTAGAAAGAATAATATGCTTAATGTCAACGGGAGTCTAGAATATAAATTCAATAAAGTGTTTTCTTTTAGGTCTATATTCGGTTTTAACTTTATGGATCAGTCGAGAGATAATTTTGATTCAGAAATAACTCCTCAGGCAAGATATACAGGGGATAGAAAAGCTATGTTAGGGAAAATGACATCTAGCCGTAGAACATTTAATAACTCAAATGTTTTTAATTACAATAATACCTTTAATAAGGTACATCGATTGAATCTGTTACTTGGACATGAGTTATACAACATATCTTATGAAAGTTTGGATGTAAGGATGAGGTTTTTCCCTCATGGGATTACAGCAGAAAAAGCTTTAAATCAATTAGGCTTAGGAGAAGTTCAGGATGGGTATCCAAGAAATGATGCTTATGAAAGCAAAGTAGTTTCATTTTTTACGCGGGCAAATTATACTTATAAAAACAGGTATTTGTTTACTGCAAGCTTAAGGGCAGATGGATCATCAAAATTTGCTCCATCAAATAGATGGGGGTATTTTCCGGCAGCTTCTGCGGCCTGGCAAATAAGTAGGGAGTCTTTTATGAAAGGAGTGACAACTGTAACAGACTTGAAGCTTAGAGCAAGTTACGGTCTTGCAGGAAATAATCGTATTAAGGATTATATGTATATGGGGGCGTTTATGAGTGGGGCAAATTACTATTTGGATAATAAGTTTGTAAATGGGTATTACTATACAGATTTACCCAATGAAAATCTGAAATGGGAAAAAACAATCTCGAGAAATCTGGGCGTAGATATGACTTTGTTTAAAGGACTTAGATTTAGTATAGATGCTTATAGCAATCTTACAGATGATTTGTTAATTGATTTACCCATTCCATCGAGTTCGGGCTATAGTAAACAACTACAGAATGTAGGGAAAACAGAAGCCAAAGGTCTAGAGATTCAATTTGGGGGAGTTCCTCTTAGAACTAACGACTTTGTGTGGAATACAGATTTCAATATTGCTTTTAACCGAAATAAAGTGAAACGTATTTCGGGGTGGAAAACATCGCAACTTTATCAGTCAGGGGTCTTCAATGGGCCTCCTTCAGATTATATTTTACAAGAAGGTTCTCCGGTGGGTTTAATGTACGGATATGTAACGGATGGTTTTTATACAGTTGATGATTTTGATTACGATGCAGCTACAAAAATATATACATTAAAATCAGGTGTGGTAAATTCATCTTCAGTCGTAGGGCTTGCCCAGCCAGGAACAATGAAGCTTAAAGATTTTAGCGGTAATAATAACGTAGATGCAGAAGATCAAATGGTAATAGGTAATGCAAATCCTAAGTTCTCAGGAGGATTAAATAACCAGTTTAAGTATAAGAACTTTGACTTGAGTGTGTTTGTCAACTTTGTATATGGAAATGATGTATATAACGCCAGTAAGTTAGAGTTTTCAAATGGTTATAGCCGTTATACCAATATGTTAGAGCTAATGAACGATAGATGGAGAACGGTAGATCCGGATGGTGTAAAGGTACAGTGGTTAGAAGGGAATATTGTGAAAGGAGCTGCTCCCGAGGTGCTTTCTGCATTGAATGCTGATGCAAAGATATGGCAACCAGGAACTACGACAGCATCAGGGTTCTTACCCAGTTCGTGGGCAATTGAAGATGGTTCATTCCTAAGATTGAACAATGTTACTTTAGGTTATACATTATCTAATGATTTGCTTAAAAAGTTGAAACTTTATAGTTGTCGGCTATATGTAACGGGAACAAATTTAGCCTTATGGACGAATTATACAGGGTATGATCCTGAGGTAGACACAAGAAGAGCTACTCCATTAACTCCTTCTGTAGATTATTCTGCTTATCCACGTAGCCGTTCTTTTTTGTTTGGACTAAATCTTACATTATAAATTAATTGAACATGAAAAAGGTAAGATGTTTTTTTATTATAAGTCTATTTATGTTTGCAGGCTTAATCAATTTCACCGCTTGTAAACACTATTTAGATATAAAACCTTCTGCTAAATTAGATGAAGAATATGTGTTTAGTACTATTAGTGGTGCAGAAGCAGCAGTAATAGGAATTTATAGTCAATTATTAATTTATCAGAATGGACCTATAAGGTTTTTTCCATATACTGCCGATGACGTTATGGCTAATTATAACGGAGCATTAGATAATGCAATGAGATCTATTCATAGGTATGATTTAAGACCATCAAATACTCAGTTAGGACCTACTTTTGATGGACTTTATGTGGGGATAGATAGGGCCAATGTATGCATAAGGGAAATACCATTAATGTCTATGTATACTTCAGGTTCTATACAGCAGCAAGAGGGTTTAAAACGACTTTTGGGAGAGGCATTAACATTACGAGCATTGTTTTACTTTGACTTGATACGTAATTGGGGGGATGTACCGGCATCTTTTACTCCTGCCAGTGAACAAACTGATTTATTTCTGGAGAAAACAGACAGACAAATTATATATGATAGAATCATTAAAGATTTAGCACAGGCCTCAGAATTATTGCCATGGAGGAATGATGCGGGAATAGATGTTAATGAACGTA
Organism: Pseudopedobacter beijingensis; assembly: GCF_042678145.1. NCBI lineage: Bacteria > Pseudomonadati > Bacteroidota > Sphingobacteriia > Sphingobacteriales > Sphingobacteriaceae > Pseudopedobacter > Pseudopedobacter beijingensis. Next base: position 14,256 of record NZ_JBHUDG010000045.1, on the reverse strand, counting down.
TAACCAAAGGGGCAGCCAAAGCATTAAGAGCAAGAATAGCACTGTATGCAGGTGGATATTCCCTAAGGAAAAGCAGAGTTATGGAAAGAGTTTCTAACTGGAAAGATTACTACAGAATAGCCAATCAAGAGTGTAAGGATTTGGATTTACGTAGAGATAAACATACGTTAAATCCATCTTTTGAAGGTGTTTTTAAAACTTTGACTTCTTATAAGATAGAGCCTAATGGAGAAGTGATTTTTGAAATAGGTTTTAGTGTCAATAACGCAGGTATGTTAGGTTATTTTGATGGTCCAAGATATCAGTATCCAGGCATGATTTCATTGGGAGGGGCAGCACAAATCTTTTTGACACCATCGACATTTTATGCTTTTGAAGAAGAAGATCAAAGAAGAGATGTTACAGCAGCGCCTTATCAAACAAATTTTATAACATCAGTGAGGATAGGACGACCCCTGTCCACTTTGCCTATAGGAAAGTTTAGGATTGACTGGACAAATCCGGCATTAAACTCAGGAACATTAAGTACAGGAATAAATTGGCCAATTATTAGGTTTTCGGATGTTCTTTTAATGTTGGCAGAAACGGAAAATGCTCTCCATGAAGGACCTACAGCTGATGCTGTACGTGTGTTTGAGGAAGTGCGAACAAGAGCATACGGAGGAGATGCAACGGGTATAGGTGCTACACCAACAAATGAGATCGATTTTCAGGAATCTATAGAAAAAGAACGTCTTTTAGAATTTTCAGGAGAAGGGATAAGAAAGTATGATTTAATTAGATGGAATAAATTGGCGGCTAAAATAGAAGAGACCCGAGAGGAATTAATAAAAATGAGAGATAAAACGACTCCATATAAGACAACGGAGAAACCGTCAAATATGAGATATATGAATAACTCATTTGAATTGATATGGCATAGTGCAAGCTCTTTTTATGCAGCGACACCTTCAGGATCTTTACCTAGCGGATATGCAAATGTTGGTTGGATTAGTTCAATTACAGCTGCCGTAGTAGAGGGGTATGCTCCATTTTTTGAAGCCAACAAGAATGAATTGTTGCCTATACCGCAAACGGCAAGAAATGTTAATCCTAAATTAACACAGGATTACGGGTACTAAGACAAGATTTAATCTAAAAAAATAATCTGTAATGATTGGCCGAAATAGCCTGTTTTTAGCTAATAATATTAATTTATACATGAAGATTCTTAAATTATTTGGATTGATAATTTTTATCATTTCACTGGTAATAAGGGCCGAGAGCTCTAGTTTAAATGATAGCTTACTCCTTTACGCGAGTTTTGATAAATATGCTAATAGAGCAGATTATGCAAATGGATGGGATAGATTTGGTGGCGGAGGTTATAAACTTATAAAAGGCTATAAAGAAAGTGCGGTTGATTTGCGTAATCATGGATTAGAGAAAGACTTCTGGAGAATAGAAAATAGCTATCTCCCTCATATGATGCAATTTCTTTTTTGGCCTCGTGGTAATGTGAATTACAGGCAGGGGACACTGGAGTTTTTCTTGTCTGGGCTAACCAACTCCGAATCAGAAATTCTAGGTTTTTTAGCACATCAACCATTAACACCCGAAATAACTAATGGAAAGATAACTAAAAACTATCAGCCTTTTGTTAGAATGTCTAATGGTAAACTAAGGTGGTATCTGGTGAGTTTAAAAGGAGAGCATATAGAAGGAAATATTGATTTGACGAAAATTGTCGGTTTCAAAAGAATCACCCCTAATCAATGGGTGCATTTTGCTATGCAGTGGTCGCCAGAAGGAATTAGTTTATATTTAGATGGACGTTTGTTAAAAACACAAGCTCTAAATGATGATGGATTGGCCCTGGTTTCTCAACCAAATAGAGCGGTAAATATTACTGGTGTAATATTAGATGAATTTAAAATTTACGATGCTCCTAGGTATGGGAAGTCTTTTGAGCCAGACTGGAACGGAAGCAGACCAGCAACAGCTTTTCCTGGAGTAGCAGAAGAGCAAGCATTGTCAAAAAAAAAATATTTACGTAATAAACCTCTATCTGGTGCTTTAATTTCAACGACAGCAAAAGTGTTTAAGTTAAAAAACTGGGAGATATCTCTTGATGAGAAAACAGGTGTATTAACAAAGATTTCTAACGGAAATATTAATGAGGACATTGGATCTGCATCAACAGGGTTACAAATTTGGCAAGGTACAGAGCGTAAGCCTTTATTAACCCCAAAAATAATAGGTGTGATTAAAGACAATGTAGGTACTTTGTTTTTTGAGCAATTATGGCAAGGAGATATTTCTATTGTGAATAAAATTTCGGAAGGTAAAAACGGGGAAGTTTTTTGGGATTTAGAGTTCCTTAATAAAGGAAACCAGAAACAAGAGTTAGAGGCTTTATTAGGTTTGCCAATAGCTTTCAAACCCAAAGATTTTTTCGATATGTCTTGGGAACAAACAAAGTTAGACATCCCTAGACGTAGAGACGAATATGTTTATTCTATACCGTTTGTAGCTGTTTCTAACGGTAACGAAGGAATTGGTGTAGGTTTAGATCCTAGTTGTTTGGTAAGTGCGTTAGTAGGAGAGTGGATGCCCGCAAGAAATGGACAAGCAGCTTTGATTAGACAAGGAACTCAGGTAGTGCTGGAAAAAAACGAAAAACAAAAGCTAAGGTTTATTTTGGTAAAATCTTCAGGAACCTTTGGTGTTAAAGATGCTTTGGCAGCTTATCAAGATGCTTTTCCAAAACTTTATAAACAACGTCCTGATGTTTCTAAATATAGTTACATGGGAACAAGTCAGCATTTTAGGTTTACATATACTCCAGAAATTTCAAGACAAATTTATTCTGGTAATCAATGGGGGCATTTGCCTTATCATACCAAAGGAGATTATTTAGGGAGAGAAAGATTTTGGGGTAGAGAAGACTTAAAAGATGATCCGAGTTATAAGCATGCAGCTAACAGCGAACGTATTAATAAAACTATTGAAAATCAGAGAAAGAACTATTTCAATAGAAATAAAGATTCTTACGATAATTATTATACGTTAATGCGTACCCATGATAATCCAAATTCTACAGCAGCGTTTATTGTAAGGGAAGTGTTACCAGGAGTAGATTTTAAAGACGATCCTCTTACCGCAGGTCAGTATTATCTACCAGGCTTTATTTATGTGAATGAGGCGAATAATCCTTTTGGTGAAATGTTAAAAGAAGATATGGTTGGAATGTTAAAATTGGCCGGTAAATATTCTACAGGTATCACAAATGATTTATCACAATGGACCTCTTATAGGTTTAATGATAAATTCGTTAAAGGTCAGCCTGGTAGAGCATTTTCTGTAGATAGAGGCGAATATTTGGTGGCTTCTGTAGGTGTAAGTAATCGCTATAAATTAATGGATAGTATTACTTTTAAAGGTAAAGCTAGAACAATGTGGTCTGATTACGGTGGAATTTCGTATTCCACAAGTGCCTATTCTTCTGCAAATGCAATTGAATCTGGAGAATGGTTCTACAGTTTAGGAGGTCTACAAATAGGTTTAGAAGTAGGCAGAAATATGTTAGGAGAAAAACCAATGACATTATTGTCTTCTTATGGATTAGATGATATTGGTTCCAGATTTAAAATTACAGATTTTACTCCCGCCACTTTAAGAGATTATTACCGTTTTGGTTTTAGGAGATTGATGTTGTCGGCTTTAACTGCAGGTTATTATTTAGATCCAATGACTATACATGGGAAGCTGTATAATTTCGAGACCAATCCTATTTTAGTAGAAAGCTTAATAAATGGTAGAAAAACTGTTGCTGCTATTAAAGCTAGAGATCCATTATGGGGAATAAGAGGAGGGGATGATGGTAAAGATATTTTGATTATAGGGAATAGTTCCGTTGATAAGGTGACTTCTGATGTAGAAGTATTTAATCAGTATTTTAAAACCGATGGACAATTTATTTGGGCACCTTATTTTGGGGGCGAATTAAATCAAAAAATAACCCAAGAGATATCAAGTTTAAAAGATGTAAAAGTTGAAGCACATGATGTGTTTGCAGTTAAGCCAATTGCAGCATTGATAGGAACAGAATCATCAAGCTTAAAGTCTTCGTGGAGTGGAGATGGTTTAACAATTAAAGTAGAAATTAATGCAAATCTAACCCAAAATGGAAAACTCAAGCTCGTTGTCCCCGTAGGTTATTACAGTGTTAAAAGTGTAAAAGTAAATGGTAAAGATGTAGCTATAGGTCAAGATTTTATTGTGAGTGTGGCTAAAGGGAAAAATCAAATTGAAGCAACTTTGCAAAACACAGTTTTAAACTTCTCATCAGAGCAATGGAGTGAGGTGAAATTGATTGATGGGGGAAAAACTAATTTCGTTCTATTATCTGGTAATACTTCTTATGAAAAAGGTACAGCTAATCAGCTCAATCTTTTCTTAAATCAGTACGATGAAGAGGATGGCATTGAAGGAAATTTAGTGGACGCTCCTTTTTATAATTCACCGGAAAATATACCTGCTTCTTTCGGAGGATGGAAATTAGATTTTAGAGTAGCTAAAACTAAGGTAGCAACTGGTGTAACTATCGATAAAGGTTCAAAAACAATTAAAGTAAATGGTAGTACTGCTGGTGAAGTAAGAAGAGCCACCATGTTGTTTATGCGCTTGGTTGATAATAAATATGCTCACATAGGAAGATTTATTCCTTTAGGTATAAATTTAGAAAGAGGATCAGGAAAAGTAACCGATCCAGAAAATGCCTGGAAGAAAATTTATAATCGTCGTTCTAAGGCATTAGCATTTTTCGAAACTTTTGAAGATAAAGATTTTTTAAATAAGCCAATCTTAAATAAAGAATCAGAATCACTTTATGTAAATGGTAATAAAAACTTTGAAGGAAAATATGTAGTTAAACGTTCTCCGTATCTTTTTGAGCCTACTTATTTTGATAACATGGCTTACGAATATTTCGACTAAAGTTTGAATTTTTTATCCCATTAGTGAGAATACAATAGAAGTATTTATACTAATGGGATTTTTATTTCGATTACATATTAATCACCTTTAAAAATTAAAGGTTTGGCAGTTACGAGGGCTTTAATTCCATATTAATCCTCGTGAGAGGGATTCTTGAAAAGCATTTTGTTAATAAATCAATTATACACGATATTATAAATATATAGATGAGGAGTTTATTTCTAAGCACCTGTTTTTTGCTTTTGCAGATGAATATCTTTGCCCAAGATTCTGTAGAAAAAAAACTAAAACTATGTAAGCAGGTTATTTCTGATAAAAAAGCAACAAACGCAGATCTAAGACAATTGAGGTCTTTTTTAATAGATGATGATTATTTGTTAAGAAAATTTGCTGCTTCGGCATTAGCTGCTGCTAATGATACCAGTAAAGAAACAATTTTAGCATTAACTAAAAATTTAGATTCTGTTGTTGATACCATGAAATGGGATCTGAACTTTGCAGATACTAAAGACGAGGTTACCCGGGCTTCGGCTGCATTTGCATTATTAAAACTAGGGGATAAAGGAAAAGCAGTTTTAAAATATAGAGTTCAAAATGCACCTTCGGTTAGAGGGAAAGCAGAAGCAATTATGGCACTTAGGTCATCTTCAGATCCAAAAGACACTATTGGCTTAGGAGCAGAGACTATTAAGATTTATAAATCTATTAGTCAAGTTTTAAATCCAAGCCCTGTGGTGAATTCAACATCTTTATTAAAAGACCCAGAGTTTAAAAATAAAGTAGTTACTAAAGAATGGGAGCTGGTTAAAAATGGTGCTAAAGGTAAAATTGAGTATAATAGTCAAAGTAGAACACCCGGTTCTGGAAGTCTTAAATTGGTGAAAGAATCTCATGATGGAGAGTTATATGTTAGAACTAATCAGACAATAAAGCTTACAGCTAAAGAGAAGTGTTTGGTAAGAATATACTTTAGAGCTGATGATGTTCCAATGAGTTCTACCTTTCAAATAGTTTTTGAAGATAAAGAAGGGAATATTACGGTTGGTGATGATAAGTATTCTGGCGAGGCACAAACTTTTATGAGAAACATGGCAGAAAGGAAGTGGAGTAAAAGATTAGCATATATTGAACCTAAAGAAACAAAAGAATATTATATAGGCTTTATTTTTAGAGGTAATGCGGGTACAATTTATGTGGATGATGTTACTGTTCCGGCTACTAATGTTAGTTTGAATTTCTTTCCAGTTGAGTCTCAGTTTAATGAAACCAATAGAGTAGTGTTAAGTGAACCAGTAGAATTAAAAAATGCAAAATTAAAGAAAGTAGGAGACAAGGTTAGATTAACATTTAATGATAAAGCAGTTGTTCCTGCTATGCATCATGTATTAGGACCAACAGGGCAATTTGCAGATTATGCTTTAATGGAGAGTATTGGAGGTATAAATATGCAGGTGGTGAGTTTGGACATGTTAAATAGGGATAAGGAATTTACTGATAGAGCAGTTTGGCCATCTGTAGGTAAATACGACTTCTCGGTAACTTTCGAGCGTTTAGAATATGCCATAGCTAATGCACCTAACACAAATATCATTTTAAATATCAATACATCTTGGCCACCAGATTGGATAGAACAAAATCCAGATCATACTTGGCAAAATATTAAAGGACAACGTGGTTATGGGATGACATCTCAACAATTGTTTATAGGATTTGCCGATGCACTGCCTTCAGGGGGGAATTTTAAATGGTGGCCTTCTCCTTTTAGTGAAAAAGCAATTTCTGATGCACAGGAAGTAGTAAGGTTATTTGTAAACGAATTAAAAACAAAACCATATGCAAATAAAGTGATTGGATGTCATATATCCGGGGGGCATGATGGGCAATTTAATACGAGTGGCAGGCCATGTTATTCTCCAATTGCAAAGCAAGCTTTTAGAGTTTGGTTACAGGACTTATATAAAACTGATGAAGAGCTTAGAAAAAGATGGAATGATAAATCTGTTTCTTTAGCAAATGCAGAAATTCCGGATTATTCTAAAAGAGGTAGTGTTTTTTCGTCTCTGTTTTACAATCCAGAAACAGATCAACGTTATATAGATCATACCCGTTTTCAGTCAGAACAAGGTATGATTATACGTGATCGTATGGCTGAAGCTTTTAAAAAGTATATGGAAACACCTGTTATTGGAATGACTTGGGTAATGGGTGGAGGAAGAGGACAGGGAGTACAAAATATTTTCTTCAACTCAAAAAATCTGGATATACTGGTAGGGCAACCTACTTATGCAAGAAGATTGCCAGGCTATATTGGTGGTATGCGTAATGTAGCCATGAATTCTTATAGAGAACACGGTAAAATGCTGTTTAAAGAATTTGATTTTAGAACATGGACTAGAAATTCAACAGATGAACTTTATGCCCAAAGACTAAGCAGTACAGAAGGTGCTGATGATTTTAAAATTGCATTTCGTAAAGAATTTATGCAAATGTTTGGTCAGGGAATGGGGTTTTGGATGTATGATATTGGAAGAAGTCATTTTAAAGACCCCGAGATGCTAAAAACGGTTAAAGAAGGGGGAAATCTATATCGTAAATATGAGTTAGAAACCGATGTAAGCTATAGATCGGATGTAGCTGTTGTTTTTGTGGACGAATCTTTACAATGGGAACGTAGAATTATAAATACTAATAATGGATTAACATTAGATGGGCATACCTATTTTAATGTTGCAGAAGCTGGGTTTACTTTCGATAACTATTATTTAGCTGATATTTTAAATAACCCAGATCTTCAAAAATATAAGCTTTATATCTTTAAAGACGCTTGGAAACTTTCTGAAGAACAAAGACAAGAGATAGAAAGAAAGCTGCAAAAGGATGGTAAGGTATTGGTTTGGAATTATGCTTCTGGATATATTGGAGACGGCAAGTTTTCTGATAAATATGTTAGTCAGTTAACTAAGATGGATGTTCTTTCTAAAAACATAACTGAATGGCCTGTTTTAAAAGCAATCAATAGTAATCCGTACATGAAAGATGTAGAAGGTAGAATAGGAACTTTAAATGCAATTGCTGCTGCTATGGGAAGAGGCCCTACAGTGCCTAGAAGTCCATTAAATATTCCACGATTCGAAATTAAAGAAGGAGATGGTGTAATTCCTTTAGCACTATATGAAGATAATAAAATTGCTATTGCAGCTAAAGAATTTCCAATATGGACAAGTGTTCATTTCGGTATGTTAGGTAGTTTAGATGGGAGAATATTAAACAATTTGGCGAAAAAAGCAGGAGCACATTGTTTTGTGGAGTCTGGTGTAGGGAATGTAGAGTTTAATGGAAAGCTCCTCGGTATTCATTTTGTTAAAAACGGAGATGAGATTGAAGTAAACTTACCTTATAATTCAAGAGTAATTGATTTTGATACTAAGGAAGTCCTTTTACAGCGAGGAAAATCATTTAAAATGGAGGCTACAGTAGGAGTGTCTAGATTTTTAATAGTTGATAATATAGATGATTAGGACTAAATTATAGTTATTTAATCATAATAGGTTTATATAACGTAATATTCGTTTTCTAGAAAAAAAGAATGCTATAATTGTCTATTAGCATTCTTTCTATTTTAAGCCTTGCTGTTTAACTTCGTATAGTAGACTCTCTGATTATTAGTTTGCCTGGAAGTATTTTTTCTTCTGCATGAAAATAGGTTTTTGTTATATGCTTGATCAATAATTCGCAACTGAGCTTACCAATTTCGTAAGCTGGTTCAGCTATAGTGGTTAGACCAGGTGTAATGATAGAGGACATGGGGTCGTTTGTAAAACCGATAATGCCTATGTCTTTTCCAATGATTATTTTATGTTTTTTTAGGGATTGCATAGCTCCAATGGCTTTTCTATCATTTACAGCAAATATCGCATCAGGCATATTGTTTTGCTGCAAAAGCCAGTCCATATCTTTTTCCCCAGATTCTTGTGAAAATTCTGAATGGATAATCCACTCTTCAGTTATTGGTAAGTTATTTTTAATCAGTGCTTCTTTATATCCATTAAGACGTTTTTCGGTAAAGGTAAGTCCCTTAGGTCCTGCTATATGGGCTATTTTTGTATAACCTCGTTCTATGAGATGTTCAACAGCTTCAAACGCACCATTATAATCATCTTGCATGACTTTTGAAGTATCTATAGTATCTATAACCCTATCAAAGAAAACAATAGGGACTCCATCACTTATAATATTTTCAAAATATTCAGATGAATTAGAGTCGGAAGATGCACATATCAATAAACCATCGAGATTAGAAATAGTGAGATCCTCAAGAATTTGTAACTCTCTTTGATGAGAATCGTTGGTTACATATAATGTGATATTATATCCTGAATTATAAGCAACCTCTTGTATTCCCGTAATAACCGTGGAAAAATAATAGTTTGTAATGAAGGGCAAAACTATACCTAAATTATGGGTGCTCCCTTTGGCTAGGCCGGTAGCGTTGAAATTTGGTTTGTAATTTAATTCATTAGCAAGATTTACCACTTTTTGTCTCGTTTCCTGATTAACATCGTAGGTGTCACGCAGAGCTCTGGAAACTGTAGATACAGAAATATTCAATATTCTTGCAAGGTCTTTAATGGTGATATTTCTACGTTTCATAATGTTTAGGAGGAGTAAGCTTAATAAAAAGTTTCTTAATTAGAATCTTAAGATAGGAAATAGTTATTAGAATAATAAATAAAATACATCAGTTAAAAAGAGGTTTTATTTCGAGAACGTTTCCATAGATTTAGTCAGCTATTTATATAAGTTACCATTTCAAAATGTATAGTTTTGGAAATACGAAGAAGCAAATAATCAATTTTAAAATACACTCCGATATGAATAAAATAGCTAAATGCTTTTCAGTATTTGTTATAATAATTTTTATGATATCTGACGCGACAATAGTATTGTCACAAATTAAAAATAATTGGGAGATATTGTTTGACGGAAAAGATCTAGACAAATGGCAGACGAATTCGGGTAAAGAGGTCAGATCTGATAGTTGGGAGGTTAAAGAAGGAGTTTTATCTCTTAAGCCAAATGATAAAGGTAAAGGCACTGGTAGAGATATAAATACTAAAGAGAAATATGAAAACTTTGAGTTGATTTTATCTTTTAAACTCACAAATAGGGCCAATACAGGGGTGAAATATCTGGTTAATCCTCTAAAAGATAAAAAAGGAAATCAAATGATGGTTGGTATAGAGTATCAGTTGATAGATGACATAGATTACCCTGCACCGGCAGAGTATAAAACACCAGAAGGGCTCACAGGGGCTGTATATTCTTTTTATCCAACCAATAAGAAGAAAAAATTTGCTGTATATGATTGGAATACAATCAAGATTGTAAAAAAAAATAGACATATAGAGCATTGGCTCAATGGAAAGAAAATTGTAAGTTATGAGATAGGAAGTCCCGATTACCTGGAGAAATTGGCCAAGAATAAGTTTAATCAATATTCTGACTTAGCTAATGTTAATTCAGGGTGTATTTCTCTTCAAGATCACGGAGATTTAGTGTATTTCAAAGATATAAAAATAAGAAGATTAAAATACTAATACATAAAATAAAACATGACAAGAAACTTCTTTTATTTATTACTTTTTATCAATGTATTTACATTGACTACCTATGCCCAAAATATGGTTGAATACAAGCCTAAATTTACAGAAGGCGTGGCTCTTTTAGTAACTGCAGGAGATTATAAAATTCGATTTGCAGAACGCATGAGTTGGACATTTAGAGATATAACTTATAAAGGGAAAAAAGTTAATGCTACCTCTGGCGCACAACAATCGGTACTGCATGAAATAAAAACGCCTGAAGGTGTAGATAAGTTTTTAGGAACCGGACATAGAAAGGAAAAAATAGAAAGTATAGAGGTAATTGTATTGGATAAGAAAAAGAAAGTTATAGGGGTTTATCCGGTACAGGAAGGAATGAAAATAACAGAAGGAGATAGTTATATAATTCATAAAAAGAGCAAATTTATATCAGAAATTGGAGGACTATATTATCTGCATGATTCTAAAATTACGGTAAGTAACAATGGGGTAATGCAGGATTATAAATTTCAAGCAGTATCTGATGACTATTCAAATGTAGATTTTATGTATGTATTTATGCATATTTTCCCCAAAAGCACTACTAATTGGATTGTCGGAGATAATAAAAAAGTGATTGAGAAGGGAGAGTTTTTATCCGATAAATCATTTACGTTAAAGAAAGATTTTCAGTTTTGTCTAATCAATAATCCTACAGAACAAATTGGAATTGCTATTATATACCCAGAGGTTTATGAAGGTATAGGGATGAAAAATTCTTTTTGGAACAGAGAATATGATAATAAGCATTACTTGAGAATCGCTCCAAAGAAAATAAAAGGTGAAGAGTTTTCTTATTCAGCTTTGATTAAGGTCTTCGAAACAGGTGAAGAGAGAACACTATTTGAATTAGAGGGAAAAAAAATAGTAGAAAAGGAAATAGGGAATAAAATTAATTTTTAATAAAAGAAGAATATTATTTCTAATATCAACTAACATAATACCTGCTTAATAGACTATAAAAATAACCAATATGAGTGCCAATAGAAGATCATTTTTAAAATGGGGTGGCTTAGCTAGCTTATCTCTGATAGGAGCAAGAATCAATACTTATGCAAATCCAGTTTTAGATATAAATCATGGTAATCCTCTGAAGAAGGAAGGTGCAGCTAGATTTAATATGTGTAATTATACAGCTCCTAAAATGGATAATGTAAGAGTTGGAATTATAGGAATAGGTAATAGAGGTAAGGGATTTGTTGCTAGACTAAGTAAAATAGATGGAGTTACTATACAGGGGCTTAGTGATATAGTGCCATCAAGAGTAGAAGAAGCAAAATCAAAATTAGATAGTAAATACAATAGACCAGTATCATATACAAAGAGTGCAGATGATTGGAAGAATCTTTGTGATCGTAATGATATAGATTTAATATACGTAGCGACTCCGTGGGCTTTGCATACCCCAATGGCTGTTTATGCCATGGAGCAAGGTAAACATGTGTGTGTAGAGGTTCCTGCAGCAACTAGTATAGAAGAAAGTTGGCAGTTAGTGGAGACTTCGGAAAGAACAAAAAAGCACTGTATGATGTTGGAAAACTGCTGCTATGATTTTTTTGAACTACTTACCTTAAATATGGCTAGACAAGGTTTCTTTGGAGAGATTATACATGGGGAGGGTGCCTATATACATGATTTATATGAAGGGAATTTTTCACGCAAGAAGTACGATTCTAATATGTGGAGATTGAAAGAAAATGCTTCTAGAAATGGTAATTTATATCCTACTCATGGTTTAGGACCCATCTGTCAAATAATGAATATCAATAGAGGAGATCAATTTGATTATATGGTTTCTATGTCAACTAATGATTTCATGTTGGGGAATAAAGCAGAAGAAATGGCTGCAAAGGATGATTTTTTTAAAGAGTATGTAGGTAAACCTTTCAGAGGGAATATGAATACCTCAACTATAAGGACAAAAAATGGAAAAACTATTATGTTACAGCATGATGTTACTTCACCAAGACCATATTCCAGAATACATTTAATAAGTGGGACGAAGGGATTTGCTCAGAAATATCCACTTCCGGGTAGAATAGCTATAAGTCACAATAGATTTTTTAATGAAAAGGAGATGAAAGAGGTGGAAGATAGATATACTCCTGATATAGTTCGTAAAATGGGAGAAATAGCTCAGTCTATAGGTGGACATGGAGGTATGGATTTTTTAATGGACTGGAGAACTATCGATTGTATTCGGAATGGATTGCCATTAGATCAAGATGTATATGATGCGGCTGCATGGAGTTCAATTATGCCTTTAAGTGCTGCTTCGTTAAAGAATAGATCCGGTTCTGTGGATATTCCTGATTTTACCCGGGGGAACTGGAAAACAAATGTGCCACTTAATCTGAGTTTAGAGAAGGGAGGCACTACAAAACTTAGAGGCAAATAGCCTTAAATGAAAACCTAATAATTCTTGAGAAATATTGAAAATCGATCTAGGAAAAGATCTGATAGGGTAGTCTTTTGTTTAAAAATTTAATAATTATCAATGAAAATCACTATTGAAAACAATAGTGTTGACTTAGGAAAGGTAGCTGGTAAAGAGGCAGCGAATCTTATCAACACTGCAATTAAAGAAAAAGGAGAAGCGAATATTATCCTTGCTACTGGAGCTAGCCAGTTTGAAACTTTAAACCAGTTAATATCAGAAGAAGTAGACTGGAGTAAAGTTACTATGTTTCATTTGGATGAGTATATTGGAATGCCAGAAACTCATAAGGCTAGTTTTAGGAAGTACCTTAAAGAACGGTTCCTTGAAAAAGTATCTCCATTAAAAGCAGCTCATCTGGTTAATGGAGAAAACCATTCGGAAGAGGAATGCGAAAGGTTAGAAAGTCTAATATTCAAGCATCCTATAGATGTGGCTTTGGTGGGTATTGGAGAAAATGGGCACCTGGCATTTAATGACCCCCCTGCAGATTTTGATACAGAAAAAGCATATTTAGTTGTCGATTTAGATGAAAAATGCAGATTACAACAACTTGGTGAGGGATGGTTTAAAACTATAGATGATGTGCCTTCTCAAGCAATAAGTATGGGGATAAGACAAATTATGAAATCAAAACACATTATTTGTTCCGTTCCCGATAAAAGAAAAGCACAGGCTGTTAAGGACAGTGTTGAGAATGAAATAAGTAATACTTACCCTGCCAGTATTCTACAAAAACATGCCTCATGTCATTTCTATTTAGATAAAGAATCCGCTTCTTTATTGTCCCCAGATATGATTTCTGCTTTATAAAATTTATAAATGAAAACGGATTTAAGAGCTGCTTCAATTTGAAACAGCTCTTTTATGTTTCTATTTTACCGTAGAAATGTTGTTTTCAGAGAGTCGGTAGGTGTGCAAGAAATACAAAAATGTGAAGGTATAATTATTGATACTTTCCAAAATAAATAATAAGGAAATGCATTAAAAATAAAAAACGTTATCATTTTTATGAGTGCAACTAAGATAAATTTCCATGCTAAATATTCCTGCAGTAGATTTCTTTCCAAAGGGAATAAATAACAAGCCCCTTTTAAGGGAGTGTAACGCGAACTGTGTCATTCCAAAATTAACGCCTCTCAAAATCCTCTATTTTCCTGAAGGATTCTTTCACCAAATTTAATAAATAGTTGTGAGAAT
>NZ_JBHUDG010000044.1:0-68479 GCF_042678145.1 Pseudopedobacter beijingensis | reverse complement strand
TATAGCTTCCTTTTTAAAGGATTCAAAATCAAAATCGTATTGTGTTGCCATATTTATGTCGATAGTTTAAAGTTACACTATTGACACAGTTCGTGAAACACCCTCGAATAAAGTTAAAACAGGTTGTACTTTAGGATTCTTAAACATCTTTTTTGCAGGTTTATTATCTCTATTTTCTACATATGCTTTTTCCACCTCACTCAAGACTAATCAACCTTGCGAGTTTTGTTCAATCATGCTCTTGCCTACATTAATATTTACGGTTTTTTTAATGTTTGGAATTTATACATTAGTGATTAAAAAACATACTTTAATTTCAAAGATTGTTTTCTGTAATTCCATCAACATACTAGGGATAGCTATATCTATTGCTGTTTTTATTCTAAACGCATAAAAAGAACTGCTACTATCCACGGAAAGAAATCATCAATCATTCCATCCAATTTAAGCTTGTGGTCAGAACACGTTTAAAGAATAAATAACAGCAGAAATTATCATTATATAAAAAAACCTTATACAATATAGAAGATCAATGTGGACATTAGCCCTCTATTCCTTTTTATAAAACACTTTTCCTATAAGAGGTAAATTTACCCCGTTTATAACACTATTTTCTTCGGTTTCACTAATCTTATTTCGGACAAGGCGTTCCTGGTACTTTTTGTCTCGCTTACGCTTTAAGGCAATTTCTTGCAGTATTTCTTTCCCCCGGTAATTGATCAGGCGATGACGGTTAGAGCTTGTATATTTTGGTACTGTCTCATTATCGATTGTTTCTCCCGGCTTATCCTCATTTCTAACCTCTTCTGCCATCCTATAAGCCCCTATAATCTCCGCCGGACTATATTCCTTCCCATTCAGACTCAACGGTTCTCCATCAATACCTTTCATCCCAAAACAGTGCAAAGAAGCACTCACCAAAACTATGCTTCCTGCTGGCAGTGCAATTTCCGAGAACCATTCTTGCTCTGGCACAACCATTCCATATTGTAAAGAGATATCTTTGTAATCCAGGTATTCATAATAACCCTCCCTAAAGTTAATGGCTACAATCATCAGTCGCAATACCGCATTTTTGGTATATCGGGGTAATTGCAACTGCGTTGATACTTTAAAAAAGGGTAACTGGACTCTGACACCTCCTTCTACTAGGGAACATAGTGGTCGGACAGATAAAACCGCAGTCAACGGAGAGTTTATATTGAACTGTAACCCTTTTAGATGCTCAGCATTACCGTCATGTAAATCACGTTCGCCCCGAGGCTTCTCGGTATCTTTCAAAGTTTTCAACAAGGCTACATTCATACGGTTAAGTAATCTGCCATCGCTGCAACTGGAAAAGGAGCTATATAAACTACGTAGAATACGCCCGCAATTACTTACCAGCCCAAATTCCAGTGCGCTTTCTTTTGTAGAAAGGGTTTGCCGCACTCTGGCTGGCCTGGACTGTACTATTTTTATATTACCCATAGTACGGTAAACCACATTACCTATTTTCCCATGGAGTCTTCCTTTGCTATCTATTACTGCCATCGTTTATATGATTTGGTTAGTAATAAGCAATATACCAAATACATTTTACATTTCACCTTAATTCATTCTAATACAAAACATTACATCTCTAATACAAATCTATAGAGAGTCCATGTTATTAACTAAAAACATGGACTCAACTTGAAGTGATTATAGATAATTAATAGATTTATATAGAAGCAGATTAGGTATTGATAGAGGTGTAGTCTGCTTAATAAATGAGTAAGAAGAGAAGGATGTGATTTGAGGTAACATTACAGGTCAGGACCCAAATCATATGATAAAAAATCCTGTTCATAAAAAACAAGAAAAGCAGTAAGGAAAAAACATGCTATAGGTCTAAAACCGCCTCTCCAAATATTCTGTATAGCCAGATCAGATATATTTTCCAGGCGACTTCTTTACAGTACAAGTAATGGAACAATGACTTCTTTGCAACAACAAATAATTTAATAAAACACAAAAATCGCGAGATTATTCTTGAATCTCGCGATTTTTATGTTTACTGAGGTGCGCTATTGTGGAACAGGCTCCTTACACAAAGTTTCCGACTGATTTACGTCTGCCTGCTGCTTTCTTTCTGTTAGCAGATTTAAACAAAAGCACTGAAGCCTGTTATTGCCCTTCCTACTATTAAAGAATTGATCTCTTTGGTTCCTTCGTAAGAGTATATGGCTTCTGCGTCGGCAACAAAACGTGCTACATCATATTCTAATAAAATACCATTTCCTCCCATCACTTCTCTGGCCCTGCTTACTACATCACGTGTACGCATGGTGCAAAATACTTTTGCTAAAGAGGCATGTTCATCGGTTAATTTTCCCTGATCCTGTAATTCGGACAGCCTGTACACTAAAGTTTGCATTGCTGTTATATTCGATAACATTTCAACCAGATGATTCTGGATCAATTGAAAAGAGGCTATGGGCTTGCCAAACTGCACTCTTTCTCTGGTATATTTCAGAGCGCTTTCATAGGCCCCTCTGGCGCAGCCAACAGCCATCCAAGCTACTCCTGCCCTGGTCATTTTCAACACTTTAGCTACATCTTTGAAAGAGTTACAATTTTGAAGTCTATTTTCTTCGGTTACTTCGCAATTGGTTAATGTTATTAACCCATTTTGAACAATACGAAGTGCCATTTTATTTTCTATCTTTTCTACAGAAAACCCTGGATTTCCTTTTTCTACAATAAAACCTTTAACTTGATTATCATCTACATCTCTGGCCCATATAATATTAACATCTGCAAAGGTTGCATTGCCAATCCATTTCTTTTGTCCGTTTAAAATCCATTTATCTCCTTGTCGTTTTGCTGTTACGGTTAATCCTCCTGCCGCTGCTGAACCTACTTCGGGTTCGGTTAATCCAAAGGAACCTATAATTTCCAGTTTTTGCATTCGTGGTAACCATTGTTGTTTTTGTTCTTCGGATCCACAAACATAAATTGACCCCATGGCCAATCCACTTTGTACACCGAAAAAAGTGGCTATAGAGGCATCTATCCGTCCCATTTCACTGGCGAGGATACCTTCCATTAAAAAGGATTTATTGGGACAACCATAACCTTCAAAGGTTACTCCGCAGATATCGAGTTCGGCTACTTTTGGAATAATTTCGAAAGGAAATTCTGCCCGGTTCCAATATTTATTAACGATGGGTTTTATTTCAGTTTCCATAAACTCACGTACTTTCAATTGCAGGGCTCTGTCTTCAGGGGAAAGCCTGTCTGATAAGTCGTAAAAATCGCCATCAATTGGAGGTAGTTCTTTCTTTTTTCGTCCTCCACTTACCATTTTCATTAAACCGGCCAACTGCTTCTCGTCCATTTTTCCAAACTGGGTCATTACCTCTTGCAAGTCTACTTTTTTGGACAGGGCTTCTAATTGTTTAAAATCTACTGATTTGAATAGATTGTATATGTTTTTTGCTTTTGAAAAAATATTTGACATAATTTCGGATCTAAAAGTTTAAAAACTAAAAATTTCACATCGATTAACAGCTTACTTTATCTGTTATAAAGTAATAAATATGTAATGTCCTTACAGGAAACAACAAGATAAAACTTTTGTTAGCTATTGGCAAAAATAGAGCCATCAAAAAACAGAGAATTGACATCATGTACTTTAGCTAAGTATTCAAAAGAGGATGACCGATAACTCTTAGGATGAGGGATACAAAAAAGGGGCTGTATCAAAAAGCACCTTGTCATCCCGATCGCAGTCGAGGGATCTCTTTCAGAAGTACTTAGGAAGAGATTTCTCTTCGCTGTACTCATCAAAATGACAACACTTTTACTTTTGATACAGCCCCTGGAAAATTTTTATTAGACAGCTGAGCTTTACAATATAATTTCTACAGCTGCTATTATTAATATTCTGGGTTTTGTGTAAGCTTTTTATTAAGCTGCCTCTCGTGTTCGGGAATGGGCAGTAGTCTAAGATGTGGCTTTTCAAAGAGGTATTCTCCAATTTCTAACCTTTTATACACACCAAAACTTAGGCCTTCTCTAACCATATCTGACATCCATAAACCGAATATAACTTCTTCTGCGCCGGCTTTACCGTATCCAGAGTCTAAGTCCTCACCATGCTGACGTTTAAATACGGGATTTAAGTATTCTTCAATACCTACAGCATCTTCCATAACAGCATTGCATTCGGCTGCCATCAATAGTATTTCTGCATATCGTATTAAGGGAATTAATTCTCCTTTTCTCATATTTATCTCGAAAAAAGCATTAGGATTTCCAGTCACATCCAAGTCTTTAGGTATCACATAAATAGTTTCTTCGCTGGAGGGGTTGAAAACATTTCCATAATCTGGGTCAATCTTAAACTTCTTACTGGAAATAATTTGATCCAGATGATATTTGGCCTCTGGATAATTTTGCTGCAACAAATAGGCTCTTGCCAAAACGGCTTTAGCTGCATATTTAGAGGCTACATAGTTTTCTCCATTTTCAGGAAGTAACTGTTCTGCTTTTTTCAAATCAGCTATAACCATATTTAAAGCTGTTGGCCATGGTGTTCTTATTGGTAAATCCTGAGGGCTTGTTGTAGTTGTCACCATAATTGGATCGCCCCAATATTGTATAATATTCAAATAGGCTATACTCCTGTTTAACAAAACAGTACCATGATATTTATCTACAGCAGTTGCAGTTTTTTTCTCAAACATCTCTATGACTGAACTGCTACGATTAACCACATTATAATGTAATTTAAAAAGGTTGTTTATAGCTATACTATTTGACTGATGAGTATGCTCATATAATGCTCTATAATCAAAGTTATTTTTGATTATTGTTTCATCAATATTTCGTGTATATAAGGCATCCACTACAAAAAGTTGTTTTGTAGCTTCCATTAAAGCTTCCATGGTAGCTTTCACCATGATTAATGGGTCTTCTTCGGTTTTAATCAAAGGGTTAGGAATGGTTATATCTCCCGGATTAAATTGGTGTCCATATTGTTGATAGACTTCAATGAGATTTTGCTTTACCTTTTCTAAGTCAATCTTATCTGCATCTTTAAACAATCTTTCTTTTAATTCATCTTTAAGGTCACCATCAGAGAAATCTTTTTTCATTTCATCCAGAAAATCATTTACTGTGCTTCTATCACGGTTAAGCAACATGGTAGATATAGCCAGCATCGCGGCCGATTCTCTATCTCCATCCATAAACTTCATTTCGTGTGTTTGTTTGCTATTTGTTCTGACCACATTTAACAATGCCATTAACTCATCAGCTGCTTCTTTTTTAGCTGCTGCTATACTTTTTTGCTGCTCCTGCAGTTTCTTTATTAGCCTCTCTTGTTCCAGATGGGTAAACACATTTATATTTGCTTCTTGTTCGCCATTTCCGACTTGAACAATAGCTTCTAAACTGATTGGACGTTCTGATTTTTGTCCGGTTAACTCATCATAATAGTTTCCCGTTGCTATAATCTTCACCAAAGAAGACTGCAGTTCCAGTTCGGTATCATACCTTCCATCTGCTCCAATTGTTGTAGTGTGTTGTCTACCTGTTGCTTTTAACATAGCATCCAATTCCATAACACGCACATTTGTCTCAACAACAAAAAGTGTTTTTTCTGCAAACCCAGAAAGTTTAACCTTAAATTTTTCCTGAGAAATATCATTATTGGATTTTTTACAGGAAGCGAGCAACAATGTTGACGCAAACAAAAAAGAAAATAATTTAAGTATAAAATGCGTTTTCATAATGATTGGTAAAATTCCAAACATAAAGAAAATAAAACAATTTACTACTCTAAATCAAATAAGCTGCCTACTCCCAATATTTTCTTAGATAAAAATCCTTCTGCAAATGGCACCTGTATCGCTTTTCCAAACTCACGGGCTCTACCTATGATTACTTCCAGAAATTGAGGATTTGAAATGTATGTTTGCGGATCATCCAGTGTTACGCCTTCTACATAAAACTGAGTTTTATAGGCCTGTATTGCTTTAATTTTCTGATCGTGGAAAGCAGAAATATCGATCACAATATCGGGTTTTATATAGGTGTCCTGTATAAAATGTAATAACAGTCTTGGTCTATGGGCTTTTTGCTCAACACCATTAAGTGTGGTAACTATTTTGGGTAAGCCGGCTAAAAAACAAGAATCGTTTACCAACTCGCAGGCGCGGCCATGATCGGGGTGCCGATCATAATAAGCATTAGTTATAATTATCTCAGGGGCGTATTTCCTGATTATTTCAATTATTTTTTTCTGATGTTCTTCGTCGTTTTTAAAGAATCCATCTTTAAGTCCTAAATTTTCCCGGACATCTATTCCTAAAATAGATGCGGCTTCCGCAGCTTCTTTATCTCTAATTTCTGCTGTTCCACGGGTGCCCAGCTCTCCTCTTGTCAAGTCTATTATTCCAACTTTTTTGCCCATGGCTTTATGCTTCAGAATAGTGCCTGATGCTGCCAGTTCAACGTCATCAGGATGGGCGGCTATAAACAATAAATCTAATTTCATGGGACTATCTGTTTTCGGGTGTGTTCTTTAAAGAATCGGCGGAAAATAATTTCTTAATTCTCTTTCTCACTTTTGAGCTATCGGGTTTGGTAAATGGATAAAAGAAATCTACCACCTGCCCTTTTTGGTTAATCAGGTATTTATGAAAATTCCATTTGGGTGATGTACTTACTTTACCATTCTGTTTTTTGTTGGACAAAAAACTATACAAGGGATGTATATTTTGTCCTCTGACCTTTATTTTACTAAAAACGGGAAAGTTAGTTTTGTATTTGGTTTCGCAGAATTTCACTACTTCTAAATCTTCCAGAGGTTCTTGTCCTCCAAAATCGTTACTTGGGAAAGCCAGTATTTCAAAGGGTTCGTTTTTAAAAAACTCTTTTAGTTTAGCTAATCCTTCTAGCTGCGGGGTAAAACCACATTCAGATGCTGTATTTACAATCATCAATACTTTATCTTTAAAAGCATCTAATGTTAACTCTAGTCCAAGGGCGGTTCTTACCCTAAACTGGTATATTGTATTCTCCATTAATTCATCGTTATTGGTAATTGTAGTACCCTGATGTTCTAATGATATTTTCAATCTCTCTATCCGTTTCTACATCATACTTGGTCTTTAAATCGTGACCAAAAACTCTTGCCAATGATTGCATAAAAAAGGCTGTAACCCCACCTTTTGTATCTTTTAACAACGAGTAACTACTATTACCTGTTTCTCTGTCTATCAATTTAATCAGTATTTCGCCCTGAGAAATAGTCAGATCTTTAATCTCCCGATTAAAAAGATCCTTTATTTCTTTCTCACATTCCTTAATCAATACCTTTTGTTTTCTCTTGTCTGGCTGCATGGCCAAATCCCGTTCCAATTTTCTGTACCGGTCTCCTGCATACCTGGCGTAAGGTAAAACTTTTAAGACATTATAACGTAATCTGCGGTAATAATTGTAATCTTCTTGACTTTTAAATGTTCTTTTATCTATAACGTTTACCTGATTTAATGCTATCCATGGCATCCACTCTCCATCTATATTGGTTATAGCTACTTTTAGGGTATCATTTTTGCCCAATATAAAGGTAGGCGGCTGTGCATTTGTATAAAATGACAGAAATCCGAAAATTTGGATGAGCAAAAAACCTATAATTTTCATATTTTTAATATACGAATTTATCACTTATTAATTACCTTTCCTCATAATAAGTAACCCTAAATTCGTTACTTAAATGTAAAATCATTTACTTAGCTTTTCAGAGGATAAATATGGATTACGTAATAGATTTAGAAGCGGAAAAATCGGAGATATTAAAAAGGTATAGAGCTCTTTTAAGGGCCTGCAAACCAACTCTTCAAAAAGGCGATAAGAAAATGATACGTCAGGCTTTTGATTTAGCCGTGGAGAGCCATAAGGATATGCGCCGAAAATCTGGTGAACCTTATATATACCACCCCATTGCTGTTGCGCAGATTGCTGCTGAGGAGATTGGTTTGGGTACTACCTCTATTGTATGTGCTTTATTACACGATGTTGTAGAGGACACACATATTACCCTGGAAGATATTGAGAGAGAGTTTGGTAAAAAATGTGCCAAAATTATTGATGGCTTAACCAAAATATCCGGCGTTTTTGATGCCAACAGCTCTATCCAGGCAGAGAATTTTAGAAAAATGCTATTAACTCTTGCTGATGATGTAAGGGTTATATTAATTAAGCTGGCAGACCGGTTGCATAATATGAGGACCATGAACTTTATGCCTCGTGATAAGCAATTAAAAATTTCTTCTGAAACGGTTTACCTCTATGCTCCGCTGGCTCACAGGCTAGGACTTTATGCTATAAAATCTGAACTGGAGGATCTTTCCATGAAATACATGGAACCGGATACTTATAAATTTATAGCGCAAAAATTAAATGAGAAAAAGGCTGAACGCGAAAGGTTCATCAAAGAGTTTATAGAACCTATTAAACGCATATTGGCAGAACAGGGATTGGTTGCTGAAGTGGTGGGGCGACCGAAATCTATACATTCTATCTGGAATAAGATGCGCAAAAAATCAATTCCTTTTGAGGAGGTGTATGATTTATTTGCTATCAGAATTATACTGGATAGCCGACCTGAAAACGAAAAATCGGAGTGTTGGAAGGCTTATTCTATTGTTACTGATCTTTATCGTCCTAATCCTGACAGATTACGTGACTGGGTATCGTCTCCGAAGGCGAATGGTTACGAGTCTTTACACACTACGGTAATGGGCCCTAAAGGACAATGGGTTGAAGTACAGATACGTACGCAGCGCATGAATGAAATTGCAGAGAAAGGATTTGCGGCGCACTGGAAATATAAAGAGTCTTCTAATGACAGTGGTCTGGACCAGTGGGTGCATAAGGTGCGTGAGTTACTGAGCAATCCTGAAGCGAATGCGCTGGATTTTCTGGATGATTTTAAGATGAATTTATTCTCTGACGAGATATTCATTTTTACTCCAAAAGGCGACCTTATACAATTACCTACGGATGCCACTGCGCTGGATTTTGCTTTTGAAATACATACAGATGTGGGGGCACATTGTATTGGGGCAAAGGTTAACCATAAATTGGTTCCGCTTTCTCATAAGCTTCAAAACGGGGATCAGGTGGAGGTGATTACTTCGGGGAAACAAACTCCTAAAGAAGATTGGTTAGGTTTTGTGGTTACGGCCAAAGCAAAGGGAAAAATTAAGTCTTCACTGAAAGAGGAAAAAAGGAAGGTTGCCGAGGATGGAAAAGAGATACTGGAACGAAAACTAAAATCGCTCAAAATAAATTACAACACGGATAATATTCAGAAGCTAAGCTATTATTTTAAACTTCCTACTACTCAGGATCTGTTTTATAATGTAGCCAAAGGTTTTATAGATGTTAAAGACTTAAAGGAATATGCTGCTTCTGAGAAGAATGTAGAACAAAAATCTCAGCAAACAATAGAATCCGAGAAAATACAGGCGCTTATTAAGGAGGTTAAAACCAATGCCAGTGACGTATTATTAATTGGAGAAGATCTACAGAAAATAGACTATAAGCTTGCTAATTGTTGTAACCCTATTCCGGGAGATGACGTGTTTGGTTTTGTGACTGTTTCTGACGGCATAAAAATTCACCGTACCAACTGCCCTAATGCCACTAAGCTGATGTCAAACTTTGGCTATAGAATAGTAAAGGCTAAATGGAACAGCCAAAAAGAGGTGGCTTTCTTAACGGGATTAAAGATATCCGGAATAGATGAAGTTGGACTGATTAATAATCTTACCCAAATCATATCTAATGATTTCAAGGTAAATATGCGTTCTATTTCTTTTGATACGGACGAGGGCATTTTTAATGGTTCAATTATGATTTATGTTAATGACACGAAACATTTAGACGACCTTATTAATCGTATAAAACAAGTAAAAGGTATCACAGATGTGTCACGTTTTGATTCTAATCTGGAACCTATTGCAGCAAAAAACTAAAAACATTTATCTATATAGTATTTTTTAATAACTTTGAAGCTCTAAGAATCACCATGGCTACACAAGAAACCATAGAGATGGTAAAAAAGATTTTTGAGTCTTATTTAGAAAACAAGAATCTCAGAAAAACCCCCGAAAGGTTTGCCATACTCGAAGAAATCTATTCAAGAACAGATCATTTCGATGTAGAATCGTTATACATCCACATGAAGAACAAAAAATACAGGGTAAGCAGGGCTACTGTTTATAATACGCTGGAACTGTTACTTTCTTGTGATTTAGTTACCAAACACCAATTTGGTAAAAACATGGCTCAATTCGAAAAGTCCTATGGCTACAAACAACACGACCATATTATCTGCTTAGATTGTGGGAAAGTTGTTGAATTCTGCGACCCAAGGGTGCAACAAATCCAATCAATGATGGGAGATTTATTAAAATTTAATATACAGCACCATTCATTAAATCTTTACGGAAACTGTGCAAAATTAGCAGAAGGCCATTGCGAATCTTATAGCAACAAAAATTAATAGAAATAAATACTTACCACAAAACAATGGCAGTTGATGTGTTATTAGGCCTTCAGTGGGGTGATGAAGGAAAAGGGAAAATAGTTGATGTACTAGCCCCTAAATACGATTTAATCGCCCGCTTTCAAGGCGGTCCAAATGCCGGCCACACGCTGGAATTCGATGGAAAAAAGTTTGTTTTAAATACAATCCCTTCCGGAATTTTCGAGGATAAAACCTTGAATCTTATCGGAAATGGTGTAGTTATAGATCCTATTATCCTGAAAAGGGAATTGGATACTCTAAAAGCTGCCGGACACGACTTATTGGCTAAGAAAAACTTAGTAATAGCGAAAAAAGCACATTTGATATTGCCTTCTCACCAGTTACTGGATGCGGCTTCTGAAAAGAAAATGGGCGATGGAAAAATTGGGTCTACATTAAAAGGAATTGGTCCTACTTATATGGACAAAACTGGTAGAAATGGTCTTCGTATTGGAGATGTACATTTACCTGATTTTAAAGAACGTTATGCTAAACTGGTAGAAAAACATCTGAATATACTTTCTCATTACGGAGAGGTGGATGATTTTTCAGAAAAAGAGAAAGCTTTCTTTGAAGCATTGGATTACTTAAAACAATTTGAGTTTGTAGACAGTGAACATTTAGTGAACCAATACATTAAAGAAGGTAAAAAAGTATTGGCAGAAGGTGCACAGGGAACCCTGTTGGATATAGATTTTGGTTCTTATCCTTTTGTAACTTCATCAAACACTACTACAGCCGGAGCTTGTACTGGTTTGGGTATTGCCCCTAACACTATTGGCGAAGTATTTGGTATTTTTAAGGCTTACTGTACCCGTGTAGGTGGCGGACCTTTCCCTACTGAACTGGAAGACGAAACCGGAGAAAAACTAAGAGCTATAGGACGTGAGTTTGGTGCTACTACCGGAAGAGCAAGAAGATGCGGATGGATTGATATTCCAGCTCTTAAATATGCTATTATGCTAAACGGTGTTACTCAGTTAATTATGATGAAAGCGGATGTACTGGATTCTTTCGAGAAAATATACGCTTGTACGCATTATAAATACAATGGTGAAGTTATTGATTATATGCCTTACGACATCAACAGTATTAAACCTGAGCCAATATTTGAGGAAATTGATGGCTGGAATGAAGATTTAACAGGAATACGCTCTAAAGATGAAGTTCCTGCTAAACTGGAAAGCTACATTGATTATCTGGAAAAACACCTGGAAGTTCCTATCAAGTTTTTATCAGTAGGACCAGACAGAGTGCAAACACTGGAACTTTAAATTATCTAAAAAACTATAAGAAAATCCGAAGTCAAACACTTCGGATTTTTATTTTTTATATAAATCTTAAATCAGAATTTTATCAATAAACATTTTTTATAACTGTGTATGAACAGCTTATGTTTTTTATCTTTTACTTTTGAATTTGGACTTTATATAAAGTAATTTTGCCCAATAAGGGTATGGATACAGCTATTGATTCTTTAAAATGGAAAGCATTAAATTGGGCAAACCAATTTGAAGTATGCGCTGTTTTAGACTCTAATGATTATCAGGAGAAATACTCCAAATATCAGTATTTAATTGCCGCAGATTATACTGACATCTTACATACTGATTATAGAGAGGCTTTTGAAAAACTGGAAAAATTCAGACAATCTAACCCTGGATGGATTTTTGGCGGATTGGGTTACGACTTAAAAAATGATGTCGAAAAATTAACATCCTCTAATCTGGATGCTCTTTCTTTTCCGGATTGCTTTTTCTTTGTTCCAAAATACCTGATAGGATTATCTAAAAACGGACTGGATGTTATTCTGGGTAATCCATCAATAGCTGATGAAATCATCAATATCACACCTTCCTTATCGCCTCAGGAACAAGAAGAACCGCCGCTAATACAACAACGTTTTACTCGGGAAGAATATATTACTAAGGTAAAAGCTATACAGCAGCATATAGCTGCCGGGGACATTTACGAAACTAATTTTTGTATTGATTTTTATTCAGAGAACGCTATTATTTCTCCTTTAGCATCTTTTCTAAAGTTAAACGCTTTGTCAAAAGCCCCTTTTTCAAGTTATTTCAAATGGTTTGATAAATTTATTATCTGTGCCAGTCCCGAGCGTTTTTTGGCTAAAAGAGGTAATCAATTAATTTCGCAACCCATTAAAGGAACCGCTAAACGTAGTAAAAATACGGAAGAAGACCTTTGGCTTAAAAACACCCTCCAGCAACATCCTAAAGAACGCCAGGAAAATGTTATGATTGTTGATTTGGTAAGAAATGACCTCACCAAATCTGCCATAAAGGGGTCTGTTACTGTTGAAGAACTTTTTGGAGTATATAGTTTTCAGCAGGTTCATCAGATGATATCTACCGTAATATGTAAAGCAAATCCTACTTTATCTGTTATTGATATTCTAAAAAACACTTTCCCTATGGGTAGCATGACGGGAGCTCCTAAAATACGGGCTATGCAACTCATGGAACACTACGAAAAAACCAAAAGGGGGATTTATTCGGGTGCCCTAGGCTATATTTCTCCGAATAATGATTTTGATTTTAACGTAGTTATCAGAAGCATTTTATATAATGCAAGCCAGCAATATCTTTCGTTCCACGCCGGAAGTGCTATTACTTACTATGCTGATGCAGAAAAAGAGTACGAAGAATGCCTGTTAAAAGTCAAAGCGCTTGTACAAGCTGTAAACGGTAAACTTATCTAATAACCTGAGATTCGATTATAAAAAGGCTATGAGAGTAATGCCAAAAGAGATTGCTTCGTTCCTCGCAATGACAAAAATAGGGGTGTCTTCCGAATTTACTTCGGAACTAAACATGAAATAATGTCCAAATCACTCAAAAACAATGAAATATTAATCGAGTTCAGGTTAATACTCTATAGGCACTATGGGTTCTTTTTTACTGGTAGAAAGAATCATGAGCGTTTGAAAAGTTTTGACTACTGATATTTTACTAATCTTATGCATAATCAACTGCTCGTAAGCTTTTATATCTTTTACGTACACCTTTAAAATAAAGTCGCATTGCCCTGTTACGTGATGGCACTCTGTCACTTCTTTAATGGCTGCTATTTCTTGCTGAAATATATTTATAGTATCATTCTGATGAAAATCCAGAGATACCTGTATAAAGGTTTTGATTCCTAAACCTAATTTTTCTTCATCAACCAGCGCATGATAACTCTTTATATAACCAGAATTTTCTAATTTTCTTACACGCTCTAAAGTGGGTGCAGGCGATAAACCAATGAGCTGTGAAAGCTGTAAATTAGTGATACGGCCGTTCTCCTGCATGATTTTCAGAATATTCAGATCAATTTTATCTAATTCCATGTGCTATATTTTACGGTGTAAAGATATATTTTATTCATGAAACATGATAAAATTTCGGGCTGTCAAAACATAAAAACATCAATTCTAATTAAAAAGTTAGACAAGACTAATATTTTAATTATATTTGCAGAATCAATATTTTTAGACAAAGATTATAAGCTTTAGTTTTTAGCAGTAAAAATTTATTCTGCCCAACTGAAGTTAAAAAGATAAAATAGAAATGGCATCAGAATCATTAAGTGAGGTACATCAATCCGTAGATCCTAATCAAAAGAAAGGCTGGCGAAAGGTTTTTGCTTTTTTAGGTCCGGCATATCTGATTAGTGTGGGCTATATGGATCCGGGAAACTGGGCTACAGACCTTGCCGGTGGATCGCAATTCGGATATAAACTTATTTGGGTTTTGCTAATGTCTAACCTGATAGCACTTTTATTACAATCGTTAAGTGCAAGGCTGGGCATAGTAAAAGGTTTAGACCTGGCACAGGCTTCTAAAAAGGCTTATCCTAAATGGGTAAATCTTCCTCTTTATATATTGGCACAAATAGCTATAATAGCTTGTGATTTAGCAGAAATCATAGGTATGGCTATCGGTTTAAACTTACTTTTTGGCCTGCCTATAATATGGGGAATAAGTATTACTGTTTTAGATACCATCTTATTACTTTTTTTATTAAAAAAAGGTATGCGAAGCATGGAAGCCTTTATACTATCCATGGTTTTTATTGTAGGCCTTTCGTTTTTATTCGAGATGTTTATTGTGAAGCCAGACCTGGGCGAAGTAGTAAAAGGCCTTGTCCCTTCTGAACTTAACAGTAGTGCGCTTTATATTGCTATAGGTATTATTGGAGCTACGGTTATGCCGCATAACCTGTATTTACATTCTTCTTTAGTACAAACCCGTAAAATCGAAAGAACAAGTTCTGGCATCAGGCAGGCCATCAAATTTAACATTATGGATACTGCCATTGCATTAAATCTTGCCTTTTTTGTAAATGCGGCTATATTGATATTAGCAGCAGCGGCTTTTTATGAAAATGGCTATCATGAAGTTGCTGAAATACAAGATGCTTACAAACTCCTTGAAAACATTTTTGGTAATGCTGCTCCTACCCTTTTTGCTATCGCTCTTATTGCATCGGGGCAAAGTTCTACAATTACAGGCACTTTAGCAGGCCAGATTATAATGGAAGGGCATCTTAACCTTCGTATAGAACCTTGGGTAAGGCGATTAATAACACGTTTACTAGCTATTGCCCCTGCTTTCTTCACCATATTGCATTTTGGCGAAAATGCATTGGGAGAACTTCTTATTTTAAGTCAGGTGGTACTCAGCCTTCAGTTAGCCTTTGCTATTATTCCCCTTATCTATTTCACCTCCAATAAAAATGAAATGGGTGAATTTGTTATTAAAAATTGGGTAAAGATACTGGCATGGATAAGTGCAGGTGTTATTATTATTTTAAATGTAAAACTGGTTATAGATGAAATAAATATCTGGCTACAGGAGTCTGGTAAAAATGATATCTGGATTTATGTTGCCATCATCCCCATTGCTATAGCTTTAGGTTTACTTTTACTTTATATTATTGTAGAGCCTCTTCTAAGCAGGAACAAAAAAATCAAAGATCCTCTTGTTCCTCATGGTTCTGCAGTCACTTTTGCCGACTTAAATGCTATCGAATATAAAAATATTGGTGTAGCTATTGATTTTTCGGACAATGATAAAAATGTGATCAGACATGCGGTGCTGCAAGGCGGAAAAAAAGCACATTATACACTCATACACATTGTAGAAACTGCGGGAGCAAAATACCATAAACAAAACGTTTTGGATATGGAAACTATTAACGATGAGGATAATTTAAAAAAATACCAGCAAAATCTGGAAAGACTTGGTTATACAGCTACGTTGGCTATCGGCTATGGTTCTAGTGCACAGGCCATAACCGATATAGTCAACAAAAGCAACATTGACTTTCTTGTGCTGGGTACCCATGGCCACAAAGGTTTTAAAGACCTTTTATTTGGTTCGACCGTTGATTCGGTTAGACATAATGTAAAAGTTCCGGTATTGGTTGTAAGAAAATAACAAGCTCTGTACAAATGGTTATCAGTAAAATAGGATATAGAAAAGCAATTGCCATAAACTACCTGGCTTTATTGTCTTTTCTATTATTAAACAGTATCCTGTTTGTGCATAGCCATATCTTACCTAATGGACAAATTGTGGTACACGCCCACCCATTTGTTCCTAAAGATAACGGACAGCCAAAACCACATACCCATACACCTAACGAGTATGTAACATTTGCTAAACTATTTTATGGAAATAATATCCTTCCGGTAAGCTTATTCGATTTTATTGTACTTCGTATTCCGGAACTTATTATTAAAACAGATTTACAAATTGGGTTCTGGCTAACTCACACTTTATCTGACGCTTATCGACGAGGACCACCTCATCTCATTTATTAACTCACACTTTAAAAGACTATTTAAAGAGAGAAATACGCTCTCTTACTGGAATTATTTTGTTTATTTTAAAATGAAGAACACACTACTTTTTTTATTATTATTTGCAGTTTCACTCTCATTGTCTGCACAATCTACAGGCAGTTTATCGGGACAGGTCCTTTCTAAGGACGGAGCTATTGTTAACGCATCTATAAAGGTATCTGGCAGTACGTTGGGCACTATTTCGGATGTCGACGGAAATTTCACCCTAAAGAGCGTTCCTTTTGGAAACAAAACATTGGTTATTTCGGCTGTTGGCTATCAGGCCAGGAAAATCAACGTACAGATAGCTGAAAAGAATAAGCCTCTACATATTCATTTAGAAAACGACAATTTTGGTTTAAGCGAAGTGGTTGTCACCGGAACCATGAAAGAAGTAAGCCGCAGCGACAGTCCTATTCCTGTAGAGATTATTACGCCTCAACTCTTCAGAAAAAACCCTACACCCAGCTTATTTGATGCCATTGGCATGGTTAACGGTGTACAACCACAATTAAATTGTAATGTATGTAATACGGGTGATATCCATATTAATGGAATGGAAGGCCCTTATACCATGATTCTGATTGATGGAATGCCTATTGTTAGTGCCCTGTCTACAGTGTACGGCCTTAGTGGGATTCCAAATTCTATGGTAGAACGTATTGAGGTGGTTAAAGGCCCTGCTTCTTCTCTATATGGCTCTGAAGCTATGGGAGGAATTATCAATGTCATTACCAAAAATCCGAACAAGGCTCCTGTTTTAACTACAGATATATTTTCTACAACCTGGGGCGAGGTAAGTGCTGACGCTGCCATCAAATGGAAAGCGAATAAAAGCACCAGCTTACTGGGTCTGAACTACTATAATTTTCAGAACAAAATAGATAAGAATAAGGATAATTTCACAGACATGACCTTGCAAGACCGAATTTCTATTTTTAATAAATGGAGTTTTGATCGTAAAGACAACAAACAGGCAAGTATTGCCGCAAGGTATGTTTATGAAGACAGATGGGGCGGCGAAATGAACTGGAACAAATCTTACAGAGGAAGTGACCAGGTTTATGGGGAAAGTATTTACACCAACAGAGCTGAATTAATTGGATTGTACCAACTCCCTACCCGGGAAAAAATCTTCACGCAATACTCTTATAACTGGCATAAACAAGATTCCTGGTATGGAGACACGCAATATGACGCGACACAACATGTAGGCTTCTTACAAGGTTATTGGGACAAAGATTTGAGCAAGAAACATAGTTTGTTACTGGGTGCATCATTCAGATATACTGAGTATAATGACAACACTCCAGGGACGGCGAATGAAGACGGGACAGACAAGCCTGCAAAAACACCATTACCAGGTGTGTTTATTCAGGATGAATGGAAACTAAATGATAAAAACACTTTATTAACGGGTTACCGTTACGATTACGATAAATATCATGGAGGTATACATTCGCCTCGTTTAGCTTATAAATACTCGCCAAACCATCACCACACTTTCAGGGGAAGTTTTGGAACAGGTTTCAGGGTAGTTAATTTATTCACAGAAGATCATGCTGCTTTAACAGGAGCCAGAGAAGTGGTTATTCAGGAAGAGCTAAACCCGGAAAGATCTATCAATGCCAACCTCAATTATGTTCTAAAAGTCCCTACCGAGAATGTTTTTATGGGCTTTGACTTTACCGGATTCTACTCCTATTTTTCCAATAAAATTGTAGGTGATTTTGATACTGATCCTAATAAAATCATTTATCAGAATTTAAACGGGCATGCCATTACCAGAGGGATTTCCTTAAATACCGATTTTGCTTTTACTTTTCCGCTTAAATTAATGGTTGGTGTGTCTTATATGGACGTTTTCCAAAAAAAAGAGGAAGATGATGGCGCCATGGTTAAGGTAAGGCAATTACATGCTCCAAAATGGTCCGGTACTTTTGTAGGAAGCTACACCTTTACCAAAAGCTGGTCTGTAGATTTAACAGGCAACTGGTATGGTCCTATGAGATTACCTATTTTACCTGATGACTTCCGTCCGGAGTATTCGCCTTTATTTATGCTTGCAAACATACAAGTCAATAAGAAGTTCAAAAATGGTGTAGAGGTTTATGGTGGATTAAAAAACCTGTTAAACTTTGTTCCTAAAAACCCGATTATGCGTCCATTTGATCCGTTTGACAATCATGTAGACGACCCTATCAACAACCCTTATGGCTACACTTTTGATCCTAGCTATAATTATTCATCTTTGCAGGGTATAAGAGGTTTCCTGGGAGTGAGGTATAATCTTTTTAGATAATGAGAATTGTTTGTCTAATTATATCAATCGCACTTGTACTTACGGGTACAAGTGCTTTTTCGCAACAAAAAGTGGTGGATATTGATGCTCTTGTTCTGCAAAACAACAAACCTGTTTTACTTTATTTCCACACAACCTGGTGCGTATACTGCGCTATGCAAAGTAAAAGCCTGAAAAACAAAAACCGGGAGGAAAAACTAGCAGAACGTTACAATTTTATAGATTTTGATGCCGAGTCTGACCAGATTGTTAAATACAATAAACGTACATTCAGGAATGATAATCCTGTAAAATACCAGCCACACCCCTTCGTACAATCTTTTTTCATCAATAGTACTGTAGGATATCCTGCCTGGGTACTGGTTGACAAAGATTTTAATATCCTCTCCACCTATTCCGGGTTTCTAAGTAAAAAGCAATTAGCGCAGTTGCTTAAATAAACGCAACCATACTTACATCGGGTTAATTTTACATCCGAAATACTTTTATAGAAAAAAATATTTTTTTCATAAACTCTACTGACAAACTGCTGTCATTACTTGCTAATATTTTTGGTATATAATTTTTATCCAAAACAAAAATAAAATGGAAACGACAGCAATTATTACCACTGAGCAATTATTGAAACACTGGCAAGGCCACAGACAGGTAACCAGAAAGCTTATTGAAAAATTCCCGGAACAGGATCTTTTTAACTTTACCATTGGAGGCATGAGGCCTTTTTCTGAAATGGCAATGGAGCTACTATCTATCGCAGTTCCTTCTTTAAAAGAATTTACCAGTGACACACCCGGAACTTACCAGCACCTTGAGGGTATTTCTACCAAACAACAGATTCTTGATTTATGGGATAAATCAACGGAAGAAATTAACCAATACTGGACACAAATAAAACCTGAAAGATTCCAGGAGATGTTTAACCTGTTTGGTATGTATAACTCTACTATTATGGACTCTGTTTTTTATTTTATTGAAAACGAAGTTCACCACCGAGGCCAGGGTTATGTTTACTTAAGAGCTTTGGGCATTGAGCCCCCCTTCTTTTGGGAGAGAGATTAATCAGTACGGATTTTTCTTTTTCCCCTACATTTACCCACATCGCAAAGCGCTATTTTTCTCCTGCTTTTTTTAAAAATATTCTGGTTTCTATAAACGAGACCAGAATATTTATGGTATAAATTTCCTGTAATTATTTATCTAAAACTTTCTGTAAATAAAGCTTTAAACTATAACAGATGTTAATTCCGGAAACCAAGCTAATTATTAGTATGATTATGTAAATTTACGATACTAACCAAAAACCAGAATAATGACAAAGAATAGAATAATCACTGTTCAACAAATCGATATTGTTCTTTATGAGCATAATAAAGAGGAGTATATTTCGCTAACGGATATTGCAAGATATAAAAACCCAAAAGAACCTAAGGATGTAGTAAAAAACTGGATGCGATCCCGAACTACCATCGAATTTCTTGGTTTGTGGGAACAACTTAATAACCCCGAATTTAAAGGGGTCGAATTCGACTCCTTTTTATATGAAACTGGCAGCAATTCATTTACACTATCTCCATCTAAATGGACCGAAACTACTCATGCAAAAGGTATCCTATCCCGACAAGGAAAAAATGGAGGCATATACAGACAGTATTATCCAGAATTGGATGCGAAACCGCAACACCATAGAACTATTGGGATTTTGGGAAACAATTTACAATCCTGATTTTAAACCCCTCGAATTCGAGGGGTTTAAAAAACAAGCAGGACTCAATAGTTTTGTGATGACACCTAAACGTTGGATAGAAAACACAAATGCAATTGGTATTGTTTCAAAAGCGGGAAGATATGGTGGTACTTTTGCCCATAAAGATATTGCCTTGGAATTTGCATCGTGGATTTCTATTGAATTTAAGCTGTTTGTTATCAAAGAATTTCAAAGGCTAAAAGATAACGAAAGCAACCGTACCCAATTAGAATGGAATTTACAACGCACCTTAGCCAAGGTTAATTACCGTATCCATACCGATGCCATCAAAGAAAATCTGATTCCGAAAGAAATCACCAAACAACAGATAACTTTTGTATATGCCAACGAAGCTGACCTGCTGAATGTAGCACTGTTTGGCAAAACAGCAAAAGAATGGCGAGAGCAAAACCCCGAAGCCAAGGGCAACATTCGTGATGAAGCCACGATAGAACAATTAGTAGTTTTGAGTAATATGGAAAGCATCAATGCCTTATTGATTGGAAAAAACTTCTCTCAAAGTGAACGATTGACCGAACTGAACAAAGTAGCTATTACACAGATGAAATCATTATTGGCAAGTAATAGTATTAAAAACTTAAAGTGAGTTTATCATACTATAAAAAACTTTAAACACAAAAAGCACTTCACAATCTTAAAGCAATACGCTCCAATAATCCAGAGACCTTATCCTTAAAGTCTACCGGAGAAACAATGGTGGCATGGTCTGCAAACATTAAAAACCAGCGTATAAAATAATCATCATATTTTTCGTTCAGGGCAAAGCGCATTTCTACCTCATTATCCCGTACGGTTTCATCAATAAACCCATAATATTTTCTGGTACCCGCAATATATTTAGTAACTTCTTTATCTACTGAAAGGATTAATATTCTTTTAGGTTCATCGGTACTTTTTTTCCTGTAATTTTCTACTGCCCCATGTTCCTTTGTAAAAGAAGAATCTAAAATGGTTAAGCCCAATATCCTGTCCGTTCTAAATTGTCGGTAATCTTTCCGCAACAAACAATAACCTAAAATATACCAGTAGCTGTTTTCGTTAAATATACCTACAGGCTCTATCAGTCTTTCGGTGTGTTCTTCATTAAAAGATCTGTAAAACATCTTAACCTGTTTTTTAGAGGCTATACTTTCTAATAAGGTTTCAAAAACATGGGGTAGCGCATCATTAAATAATTTATTGTGATGGTAGATTACAATTTGTTTTTCTAATGCTTCTAACCAATCTTTATCGGAACCTCGCAAAACAGACTTTATCTTATCTATTCCTGATTGAAATGCCTGCCTCACATTTTTATCTGTAAAACTATTCATCAATTTTTCGGCGGTAACAAAGCTGCTTGCCTCCTGCTTGGTAAACATAATAGGAGGTAAACGGTATCCTTCCAAAATGGTATAACCTGTTCCTGCTTCTCCTATAATAGGCACTCCTGACGCTTCCAGAGTTTTAATATCACGATAAATGGTTCTTAAACTTACGCCAAACTTATTGGCCAGTTCCTGTGCTTTTACTGTCCTTTTAGTTTGCAAACAGGTCAAAATAGCTACAACTCTATCAAATTTCTTTATACCGTCATCCATCATACCGATAAAATATCTGCAATTTACTAATTACAGATGTCAACAGTATGTCAGTAGTAAACTTAGTTTGAAACTTATTTTTTATTACGATTCGCTTTATTTTATGATATTTGCAGACCTATGGCAGCGAAGATTACAAATAGCGTTAACATCAGAAACAAGAAAGCAACTTTTGAATATAATCTTTTAGAAAAGTTTGTAGCGGGAATTAAATTGCTTGGTACGGAAATCAAATCTATCCGTCAGGGAAAAGCAAATATCAGCGATTCTTTTTGTGCTTTCTTAAACGGCGAGCTTTATGTGAGGAATATGGATATTGCAGAATATTCTCATGGGTCTTTTTATAATCATGAAGCTAAAAGGGACCGTAAGTTATTGCTTACCAAAAAGGAGCTCAAAAAATTATCGATTAAAGGGGAAGATAAAGGGCTAACGATTATTCCGCTGCGTATTTTTATTAACGAGCGTGGTTTTGCCAAGATGGAAATAGCGCTTGCTCAAGGAAAAAAAGATTTTGATAAACGGGAATCTATCAAGGAACGCGATGTGAAAAGGGAAATGGACAGAATGATGAGGTAAAATCCTGACGGAGCATTTTTTCACCTCATTATATAAAATCTAATAATCAGACCGAAAACCAATCAGATTGTACTAAACCCTTAGATTTTTTATTCTCAAAAAAGTTTTTGGTTCCAAGATATAATACCCAATAATACAACATAGCTTTTATAAAAAAACGTTTACTTCTTCTGATACATTTTGGCTTCTTAGTTTGTTGATACTTTTAAAAACAGCATATAAAATCATAAAAAACACCAACCAATCTATAATAGCACTTGCGATATAAATACTTCTTATTCCAAAAAAATGTGGCACTATAAGTAACACCGGGATGTAAAAAACTACCTGTCGTAAAATACTAATGATGGTTGCAGGTTTAGCGTGATCTATTGCCGGAAACCACACCATAGCCATAAACATAAATGGAAGTACCAGCAATACGCTCATATAAACTCTAAAATCCAATAATTGATAGCTTGTAAACGCTACATGCGGAATCATTACAGACAATACTCCCGAAGGGTATAACATCACAAACAGCCAAAAGGGCAGCAAAACACACAAGCCTGTTAATGAAAACATACGATAAGAGGAGATACTTCGTTCGTACAGTTTGGCTCCGTAATTCATACCTGTAACAGGTTGCAGGGCTCTCATAAGTCCCCATAAAGGAGTATTCAGCAGAATATAAAACCGATTAACAGCAGTAAAAAAGGTAATATCCATATCGTTTCCATATTTTGCCAGTGCATTAAATACCACCACATTCTGTACCACTATCATTACCATCATCACAAAACCGGGCATTCCTAAAGAAAGGGTTTCTTTAACAATTTCTTTATCCAATTTCAACGACCAGAAAACGGTTTTGAAAGATGCTTTTCCTCCGGCATAGTACCAAATCCCTAATAGCATATAAACTACCATGGATATGTTGGTTGCCCATGCTGCACCGGCAACTCCCCATCCTAAAGTGTCTATAAATATGGGCTTCAGAATAACATCTACTATCAAGCCTACTGCAATCATCCAGGCAGCAGTTTTCATGCGTCCTTCGGCTCGTATAATCATATTCAGAGCCAAACCATGAATCCAAAAGAAACTTCCCAATATGGTTGCTCTAAAATATTCGGCTCCCAATATGGCTATTTCGCCTCTGCCTCCCATCATGTAAATCAGATTATCGGCATAATAATAACAGGGGATCGTAATCAACAACGAAAATATTAAGGTCAGGCAATTTGCTGTACCTAAAGATTTCCGCAGCTTTCCCTTATCATTCGCTCCTATCCAGATACTAATAGCCGACCCTAGTCCAGTTCCAATCAGGGTACCAAAACCCTGAGCAAACTGAGCCAAAGGATAGGCTACACCTACCGCAGCTAATGCTGTATTATTTATAAGATGTCCAACAAATATACCATCCAGAAAATTGTTCATCCCATAAAGTACCATTGCCACCACTGCAGGCCATGACAGCTGCCACATTACTTTAGGTAACGATCCGTTTAAAATAAGCTGTTTCTGTTTATCCATAAATATTTATACTGTTACTTCGTTTTCTTCGTGTCTTTCTACTGCGGATTTATCTTCGGCCACGCCTGACTTCCAATAAGAATAGGCATTCAGCTCCTCCCTTTTCCAGTTTTTCGTTTTCCTCAAATAGGTTCTTATTTCTTTTACCGAATTAAATTCTGCTGCTACATAACCAAATTTGGAGGTTTCTGGTAAGTTTTGTTGCTTTACATAAGAAGGTAAATTACTTGTTTCTTGCGGATGCTGATTATGTAACCAAATAAACCGGATATCTGCTTTTGTGTCTAATTTTTGTTCGTCTTCTTTTCCAAAAACTTCCAATATACAAACGCCTTTAGCCTCCGCAGGTAAATCCTCTAAAATGGAGGCTATCACCGGAATTCCTGTAGCATCGGCAACTAGTAAATACCAATCTGCTTTAGTATAAAGCTCTGTTTGCCCATCATGCATCATCAATCCTAACACATCTCCTTTTTTTGCATTTATTGCCCATGCAGATGCCGGACCTTCCTCTCCATGAGCCACAAAGTCTATCCACATTTCATTATCTTCCAAATTTATACCTCTATGTGTATAGGTTCTTACCGCCGGTTTCAATGCTTCGGGCTGAGGCTTCCACTGCATACTTTCATAATCAAACTCCGGAAAATAAACCTTATTAAGTCCTTTGGGCGGAACCAATATCTTATTGTTTACTCCTACAGTTGTATTTTGGAAAATTTTAACTTCTTCTCCCTTTAAATAAACCCGTATATAGTGTGGTGTTATATATTCTTTTCTATCCACACACAATTCGGCTTTTATAGTTTTAAAATTCTTCTTGCTCATTTAATTATTTTTACTGTAATTTTCCTCGGTATCTTCATAAAGGGATGAATTTTGGTAAACCTCGGTACGCCAATCTATTCCCCTACCTAAATATTGTAACGCTTTTGCTAAAAAATCGAATAGTATGATTTGTCCTTGTTTTATCATTTCTATACATAAAAACACCATTTCTAACCTGATTCTACTCTATCAATATTAATTATGACACCGCACACTATGTAGAACTATTCTAAATAACTACTTTTACAAAAGTAATTTTTAACATCTGGAAGAATGTTTCAATAAGGGAGTAAAAAGTCCAAAAAGTAGAAATAACAAAAAAAAGAATGACACTTCACCTATATGATAAAGATATCAATGATCTGATTCTGGAAAAGAAATACCCTTTACCTGCATCTGAACAGAGAAATGTTATGGAATGCACAACATCCATAGACCATAACATAGGTAATGCCTATTACAAAGAGATTTATTTTATGGGTGTACATATTGGCTATGGAAATCTGGCATTGAATAATAAAACCATTGTTAGTTTTGAAAGCGATTTTGAAACTGTAGAAATGCACTTTGCCTTAAAAGGGAGTAATAGCACCTACTTCACTAATTTCTCTGAAGAAATTTCCTTTAAACCTTTCCAGCATAATATTATGTATGCCAATAGTTTAAAAGGTAAAATGGTTTGGGATTGTAAAGGTTTTGAAGTTTTCGAGGTTAATTTATCTCCTTCCTTTTTTAAAAAGTATTTGCCCGAAGATACTTCTATATTTAACTCCTTCAGGAAAATAATGGATTCTGGCTGCTCAAGTATGATGAAAAGCCAAAATCACCAGATTAGTAATGAAATGTATGCTATTATACGCGATATCATTCAATGCAACCGAGATGGTATATATAAAAGAATGTTTTTAGAGGCTAAAGTGATTGAACTGCTTTTGTTACAACTGGAACAACTGAAAGATCCTATTTCCCAAACTAAACTAAAAAAACAAGATGTAGAGAAAATGTATGCTATTCGCGATCATATTACACAAAACATGGCTGAACCCTGTTTGCTGATAGATCTTGCGCATCAATTTGGAACAAATGAATTTACTTTAAAAAGAGGGTTTAAAGAATTGTTTGGAACAACGGTATTTAGTTTTTGGAACGACATTAAAATGCAGGAGGCTAAGAAATTGCTCCTGAGAGGGGATCTAAATGTTTCTGAGGTTTCCAACATGATGGGTTTTAAAAACTCCAGACATTTTTCTACTTCTTTCAAGAAACATTTTGGGCAAAGTCCCAGCCAAATATGTTAAATAACTATCTGGGTGGGACTAAGATGTTCTATAACACTTATTATTTCTTTTTTAAAATATAGTGATCAGCTAGATTTCCGGTTATTTCATTACCCTCCTGATCCAATTGTTGAAGAAAACCTTCTCCTACTTTATATTGGTAAGTTTCTGTCCCTATTTTAGTAATAATGTTTCTACCCGCACTATCCCAGGTGAATGTTCCTTTTTCGTCAAATATATTATTGTCCCCTTTACCCAGATATTCACTTTTACGTTCAAACTTCCCATCCTGATTAATGGTAATTGTGGTTTTTATACCTTCGCAATCTGCACAAGGTAATGTACCAGAGTAGGTTCCAGCCCAATCTAATGAAGTTTGGCTATTATCTGCATAAGCAGTGGTATCAGCTATTACTGTACTGCTATCATTTGCAAGCTCACCCTCGTTTTGCTGAGTAGATCTATTTTGGCAAGCTCCTAAAAACAAGCCTGCTGCAATTACACTAAAAATAAATTGTTTTTTCATGCTTTCTATTTTTTTTAAGTTATACTCAAAAACCGAACCATAAAAACAAAAAATTCAAATTATATAAAGGTAGTTTAGGAAAATTTCACATAGAAACTTATTTATTTTAACACTTCAACTACAACCCTTCTGTTTTGTTGTCTTGCTTCAGAGTTATCTGTTCCATCTCCTAAAAGTTCTTCCTGAACTGGGCAACAAGAAGCCCCAACATACGTTATTAGTCGAGAATCCTGAATCCCTTGTTCTTTCAAAATTTGTAAACAACTTACAATTCTTCTTAGCGCCAATTTTTGATTATATAACAAAGTTCCTTTACCATCCGTAAATCCACTTATCTTAATTAAAGAAGTTTCTTTTAATTGATCCTGAGCAAGGCTTCTCAAATGAGATTCCGATTCGGCAGTCAATATGCTACTATCAAAATCAAAATATATTACTAATGAGTCTTGTTTCTTAGCAATTGGTTGAACTATTTCATCTTTTCTATCTATAGGTAATCTTGGTATTTCTCGGGTCAACTTATACACCTGCAAACAACAGTCTGTATACCTATCCGAACTCAGAAATGCCTCTTTGGCAAAGTCTTTATAAGGATTTGCATAAAAATACAGATCGTCTCTGACCGAATTAAACGGCTCTCCTAAATTAAACGATTCGCCCCACTTCCCTACATCTCCATAGGATCCGTAAATATCAAAACCGCCCATACCTTTTTTTCCATTGCTCGAAAAAAACAATGTTTTACTTTCCTGATGATAAAATGGTGAGTTTTCATCTTCTACAGTATTGATATTCTTTCCTGCATTTTGAGGTTTCCCTATTACTTTATTGTTACTATCTATGGTAGAAAACCAAA
This sequence comes from Pseudopedobacter beijingensis, assembly GCF_042678145.1. Taxonomy (NCBI): domain Bacteria; kingdom Pseudomonadati; phylum Bacteroidota; class Sphingobacteriia; order Sphingobacteriales; family Sphingobacteriaceae; genus Pseudopedobacter; species Pseudopedobacter beijingensis. The sequence continues at coordinate 40,830 of NZ_JBHUDG010000044.1, read as the reverse complement.
TATCAAAACCTCCGAAGCCTCCCGGGCGATCGGATGAAAACAACAAATATTTACCATCAGGTGTAATCATTGGCTGTTTAGCACTATACTCAGACATATTTATACCTCCTTCTACTAAAACTGGCTTTGTCCAGGCACCATTATCTTTTATACTATAATAAATATCTGACTTCCCCTGCCCTTGTATTCCTGTGGCCTGTGTATAGAAGAAACAATTTCCATCCGTACTTAAAACCCCTTCGCCATAACGTACCTGCTCTTCATCCTGTTTCTCTGGAAATAGACCTACATCTAATAATTGATTATTTTTTAATCTTCCCTGATAAATTCTTGTTTCATACCCTTGCTTCTCCAACTCTGTTTTTGTAGTAGCTGTAAACAGAAAACGTTCATCTGACTGTACAGACCGTAAAGCATAAACGCCTTCGGCTGGTACAATTATATTTTCTATCGTAATGGAACTGTCCTTTCCTTTACTCTTTTGCTCTTCAATAAAAACAAGACTGTTCATTTCCTGCTCAGCTTTTCTCACATAACGATCTTTAACAGTATGCGCTTTAATAAATTGTTTAAATTGTTGTTCTGCTTCAGAAAATTTACCGTTTGATTTTAATGCAGATGCATACCAGTATCTTGTTAGCGGAAATTGTTTAATAGATAAGTTAACCGCCTTTTCTCCATAAAATTCTGCTAAATTATAATTTGGTAGCTTATAATAGCTTTCTGTCAAACGATATAAGGCTATTTCTTGTGTACTTACATTTCCCATCTGTTTTGTTAACTTGGTAATATAAGCACTCCCTTTCACTGTTTTTTCGTTAGATGTTTTAAAGCCCAGAAAATACTCGTAGTATCTGCCTGCCAAAAAATAATCTCTTTTATAATAAGCTTCTTCTGCCTTTTCAAAATAATCTATTCTGCTTTTTTGAGCATAAGATGACACTGCCTGTACAGCGATAAATCCCACAACCATAAACATATTCAGTATCGGATTGCGGTTTTTAGATTGGTAAAAATTAATCATTGATACTGTCTTAAGAGTTAAAAGCGTGGACAATTAAAATAAGCAGATTTATTACCATTCCGTCTTCCGCCAGAATAAGAAATAGAAACCTCAAACGCATTACTGTTACGTACATTTCTCATTAACGGTCCGGTGTTAACATCATAACTAAACCCTATCATTGTCCCTTTAATAAAAACACCTATAAATGGTGCCACCGCATCTTTCTTTCTGAAACTTCCCCCAAGCATCAGGTCTGTACTTTCATTAATATAAAGTTGGGCATACAAAGATCCTATTACTTCTGAGGCTTTCTGCTGTTGGTTATATAAGATATGCGGAACAAGATACATCCCTTCATTTATGGTTATTTTCACCCCTGCCTGTGCACTATATTTCATGGGCAATTTATCGTTTTTACTTTCCCCCAAAAAGGAATAAGATGGTTGTGTAAGATGGAAAACAGAAAAACCACCAAAGGGAGCAACCTTTTTATCTTCACCTCTATTAAAATAAGTTACACCAAAACCAATATCAGGTATTAACGAAGATAATGCCCCTAAACTTTCGCCAGTTCCTATACTTCCATCATATCCCACTCCGGGGATCCACTGATTACCAAACCTAAGATCTCCTGCATTAAATTTAGCTTGTATAAAACCCGCCTGTATTCCTAAGGCTATTTCTTGTTCTCCATCGCTACCAAACCTTATTCCATTATAAGATGCAGAGATATTGGCAGATGTATACCTATACCCTCCATCTCCAGCTGATTGTCTAAAAGCACTAAGACCTAAATTAATATTCTTTTCCGTAGCCAGCTCTGCAGACAGACCAATTGTACTGTATGGATTGGTAATATTACCCCATTGATTTCTATAAATTGACGATATCCGGTAACTACCATCTATTGTTCCTGTTAATGCTGGATTCACAGCCATAGGATAGATATAATTTTGTGTGAAATGCGGATCTATTTGTGCCTTTACATGATCTGTGAGAAAGGTGATATTAACTAACACCCATAAACAAAACCCCGTATATTTTTTCATTAAAATCACTTTATGAAGTTATTACTGAACTTATGAGATATTCATCGGTTAGCGTATCAGATTAACGGCCCCTTTTCTCACCAACTGTTCTCCATTTTTCATGGTAATCTTTGCCGTATAAACGTACACCCCTGCAGGTTGCTTTTCATTCTTATAGGTTCCATCCCACCCTTGACTCATATCTTCAGTTTCGTACACCAGTTCACCCCATTGATTGAATACAAATAGTTCCATCTTATTTACAGATGTACCATAAACAATAAATTTATCGTTTCTTCCATCGCCGTTAGGAGTAAATGCATTAGGTATAAAAAGGTCGTTCGTAAAAATTACCCGTAAATTAAAAGGACCAGTTTTAACCAAACCGCAGGATGTATTTTCCAGATAAGTAATTTCTGACTCCCCTTCTTTTATCCCCATTATTTTACCATTCTGATCTACAGTGACCACTGCGGGATTGTTACTTTGCCATGTCCCTCCCGTTCTATCAACCGACAACACACCCTGCTCTCCTAACTTTAGCTGACCTGTACCCTTAATTTGTCCAGGTAAAGCCAAAGTATTGATAACAACTGAAAAAGGCACAGATGAAACACTTCCGCATGCTGCAATTATGGTATACAGAATATCTGTTTGTCCCTCCTTCATGGCTAATAAATTCCCCAATGCATCAACTGTTGCAATAGTATTATTGGAACTACTCCATATACCACCAGCAACAGATGCATTTAATAAAGTCGTTGTCCCTAAACACATTTCATGATTTCCGGAAATTAAAGGAGCATTCGGTAATTTGTTTACTTTTACTTCCACCGGTTTGATGACAGAACAACCACCCGCATTTGTAGCTTTTATGTAATAAGTACCACTGACATTAATCTGAGTTGGGTTAGATAACAAACTGGTTCCCAATATATCTGTATAATAATTAAGCGTTAACCCTGAACTACTTCCGGCAGTAACAGCAGAACCGGTAAGGTCAACAACAGAAGGTAAACATACTGAAACAGGATGCGTTATCACCAAATCAGGTAAATTGTTTATTTTCACTTCTACAGGTTTAATTACAAAACAACCTCCTGCATTGGTAGCTTTAATATAATATGTACCGCTGGTATTAACCTGAGTTGGATTAGAAAGTAAGTTTGTTGCCAAGATGTCGGTATAATAATTAAATGTTAACCCGGAACTACTACCTACAGTAATGGAGGGATCTGTAAGATCAATAGTTGAAGGCGAACATACCGAAACAGGATTAGTGATCACTACATTTGGGATACCTTTTATAGTTAGCGTCACTGTTTTCACAGGACTGTAAGTTCCACCTGTTGACTTACTTACTGTAAGATTTACTTTATATGTTCCCTCCGCAGCCATAACTGGAACCGTTACAGTGATATTTCCTCCGGTTAGGGTACCATTTACAACATTTGAAAATCCGGCAGCCAATGCTGCCGCATCCCATACAAGGGAATACCTATCCGGATTCCCCTGAGCAGTATAAGCAACCTGAACATTATTCACCCCCATACAAAAAGGTGATGGGTCTATAGGAGCAACACTCACTGCCTCAACTGGAGGAATAATGCTACCACAACCATTATTGATGTACTTTTCACTCCCATCACTACTCCACCAAACCGAGTTACCATCATCATTACCGGGCCATTGATAAGAGTAAGTTCTTACTCCAGATGTACAGGTAGTAGATGCTCCGTTAGTAATTTGTAAATACCGTTTTGTGGAAGGTGTATTAGCCAATACACCTCCTGCATTCCATGTACTGCCAGAAGCAGAACGATTAATATATACAACATATAAGCTTCCATTACATATTCCTGTAACATCATACTGTTGATCAAAGTCTGCTGGAATAAAAATAACCGTACTATTGGCTGGTATAATGGTTGTTGAATTGCTGACCTGAATAAAGTTACATCCATTGGTTGTTACAAAACTACCTGTGCCGTTTTTTGTTGTGGTATTTGTCCCTGGTAATTTACCCGACGGGCTTTGAGTTGCCGGGTTATTAGATCCATAATACAGTGTATAGGCACTTACCGGTGCTTGAACAGTAGTGGTAAACACCACAAACTCGTTAATTCCCTCTCCCCCTCCCTGAGCACATGAATTTACCATAGCGCCATTAATTACAGGACATTGTCCAAAGGAAGGTAGAAAGGAAAAACAAGCTATTATAAATAAGTAAAATTTCCCCATATAATATAATTTAACAGATGAGTATTGATTGAAAACAGAATTTTGTATTCACCTAAAACTCAGTGGTTAAAAGTAGAGAGGGTATATTAAACTATTGAGTATCTTATATTAACATTAAAGCAGATATAAAAAAGTAAACCTGCTTTCCTTTGTTTTCTCTAAAACAGCTCTATTCGTAAAAACAACTCGGATAAACCTTATACAAACTGCCCAGTATCCTTATTTCGTAGCCTATTTTAGTCAACACACTCACAATAAAAACATAACAACCTGTTTACCTATAAGTTACAACATCACTTTATGTTTGTATCAAAACTAGAATTATGAAAAAATCTTTACTTTTATCAATGATTACATTACTGCTTTCACCTCTGGCAGTATTTCCACAATCTACTCCTAATGTACAGGCATTACCTTTTACAATGGGAAATGTATCTGGAACAACATTACCTTCCAGTATAGTTTCGCATAGGTTTGGAACTACAACGGGTAGTATACCAACAACCAGAACTATAGCTCCGGGAAATGGAGATCTGCCTATCAGTAGCACTTCAAATTCTGGAGGATGGAGCGCAGAGGGAGCAAATGGCATTGGTTTATTAGCATCTGGCTCAAATGCTGCAGGTGCAATAGTTATAGCAATAAATACGACAGGAAAAGCGGATATTGATGTAAGCTGGACTTGCACAACCGTATTACAACAAACCAGCAGAGACAACAGCATTGCTTTACAGTATAGAATTGGCAATAGCGGCAACTTTATTGATTTAGGAGACGCTTCACATGTATATACCTCTCAAGGAAAAACAGAAGGTATCACTAGTGCTCAAAATTTCACTTTCAGACTACCTGCTACTTGTAATAACAACAGCAATGTGCAGTTAAGATGGATATACTGGGAATCTAATGGTTCTACCGGTTCCCGTGACAGGATAGCTGTTGGTAAAATCAACATTCAACACGAAACTACTTTACCGGTAAACTTTACATCTTTTATTGCAAATAAAACCGGTAACACTGTTAGCTTTAACTTCAGTACAGCATCTGAAAGCAATAACGATTTTTTCACCATAGAACGTTCGAAAGACGGGAATTCATTTACATCTATTATAACGGTACCCACAACAGGAACAAGTATGGATAAACAAATTTATACAGCTACAGATTTTTCTCCATTAAGCGGTATAAATTACTATCGTCTTAAACAAACAGATAAAAATAGTGATTTCTCCTATTTCCCGGAGATTAGGTTTATTAACATTTTTACTGATCTTCAGAATATCATACGAGTATATCCCAATCCGGTAATTGGCGAAATAAAATTGGATATACCGGAGAATGGTAATAATATTCTAATGGATTTGGTTACTATGGATGGAAAAAAAGTAATAGGCAAGCAGGGTTCTGTTATTGAAATAGAAGACTATTTAAATCAACATTTATCATCCTTAAATAGTGGTATATATATCTTAAAAATAAATGGGAATAAAAATTACTCCACAAAACTTATTAAGCAATAAAAAAGAGTATTAAAAAAAACTGAGTAACAAAAAGTGGGTGTATTCCAAGTTTGTTTCAAACAAACTTAGAATACACCCACTTTTACGATCATCTACTTATCTATAGAAATACCAAACTTAGAAATTAGTATCTCCAGTTAAAGCGTTTCACCAGCTGAAACCACATCCAAACTGGAGCGATAACTATAAAGTGCATTTTTTGCCATAAAGAACTTTTCTTCTTTTCTAAAGATCCCCCCCACAATAATCCTATTAAAGAAATAACAAAAAGTACAGCACTAACCTGCCATAAGCGAGGTCCTCCCCCTTGTTCTACATATTCTAACTGCACAATAAAAAAATACAATGCACCAAATGTAAATAACATCAGGTATGATAATAAAGGAGATAATTTCAGGTAATAATATATAGCAATAGCTAACGCAACAGAAAACCAATTGATAAACATATTATACTTTCCCAGAAATGCAAGATGTGGAAACGGCGTAGCTGTAATTAAGCCCATACAACTAAATATAAACAAAGGAACAAACAGATACCGAAGATTTATATTTGTTTTGTTCTGATGATATTCAGTGTATTCTTTAAATAATTTATCTATTTCTCTGGGCTGTTCTTTTTCTTTAGACATGATATTTTGAAAGTTTCTGAAAACTGCCCGTAAAGATAAGAGTTTTATTCAGATGTAAATTGGAAAGCCTGTATAAATCCTCTTCAACAAAAAAGCCTTTCTCAATATTAAGAAAGGCTTTTCTATATTTAATTTCTATTCTTATTTAGCATAAGCAACAGATCTGGTTTCTCTTATTACAGTAACCTTAATCTGTCCCGGATAAGTCATTTCGGTTTGAATCCTATTAGAGATATCAGCCGCTAAAATTTCTGATTGTGCATCGCTTATTTTCTCACTTTCCACTACAACACGTAATTCTCTTCCCGCCTGAATAGCAAAAGTTTTCTCTACCCCAGGGTAAGACATAGCCAGGCTCTCCAGCTCTTTTAGCCTGCGGATATAGCTTTCTACCACTTCTCTTCTTGCACCCGGTCTTGCGCCTGAAATAGCGTCACAAGCCTGTACAATTGGCGATATCAAAGAAGTCATCTCAATCTCGTCATGGTGCGCTCCAATGGCATTACAAACATCAGGATGTTCCTTATATTTCTCTGCCAGCTGCATTCCCAAAATGGCGTGTGGCAATTCCGGATTATCATCAGGCACTTTTCCAATATCATGTAACAAACCTGCTCTTTTAGCCAGTTTAGCATTTAACCCCAATTCCGATGCCATAGTTGCACAGAAATTAGCTACTTCACGAGAGTGTTGTAAAAGATTTTGTCCATAGGATGAACGATATCTCATACGTCCAACCATTCTAATCAGTTCAGGATGTAAACCATGGATACCTAAATCGATAACGGTTCTTTCACCAATCTCTACAATCTCTTCTTCTATTTGCTTTTGGGTTTTGGCAACCACTTCTTCTATTCTTGCCGGGTGTATACGACCATCTGTTACGAGACGGTGTAGTGCCAAACGGGCAATTTCACGTCTTACCGGATCAAAACCTGATAATATAATAGCCTCAGGAGTATCATCTACAATAATCTCTATTCCCGTAGCTGCTTCTAACGCTCTTATATTTCTACCCTCTCTACCGATAATACGTCCTTTAATTTCGTCGTTTTCGATATTAAAAATAGAAACTGTGTTTTCTATTGCCGATTCAGTAGCCGTACGTTGTATTGTTTGAATAACAACTTTTTTAGCCTCTTTAGCTGCCGTTAGTTTAGCGTCGTCTATAATATCCTTAATCTGAACCATAGCATTGGTTCTGGCTTCTTCCTTCAAATTAGCCTCCAATTGCAATTTAGCTTCTTCTGCCGATAACCCTGCGATGTTTTCCAGCTCTTTAATGTGCTGTGCTTTCATTACCTCAACCTCTTCTTGTTTCTTTTCAACAATCTCCAGCTGATGATCTAACTTTTTACGCTGATTATCTAACTCCTGCTCTTTTCTGTTCTGATTTTCCAGTTTTTGGTTTAGAGATTGCTCTTTTTGTTTAAGCGTATTCTCTTTCTGCGCTACATTCTGGTTACGCTGATTAACTTCCTGCTCATGATCTGTTTTCATTTGCAAGAATTTCTCTTTAGCTTCCAGCAACTTATTCTTTTTCAAAAGTTCGGCATTGCTTTCAGCATCTTTCAATATCTTTTTTACTTTGGCCTGAGCCGCTACCTCTTGCTGCCTAAGTAACTGTCTAAGTAAATATCTCCCTGCTATAATCCCTATACCAAAAGCGATGATGGCTATAGCGAGATAAATAAAAATTTCCATACAATGTTTTTAAGTTAAAAAAAAACCGCAACTAAATTTAGATTTCATGTATTGTAAACTTCTTATTGCAGGTTTAAGGTAAAAAGCTCTCAGGATAATCCTCCTTATTGAGGATGAAACGAAAACTTGTGTCCACATACCTTCCTTAATATCGAAATGTTAAGTTTTTAATAGTGAAACCTAAAATTTAACTGCGGTTAAATTTCTTAAAACTCGAACTATGTATAAAGAACGATTATATTACTTTTTCTGTTCAAAAAAATCAGCCAAAACACTGTCTAAACTATAAACTTTTTCGGCCAGGTCTGTATCTTCATTGCTAGCCTTTTTTTCTGCTTTTAATGATGATGTTGCGTAATGTAACACACACATAGAAAGCAAATCTTGTTTATCTTTTACCGCATAATTTTCTTGAAATTCTTTTATACGGTCGTTAATTAATTTAGCAGCCCTTCTCACTAATTCCTCTTCATCTGAATCTATCTTTAAGGGATAGACACGATCAGCAATATTTATTTTTATGGAGATATCTCCCATATTTGAGTTTCAATTCACCTTGCATTACTTTTTAAGCAATACAATACATTTATCTATTTCCCGCACAAATTCGTTAATTTTTTGCTTTATGTCAAGTGTTTTTTCATTTGAACCTTCTAAACTTTTCGCAAGTTTCAGTACTCTTACCGATTCTTCAAGCTCTTTTCGTTTATCTTCACTGGTATTCAAAGCTACCTTCAAAGACTGATTTTCAAGGCTTAAAAGGTCGTTATGCTCCTGTAAAGCATTTGCTAAATTTATCAGTTCCTGGGTGCGGGCCAGAACCCGATCTAATTTTTGTGCTAAAACAGACATCAATCTTTATTTTCTAATTTCTGCACCTGATTCTTTTTCTAAGTTAAGAATTAATTTCTGCATTACCGAATCGATCTGCTTATCTGTCAAAGTCTTCTCATCGTCCTGCAAAATAAAGCTTAACGCATATGATTTCTTACCTTCAGGCAACTTATCTCCCTGGTAGACATCAAAAACATCTACTGCTTTCAACAAACCTCTCTCTACCTTTAAAGCTATCTTTTTCAGCTGTTCAAAAGTAACCGATTTATCCAGCAACATAGAAAGATCACGTCTAACCGCTGGAAATTTAGCCACTTCCTTATAGCTAATTTTGTTGTTTTTTATAATGGTAAATATCAAATCCCAATTAAAAACAGCAGCATATACAGGTTTATCTACATCTGTTAATTTTGCAGCAGCATCAGAAACCTTTCCAAACCTCACCAATGTCTTAGGTCCTTTTCTGTACTGCACTCCATAAGCGAAATCTACATGATCTAATTCATCAGAATTTAAATTGGTAATATTCAATCGCTGTAAAATACTATCAACAACAGATTTTATTTTATAGAAATCTGTATGAGATCCTTCTGTATTCCATACGGCACTACTATACTTTCCGGTAAGAAATATAGCCAGCTCTGCATTTTCCTGATATTTATCCTCCTCTACGTTATAAATCTTACCAAACTCATACAACTTCAGATCCTGATTTTTGCGGTTACTGTTATAAGCAACGGCTTCTAATCCAGAATACACCAATGACTGACGCATAACATCTAAATCAGAACTCAAAGGATTCAAAATCTTTACTGCATGCTCCAAATCTTTTGAATAAGCAGATTTGGTAAGCGAATTAGATAAGATCTCAAAAAAGCCATTTGCAGAAAGCATATCAGAGATAGTCTGCTGTACAGTTTCTTTATCTGGTTTGGAGGTATAATTTAGTGAGGCATTTACTTTAGAAGGGATAACAATATTATCATAACCATAAATACGCAAAATTTCTTCTACAACATCTACTTCTCTGGTTACATCCACTTTATAGGTTGGCACTTCTAAATCCAGTACCTTGCCTTTATCTGCAACTACCTTAATTCCAAGATTTTTAATTATAGACTTTATTTTATCATCCCCTATCTCCTGGCCAATTAAACTATTAACCCGGTCAATAGACAATTCTACTTTAAAATCCTGTACAGGATGAGGGTAATGATCAAAAATAGCTGAAGATATATTTCCACCTGCGACTTCCTGAATCAATAAAGCTGCCCTTTTCAATGCATATACCGTAATTTCCGGATCTGTCCCTCTCTCAAACCTGAAAGACGAATCTGTTTTCAAGCCCAACCTCTTCGAGGTTTTTCTAACAGATACGGCATTAAAATATGCACTTTCCAGAAAAATATCTTGAGTACTTTCTTTAACTCCCGAAACCTCTCCTCCAAAAACACCAGCTATACACATCGGGTCCTTTTCATCACAGATAACCAGGTCTTCTTTCTGTAGCTTTCTTTCTATGCCATCCAGTGTAACAAAGCTCACTTCACTGCCCGCTCTTCTCACTACAACTTTATGTCCTTTTATCTCACCAGCATCAAAAGCATGTAAAGGCTGTCCCAAATCGTGAAGCACATAATTGGTCACATCTACAATATTGTTAATACTTCTGATACCTATTACCGCCAATTTTTCTTTTAACCATTGCGGAGATTCCTTAACTTCTACTCCGGAAATTGTTACCCCACTATATCTTGGCGCAAGATCTTCTGCTTCTACCTCTAGTTGGAAAGAACTTGTTGTTGAATCTATTTTAAAAGAATCTACCTTAGGCATTTTCACCGGAATCTCCAGATACGCAGCTATATCTCTGGCTACTCCCAGGTGCGACGCAGCGTCTGCCCTGTTTGGTGTCAGCCCTATTTCATACAAATAGTCATCATTAAGATTAAAATATGCTTTTGCCAAAATACCCACCGCTGTTTCTTCAGGTAAAACCATGATACCATCATGAGATTCGCCTAAACCTATTTCATCCTCTGCACAAATCATTCCTTCAGAAACTTCACCTCTAATTTTTGACTTGCTAATTTTAAATGGCTCACCGGTTTTGGGGTAAACCGTTGTACCTACTGTTGCCACGACTACTTTTTGTCCGGCCGCTACGTTAGGTGCTCCACAAACTATCTGTAAATCCTCTTCTCCGCCTACATTTACTTTAGTTACACGCAGTCTATCCGCATTTGGATGTTGTACTGCCTCTTTCACGTAACCAATCACTAAACCTTCTAAACCACCAGGTATAGCCTGAACCTGTTCAAGGCTCTCTACCTCTAAACCAATTGCGGTCAAAATTATAGATATTTCCTCTGGAGAAGAGTTAATGTCAAGAAATTGCTTTAGCCAATTATATGATATTTTCATTTACTTCTTTTTCTGAGGCACAAAAATAGGAATTTTAAGAGAGATTTTGCCGAAACTTACCCTCTCTATTCCTTATTTTTCAATATTCCTACAGGTTTACTGGTTAAAACAGCAAAACATATTATACTAAAAAAGAAGCCCAACACCAGAAACGCCGTAAACACTACCTCATCCCCGGCATCTTTCCTTCGTCCGCAAAGCTATAATAACAACCATCTCCAAAAATAAGATGGTCAAATATGGGTAAATCTAAAAGTCTCCCTCCCGACACCAGCCTTCCGGTTAACCCTATATCTGCATCACTAGGCGTTAAATTACCCGAAGGATGATTATGCGCAACAATTACACCTGCCGCATTATATTCCAGTGCAGTCTTAAAAACCACTTTAGGATCACAAACAGTAGATGCCCAACCTCCTTTTGAAACCAGGTTTTTGCCCACCACCTTATTAGCTTTATTCAATATTAACATCCAGAATTCTTCATGAGTTAAATCTTCAAACACCGGACGCAATAACTCATAAGCATCTTTAGAACAGGTTATTTTGGTTACTCTTCCATTTTCAGTTTCTTTCCTACGCCTTCCCAATTCCAAAGCAGCCATAATGGTAATAGCTTTAGCTTCACCAATGCCTTTAAATTTAGAAAGTTCCTGCACAGAAAGTCTTGCTAAAACACCTAAATCGTTCTGAAAATTATGTAAAATTCTTTTGCTGAGATCTACAGCAGATTCATTTCTGTTTCCTGTACCAATCAGTATAGCAATAAGTTCAGCATCCGAAAGTGCTCTTCTGCCATGGAGCAAGAGTTTTTCCCGAGGCCTATCCTCTTCAGCCCAGGTAGTGATAGGAATGTTTGGTTTATAATGCAGATTCATAATTGAATCTACTAATTACCCCCGGTAATTAAAAATAAAAAGCGAGACTTAAAAATCTCGCTTTTCAGATAAAAGGAATATCTTATATATTCTTATTATAAAGAGTTTACAAGTTTAGTCAATTTAGACTTGTTGTTAGCTGCTTTATTTTTGTGTATTACGTTTTTCTTTGCCAAACGGTCTAACATAGAAGTAACTTTAGGCAATAATGCTACTGCTTCTTCTTTTGTTGCGGCTGTACGTAACCTTTTAATAAAAGTTCTTGTAGTTTTTGCCTGATATCTGTTACGTAAGCGTTTCGCTGCGTTTGATCTAATTCTTTTTAATGCTGATTTATGATTTGCCATTTCTAAGCTTTTATTCCTTTAATACAACTTCCCTATTCGGGGATGCAAATATAGATTGAAATTTTCAAAATACAAAGTGCTCATTTAAAATTTTTTATTCTATTGTCATTAAAACCAATTTAAGGACTTATTATCAGCCATCTTTCTTTGTTTTTTCAGTCAGATTATCCTTTAAAAAAGCACTTTATACACCTGCAAATTAACATATAAGATTTTTATTCCCTAAATTTAATTTTAATCAGATTTACATTTTCATATTCGATGATGAAAAAAAACCTAACCAGAACCATTGTATTACTCGGCTCAATTATCTTGTTAAGTTCATGGGGATTTTATGCTCACAAGAGGATAGCTCGTTTAGCTGTTTTTACGCTCCCTAAAGACCTCATCGTCTTCTATAAGGGAAATATCAATACAATTACAGAAAGATCTGTAAATCCAGATAAACGCAGGGGAATTGACCCTTTGGAAGGTCAGCGGCATTTTTTAGATGCAGATTATTACGGAGAAAACCCTTTTGACAGTATTCCTGTTAAGTGGAAAGACGCGATTAACAAGTTTTCTCAAGACACTCTCCAAACCTACGGGACAGTCCCCTGGCAAATAGAAAAAGTATATTATCAGCTGGTAAAGGCTTTTGCTGCCAAAGATTCGGCTAACATTATCCGGTTGTCTGCAGATCTTTCACATTATATTGCAGATGCTCATGTACCGCTGCATACTTCTATGAATTATAATGGACAACTAACCAACCAGATTGGAATACATGCCTTTTGGGAAAGCAGGCTACCCGAACTTTTCGCTAAAGACTACGATTATTTTGTAGGACCCGCAAAATATATAGACAATCCATTACAAGAAGCATGGCGTATTGTGAAGGAGACCTACAGCCTGGTTCCTTTAACACTAAAACTTGAGAAAGAAACTAACGGCAATTTTGCTCCCGACAAAAAGTACACGTATAGCCAAAGGAATAATAAGGTAATTAAACAATACTCCGAAGAATATTCCCGAAAATACCACGAGGTGCTCAATGGAATGGTAGAGAAACAAATGCGCAAAGCTATTTTAGCAACCGGGAGTTTTTGGTATTCTGCATGGATAGATGCAGGACAACCCAACCTGAAAGCAATATCCAGAAAAGACATTCCTATTGCCGAACAAAATGAAATCAACAAAGAAGAACAGCTTTATTTGCAAGGTAAAGTTTTAGGTAGAGAGGATTTATAAATCTTTTCTACCCTTTTTAATACAAACTCTATTTCCTTTCTTATTCCAAAAATTAAAGAAGCTCCATCCTTCGTTAAGAGAAGCTTTAAAGCTGTGTTAGAGATGCTTCTGCAATTCTTCTCCCAAACAGTCATATATCGTCCTTATTTAGTTAAAATAAGAGTAGAAGGCACATCAGACAACCACAAGCTTTTGGTATCTACCAGTTTCTTCCAGCTATCAAAACTAATCAGCATAATATCCTGCGTTTTCAGAAACTGTTTATCTATTTTCTTTTCGTTAAGCAAGCTGATATGATGAGGTGCGTTTTGCTCAATAGATCGTATAGATTCTTTCATATGCAGATTCTTTTTCACTTGCCCGGTGGCATCCAGAATCACTACCTGAGATTTAGAACTATTGATTAGCTTTAAGGCATATCTTATTAAAAAAGCATCTTCTTCTGAAAAAATAGGGATAAATACATAATCAAGCCTCTCCAAATCCTTATCCAGCAGCACCCCTACAGGCACTGCACTTTTAGAAACAATCAAACGCGTTCTTTCATCAAAGGGAGAATTCTCAAACAATCCTTTTCTTCCCGTAACCTGATCTAACAACCTGTCAGGATTAATAATTTTAGTAGTAAAACCTAAAATTTTACCTAATAAGCTTCCCTCAAAAATTGATTGCCCAACACCTATCAGCAGTAAATCATAATCACCTTTATTGGCAACCTCTACAATATCAGAGTCTATATCATTAGATACCTTAAACAAGGTAACAATGGGTTGATTAAGCTGCTCTGATTCTTCCTCCAGTTCCAAAAAGCTTTCTTTTTCGTATTCATCTATATTATAAGCATGGAGTTCTGTGCTTAAAGAAAGATGCATAGCAGTAACCGAAGCGTTTCCATTCAGTTTTTTCACCAGTCCGTTTGCCAAACGCAATAAAGACCTACCTCCTTTTGGATTAGCAAAAGATATCAGTACCTTAAACTTATTACTCAAACTAATTTCCTGATGTTCCGCTTGCGGTTTATTCTTAAAAATCCAATTGATCAGATCTAACGCCGGCCCGGTCATAAATGTAGTTACAAGAGCCATAATTACCATCATCGCAAACACTTCCGGAGTCAGCACCCCTAAATCATAACCTATATTCAGCACCACCAGTTCCATCAATCCTCTGGTATTCATAAGCGCCCCAATGGTTAAACTATCTTTCCAGTTTTGCCCAACAAACTTAGCTGCCAGCGCACTCCCCAAAAACTTACCTGCTACAGCTACAAGTATGATCATTCCCGTCATTTCCCATAAATAGGGATCATTCAACAATCCTATTTCTGTTCTTAAGCCAGTAAATACAAAAAACAAAGGCAACAACAACACCAGCGCTACATCCTCTACCTTTTGTATAAAAAGGTTTCTAAACTTATTATTCTCAGGCATAATAGCTCCCGCCATAAATGCTCCAAAAAGCGCATGTATACCTATAACCTCCGTAATATAAGACGATAGAATAAGCACCAGAAAAAATATAGCCACTACGGCTTTACTTAATTTCTCCCGCGAAGCATGTAAATCTCCTACGCGTTTCAAGAAAGGTCTTACCACCTTAATCATAAAAACAACATAGATAATAGCCAACCCTATAATATACAATGAACTTAAAAAAGAACCTGCTTTTACTATAGCTATTACAACTGCTAAAATACACCAGGCCGTAATATCATCTGCCGCAGCGCAGGTTATAACAATTGTGCCCAATCTTGTTTTATGAATACCTCTCTCCTGCACAATACGAGCCAATACCGGAAAAGCAGTAATACTCATAGAGATTCCAAGAAACAGCCCGAATGCAATAAACCCTACACCCTCAGGAGCAAAAGAGCTATAAATAAAATAGGCCAGTCCTAAACCTAATGTAAAAGGAAAAATAATACTTGCATGACTAATAACAACCGCTTCATGTGCTTTATTTTTCAGCACATTCAAATCAAGCTCCATGCCTATCACAAACATAAAAAGTATAAGCCCTATCTGACTTAAGAACTGTAAATTCCCTAAAGATTGAGAAGGGAAAAGTGCACTGGCAAACTCTGGACAATAAAGTCCTAAAAAAGATGGCCCTAAAACAATACCTGCTATAATTTCACCAATTACTGTGGGTTGTCCTATTTTCCCAAACACCCAGCCAAACAATCGGGCAACCAACACAATGGTAATTATCTGAGCTAATAATATAGCCAAAGGATGCCCCAGGTTATGCTGCATAGAAAGAATAAACTCCTCCCACTGACTTCTTTCAGACACGGCTTCAACAACCGACCTACCTTCTTCTAATTGAGAGCCAACTACAACAATCCAGTATATAATTGCTGAAAACACCCCTATAGTTGAAATATAAAAAATACTGTTTTTATACTTTTTCATGTTAAATATTTTTATCAACAACAGACTTCAGAAAAACAAGACTTCCCCATCGCATATCAGCAGTAAAGATGTTGAATTAATGTTTCCTGTATGTGTACAGAAAAACAATCTATCTGACAAATGTAATAAACAGAAGAAAAAATGTAATAAAGTCAGGATTTCAGTTTTTGGACAAAGGCTTCCCGGTAAGCTTCTCCAATACTTAATGTTATTGGTTTCCCATTTTCTGATGATACGTTAAGGGTGATCTCATCATAAGAAAACAATTGAACAGCTTTAAAGGCAACCACTTCTTTTTTATTAATCCTCACAAACTGACTGGAAGGTAAAATGCCTAACAATTTATTAAAAGACACATTTTTAAGCACTACAGTAGAACCATCATAAAAAGAAGCAACCTTATCTCTGGCATCTACTTCCGAGGTTCTGATATAAAACAACTGGTCAAAAAAAAGTAGGGTTTTCCCTTTATTGGTATTAAACTGAAAGAAATCTTTAACAGCATTCTCTTTAACAAACCTGCTTTTCACTTTTGCAATAGCCTGTAAAAGACGTTCTTTTTTTATAGGCTTAACAATGTAATCTATCACATCCAGATCATAAGCTTCTACTGCATATTCTTTATAAGCAGTTGTAAAAACAAGATATTTATTAGTGAGCAGATTTGCAATCTGAAGGCCATTTATTCCCGGCATATTAATATCCAAAATACAAAGATCAAAGTCCAGGGTCTGGTATTCATTTAGAAAAGCGACAGGATCATTATATACCTTCACTATATCCAGTTCCTCTATTTGTTCGCAAAGCAATTTCAAATAAGCCAACCCCGGCAACTCGTCATCTAAGATGATGCATTTTATCAATGTGTTCAAGTAAATTAATTTTTAAATGAGCAACAAAAACTTCGCCTTCTGTAAAACGCTCTAATTTATAACCATTTTTATAAATAAGCTTTAATCTTTGTTCAAGACTCTCATTACCGATACCTCCATTTTCTTTTAAAATAGGTTTACGCTCTGATATTTTATTAGAAACAGTAAGACTAAAATTACCATCTTTTAATTCAAAAACTATGGTTATAAAAGAATCAGGACTCTGAAGATCGGCATGCTTAAAAGCATTCTCTATCAGATCTATAGAAACCATTGGAGCCAATAATTTTTGCGGATACAAAGCTTCGTCATTAACTTTTGTTTTTACATTAAGTTCAAACAAAGGACTTATTTTAATCTTATTAATTTCTATCAGACTTAAGGCAAAATCTATTTCTTCTTTAGCAGAAACAAAACCCCTTTTACTCTCATATAAAATATAATCCAGCACATTGGCCAGCTTATCCATAGAATAATAGGTTTGGTAAGCATGTGATTGTATAGAATTAAGGATATTTTTAAAAAGGTGCGGGTTCAGCTTAGACTCTAAATTCTCTAATTGCAGGTTATTTATTTTAGACTCATACTCCTGAAACCGGGCTTTCAGTTCTGCTTTCTCTGCCTCCGTATTCCTCAACCTTTTAAAAAGGTATCCCACTACCAGAAACAAAATCAAACAGGTCAATATCAATATGTAAGCCAGTGCTTCCATACACCAAAATACCTATTAGGCTTCTTTCTTTTTACCGCCTCTAACCACCTCTACCAGAGCAGGTAGTACTGATATTATAATAATAGCTAATATAACCAGACTAAAGTTCTTTTGTATAAATTCCAGATTTCCAAAAAAGTACCCCAAAAACAAAAATAGAACTACCCATATAAAACCACCTATCACATTAAAAGAGGCAAATCTTTTATAAGTCATTTCCCCCACTCCTGCTACAAACGGAGCAAAAGTGCGTACAATAGGTACAAAACGAGCATAAATTATGGTTTTTCCTCCATGCTTAGCAAAAAAATCCTGTGTCCTGGTCAAATATTCCTTTTTCAGAAACTTGATTTTCCCATTAAATACCTTAATGCCATAATGTTTGCCTATCTCGTAGTTTACAAGATCTCCCAAAACTGCTGCAATAAAAAGCAATACGGCTAATAAATAAATATTTAAACCCGTATCACCCGCCCCAATTAAAGCGCCTGCTGCAAACAACAAAGAATCACCAGGTAAAAAAGGAGTAACGACCAGTCCCGTTTCAGCGAAAATGATAATAAATAATATAAGATAGGTCCAAACCTGATAGTTGCTGATGATTTCGCTTAGATGTTTATCTATATGTAAGATAAAATCTATAATTGAAGTAATGATTTCCACTGTATACTCGGTATATTTTCCCCAAAAATATAAATTTTAGCCGCATCGCCATGTTATATTTTTGTTTTGGTACTTTCTGACTATCAGTTATTCTGGATAACCGAGATTTGCTGAGGGTAATCGGTACTGTTTTTCAGTCCTGAAATAAGAATTGTATAAGATTTCTTTTGTTCAAACACCACATTGGTTACAGTACTTATCTGATTTTCTGGCTGCTGAACATCTGTTAACCTCAAAGTGTATTTACCTGCCTTAAGCTCCTGAAAAACCGAAGCCGTTTTATAATAGGCATTGGTAAATGTTTTTCTTTCCGTAAAGGTATCCAGTTTTGTATAAAGGTTAACACCAAGTTCTTTTGGAGCCAGATGGATAAACCTGACTTTAGCATTGGTCATAGTTTGGGGCAAACTCAAATAATCTACAGTAGCCACCAAAGAAATTTGTTTATTAATAGAATCCATAGGAACAATAAAGAAAGAATAGTTTCTATATGGATTAATATACATTGCTTTTTCCATCACCACAGAATCTGTTGTATAAGATTTTACAATTACAGATCTTCTTCCTGCAGCCAACGTATCATAAGGAGAAAGTTCGTTAAAAGAAAGCGGGCTGTTGTTAACTACTGTTGTGTCTAAATAAAGAGTTACTGAATCGTCTTCCGGCACCATATTACACACCAAAACCTGCGCCCTGCCTAAAAGACCTACTTCAGAATTATCAGCACATGACACTACCAAAAGCATCAGACCTAAACCACCTATAATCCTATTCAATATACTTCTTGTCATCACTGCTGTATTCTAATAACTGCGTCTTCTGAAACTATATATTACTTATTTTCTGCAAATATATTTTTCTATCATATAAATATACAATAAAAAAGGCTTGATGCACAAGTACATCAAGCCTTTTCAAAAATTTAATATTTTATTTATGCGTAGTTATTCAACATTACCGGCATTACCAGCATCAGAATATCTTCGTTTTCATCCGCATTGCTGGGGAATAATAAACCAGCTCTGTTTGGTGTCGACATTTCTATACTCACCTCATCTCCTGCAAGGTTATTCAACATCTCAATCAAAAACTTGGCATTGAAACCGATTTCCATATCTTCGCCATCGTACTGACAACCAATACGCTCATGTGCTTCGTTAGCAAAATCAATATCTTCTGATGATATATGTAACTCGCTTCCATTAATTTTTAAACGAACCTGATGTGTTGTTTTATTAGCAAAAATAACCACCCTTTTCAAGCAGTTTAAGAACAGACTTCTGTCCAGCGTTAACTTGTTTGGATTATTTTGAGGAATTACAGCATCATAATCAGGATAACGCTCATCAATAAGTCTACAAATCATACTGATATTCGCAAACTTAAAGAATGCACTGGTAGAATTATATTCTATTGCTACGTTAATATCTTCTGATGGCAATGCAGATTTTAATAGGTTTAATGCTTTCTTTGGTAAAATAAAAGAAGTTGCACTATCTGCTTTGGTATCTTTTCTTCTGTAACGCACCAGTTTATGAGCATCGGTAGCTACAAACGTAATATTTTCTGGAGATAACTGACAAAACACCCCTGTCATTGCCGGGCGTAACTCATCATTACTTACTGCAAATATGGTCTTATTTATTGCTTCTGATAAAACGGTAGCCGGTATATTTACTGTAGAAGCATCTTCAACTGTTGGAATTTTAGGAAAATCCTCTCCATTTTCACCACTCAGTTTATACTTTCCATCTCCAGCGCTAATTTCTATAGCGTATGTTTCTCCATCAACCGAAAAAGCAATAGGCTGCTCAGGTAAAGTTTTCAGCGTATCTAACAAAATCTTTGAAGGAACGGCAATCTTTCCTCCCTCTTTAGCCTCTACCGCCAAAGACGTAATCATACTGGTCTGCAAATCTGTTGCAGAAATGATAAGATTTCCTTCTTTTATCTCGAATAAAAAATTCTCTAATATGGGCAATACAGCACTGCTACTTAAAGCGCCACTTACAGATTGCAAGTGCTTTAGTAATGTTGTTGTAGAAACTATAAATCTCATCTTATCGGATTATTTTTACTTGTTAATGTCAAAGCTACAAAATTTAAACTGCATACTTTCGCTTCCTGTAAAGATGTTGAAAAATACCCGCTATAATCAACAGTCCTACCGGAAGCAACATATTTATCAACTGCCATTTCAGCTTCTCTTCTTTCAATTTCCCTTTATCCAATAACCTCAGTTTAATTTCTTTGGAACGCAACGAAATCAAATCTCCATCATTGGTTAAATAATCCACAATATTCAACAAAAAAGTTTTATTTCCAAATGATTGTGATGTATACCTGTCAAATCCCAACGGATAGACAGAACCATCCTGCGCAATTTGATTTTTCAGCATATCGCCATCGCTAAACACAAGCATTCTGCCCTCTTTCT
The DNA here is from genome assembly GCF_042678145.1 of Pseudopedobacter beijingensis. NCBI lineage: Bacteria > Pseudomonadati > Bacteroidota > Sphingobacteriia > Sphingobacteriales > Sphingobacteriaceae > Pseudopedobacter > Pseudopedobacter beijingensis. Next base: position 19,890 of record NZ_JBHUDG010000044.1, on the reverse strand, counting down.
CTGCTTCTGGCTGAAGGGGGCTATTATACCCTTCCGGAATTGCCCGGTTTTTAAATACTGAACTAAACTTACCCTCTACCAACACACATACAGCCTTAGGTTTACTTCTGAATTTTTCAGGATCAGGCACATCCTCAACCATATTTAAAGAAATCAGAGTGGGAGCTTGTAAAACCCTATTAAACGGCGATGTTTCCAGTAATACAGTTTTTTGAAGATGATTTGAAGCTATCGTATCTATTGAACTAATAAACTCGGTTTTAATACCTTCCAAATTTCTCACCAGCGGATGCTTAGATACAGGCATAATAATTGGGTAAAACAACCAGGGTACCATTTGCAATTGCCCCTGCCCGCCAACATTCCCTATACTCATCGGAATCTGTGCACAATTCATATCCCCAATAAGGTCATAATTTACCCTAATACCATATTTAAACAATTGGTCGTCCAGGTTCAAATCCCGCTGAAAAGCCAATTGCTCACCTAAACCACGTTGCATACTATCCAATTCTGCATGTACCTGATCTAACGCAAAAAACACCTTACCTCCTTTAACCAAAAACTGGTCAATCTTTATTTTTTCCAATTCAGAAAAAGCCGTATTGGGTTTTGCTACAATCAATACATTTAATTTATCCAAACCTTCTTTAGTTACTTGTGCAAGATCTATCCTCCCCACTTCATAACCATCAGACAAAGCTTTCATGGCATCCTGTAGTTGTAAATCAGAAAGCTCTCCATGTCCTTCCGTAAAAGCCACCCTTGGCTTACCGCCCGATGCCGCTTTTTTTATGGCAGATATAAAAGCATACTCCAGGTTTTGGATAGAATTATTAAGTACCTCATCCGGAGACAAGCCCATCCTGCTCTGTAACAGTTTCACCGGAATACTTTCTTCCTTATACGAAACCAAAGCCGCCGGAAAGATAACTTTTTGAGAAAATCCATCCTCTGTTTTAACACTTAAATTGGTTGGCTCTAGACCTTTCTCGTACAGATAAGCAAAAAACTCCTGTTGTTCCTGCTCATTACGCCCATACGTAGGATCTATAAAATCTATCTCCATATCAGATTTAGAATAAGCCTTAAAGTCAGCTAAAAGATCTGCAGTAGCATTCCTCAACCTCTTAAAACCAGCAGGAAAATTACCCTCCAAAAAAACAGTTATCCTAACAGGCTCATCAATACCCTTTAATATCTGTTTTGAGTTTTCTGAAATTGTAAATCGCTTTTCTGCTGTAAAATCAAACCGGGTAAAAAACACCCCCGCCAGCAAATTCAACAAAATAAGCAAAACCACCCCCAGGGTAAAGTATTTTAAATCTGTTTTTTTCTGTTGCCTTACCATACCCTACTCCTTAAAACCGTACGTGTTGCCAATAAAAAGAAAGCAGTAATACTTAAAAAGTAAATCAGATCACGGGTATCTAAAACACCTCTCCCAACAGATTGATAATGCTCTTCTAAACCCAGACTGGTTAAATAATAAGAAATATGCTGCAAAGACAATATCTGACTTAACGAACCAAACCCGCTAAACATGAAGAAACTGAGAAAAACCGATAATGCAAAAGCGATAATCTGATTTTTAGTAATTGCAGATGTAAAAACACCCAATGCTGTAAATACTGCGGCTAATAACAACGCTCCTATATACGAACCTATAACCGCACCACTATCTATATTCCCTACCGGATTCCCCAAAAAATAAACAGACAGGTAATAAACCAAAGTAGGTAGCAAAGCCACCACAACCACTAATAAAACAGCAAAATATTTACCCAAAATAATTTGCCAATCAGTTAAGGGCTTAGTAGCCAGTAACTCAAAAGTACCCTCCTTTTTCTCCTCAGAAAATGTACGCATACTCACTGCCGGAATCAAAAAAATAAACAGGTAAGGCAGAATATTAAACATAGAATCTAATCCGGCATAACCATATTCCAAAATACTGGACTCTGGAAAAACCCATAAAAAAAGTCCTAAAACTACCAGAAACACCAAAATAGTAATATAGCCCGCAAGCGAACTAAAATAAGACACTATTTCTTTAAATATGATGATACCCATTTTAAATATTAGTCAGTTTTATAAAAACAGGCTCCAAAGAAGTCTCCTGATGTTGGGCAAGTAAATAAGCGAGACTATCATTTGCCACAATATTACCCTTGTTTATAATAACTACCTGATTGCAGATAGCCTCTACCTCCTGCATAATATGTGTAGACAGGATAACTGTTTTTGTTTCACCCAACTGCTTAATCAGGTTTCTGACCTCCAAAAGCTGATTGGGGTCTAAGCCAGAAGTCGGTTCGTCCAATATTAAAACATCAGGATCATGCATAATAGCATTAGCCAGTCCAACCCTTTGTTTATATCCTTTTGACAGGGAACCTATTTTTTTATGCTGCTCATCACCAATCCCTGTTAAATCTATTACTTCTTTCAGGCGTTGCTGTTTATTTTTCAAATGATGTAATCCTGCTACAAAACCTAAAAACTCTTTGACATACATTTCCCAATACAAGGGATTATTTTCAGGTAAATAACCTACTCTTTTTTTCACTTCTAACGGATTATCCAAAGGCGAGAATCCGCAAACCGTTGCCATACCTGAAGTTTGAGGAATATAACCAGTAAGCATTTTCATAGTTGTTGATTTCCCGGCACCATTTGGTCCCAGAAAACCCAGCACCTTACCTGGTTTTGCTTCGAAAGAGATATTATTTACTACTGTTTGATGACCGTAAACTTTGGTCAGATGTTCTACAACAACTCCCAATTTATCTTATTTTTTTTCGAATTTAAGGAAATTCCTACCGAAAAGGGAAAGGCAACCTGCAATTTCGGTTAACACTTTTTTCAACCATCACTTTTAATACCCAAGGAACGACCGATAGAAAACAATACATCTGAGTTTTTCTTTCCCCCTGATTCCTTATTTTTATATTGAAAAATGAAAACCAAATTAACAGAGAAGATAGAATAAACTTTATTTTTAACAATAACAGAAAAAACACATATCTTTCTCTCAAATTTACAATAAAAACAATGCTTAATAATACTGCCCACAAACTAACCAAACTAAAGGGCTTTTTTTTAAATAAAAAAACTTTAATTATCACTTATATTTTACTGGCAGTAATTACCGCTTTAAAACAATATGCAAAAGGAAGTTTCAATAACTACCTTATTTTTAAACATACTTACTGGCACTCTGTAAACTTCCAAAACCTTTATATTTCTTATCCGGAATACATGGACACCAACCACTATGGCCCTATTTTCTCTATTATTATAACTCCTTTTGCTTTATTACCCGACGGAGCAGGAACAATTTTATGGAACATAGCCAATGTATCCATTCTTTTATGGGGCATTTTAAGTCTTCCAATGAAACTTAACAACAGGATTATTATAGGATGGATATGTGCTCACGAAGCACTCACCGCTTTATTTAGCTTTCAATTCAATATTGCCTTAACCGGTCTGTTACTACTATCTTTCTCTTACATCTATAAACAAAAAGAATTCAGGTCAGCATTAGCAATCATGATAGGGACATTTGTTAAATTATATGGTATTGTGGGTTTATCTTTCTTTTTCTTCATAAAAAACAAAGGGCGTTTTATACTTAGCCTAATAATAAGTTTCTTAATATGCCTGGCTTTACCTATGTTAATTTCATCCCCTGAATTTGTATTTCAATCTTATCAGGACTGGTACCATTCTTTAGTAGAAAAAAACAGCTTAAATGCAAGCTTAAACTCTGCTCAGGATATTTCTGTAATGGGATTAGCGAGAAGACTTACCCAAAATCCAGCAATCTCCAACCTACCTTTTTTAATTGCAGGACTTTCCTTATTTGCATTACCATACTTGAGAATTAAACAATACAAACATTTAAGTTTTCAGTTAATGTTGCTTGCATCAACCTTAATCTTTACAGTAATTTTCAGTAGCGGATCCGAATCTCCCACCTATATTATTGCATTTTCAGGAGTAGCTATCTGGTTTTTAAATCAGGAAAACAAACCTAATAAACTAACCATTTCTCTTTTTATATTTGCATTGGTGTTAACGTCGCTTTCTCCTTCTGATTTGTTTCCTAACTTCATCAGGAAAAACTATGTACAACCCTATTCACTAAAAGCATTACCATGTATTTTAATATGGCTACATATTGTTTACCTGATGTTGGTCAAGGATTTTTCGAAATTCAAGCTTAATCAACCATGAGAGAACTTGTTTCAATAATCATACCTGCTTATAATGAAGCAGAAAATATCCCTGTTATATCCAGGGCATTAAAAGATGTTTTCAAAACATTGCCTTACGATTACGAGTTTATTTTTGTTTGTGATGGATGTACAGACAACAGTTTAGATGTATTAACCAATCTCAACACCCAGAATCCCGAATTATTTTTTATAGAGTTTTCCAGAAATTTCGGTCATCAGCTTGCTGTTAAAGCAGGATTAGATCACGCCCATGGCGATTGTGTAATATGTATGGATTGCGATATGCAACATCCCCCTTCCTTATTACCTGACATGATTGCCAAGTGGAAAGAGGGCTACGAAGTTGTTTACACGATAAGGGAAGACGATAAACGACTTCCTGCTGGCAAAAGATTATCATCTAAACTATATTATAAATTTTTAAACAGCTTATCTGACGTTGATTTAGATGCTGGCTCTGCCGATTTCAGATTATTGGACAAAAAAGTGGTAAATGTTTTAAGAAACTTTAATGAATCTGATCCTTTTTATCGTGGTTTACTAAAATGGATAGGCTTTAAACAATATGCTATACGTTACCAACCTGGACAAAGACATTTGGGAACCAGCAAATATAATCTCAAAAAGATGATCAGATTGGCATTACACGGTGTAACTTCTTTCTCCATAAAACCACTGTATGCGGCTGCTTATCTAGGTTTCATTTTCTCTTTATCGTCTCTACTCTATATCCCATACGTACTTTATGCATTATATTCAGGACAAGAGGTATCTGGTTGGGCATCTATTATTATGACTATCGTTTTTTTCGGAGGATTACAATTAATCATCTTAGGTATTACTGGTATTTATCTTGGAAAAATGTTTATGCAAAGCAAACAGCGACCTAATTATATTGTGAGGTCTACAAACCTTAAACAAGCGTGATATTATTAAGCTTTGATATAGAAGAATTTGATATGCCTTTTGAATACAATAAGGATATATCTTTTGACGATCAGATAAACATATCTATCGAGGGAACCAACCATATTCTTGATATCCTTGATAAACATCAGGTAAGGGCAACCTTCTTTAGTACGGTTACTTTTGCTAAAAATGCGCCTCAGGTAATAGAAAGATTAATTTCTGCCGGACACGAGCTGGCCTCACATGGTTATTATCACTCTCAATTTGAAGATGCAGATCTTCTAAAATCTAAAAACGAACTCGAAGAATTAGGAAAAACACCTGTTCGTGGTTTCAGAATGCCAAGGATGATGCCTGTAAATGAAGAGTCTATTGCTAAAGCAGGTTATGAGTACAATAGTTCTATCAATCCCACTTATCTGCCGGGTAGGTATAACAATTTAGATAAGCCAAGAACCTATTTTAAAGAACACAATATCTGGCAAATACCAGCATCTGTAAGTCCCTTAATCAGGTTCCCGTTATTTTGGTTATCATTTCACAACCTTCCATTAGCTATGTATAGTAAGCTAGCTGGTTGGGTATTAAAAAAAGACGGGTATCTCAACATCTATTTTCACCCATGGGAATTTACAAACCTAAACGATAAAGAAAGATTTGGCTTTCCAGCCTATGTGATGAAAAATACCGGAGAACAAATGATCCATAGAATGGACAGGTTTATTGCTCAGCTTAAAACCAGGAATATTCCGTTTGCCACAATTTCTGATTTTGTAGACAAAAGAATAAATAATAACGAACGTGTTTAAACAGGGACTCAAACTTACAGCAAAAATCGCAATCACTACATTTGCATTATATTGGGTTTTCAAAAACACAGATATAGACTTGTTATGGAAAAATATAACTAAAAGCGATCCCCTATTTTTATTACTGGCTATACTTTCATTCTTACTATCACAACTTTTTGCCGCTGCAAGAGTAAATATATTCTTCCACCAAATAAAACTTTCGCTCAACAAATTTTACAACTATAAACTCTACCTTGTGGGTATGTTTTATAACGTTTTCTTGCCCGGAGGTATTGGAGGAGAAGGTTATAAAATCTATTTTCTGAATAAGAATTTCGGCACAGATAAACGCCAGTTAATCACCGCTATTTTTCTGGACAAATTAAGCGGGCTTTGGGCCATCTGTTTATTAATATGTTCTTTTATACCTTTTATTGAAGAAACATCTTTTTTAAATATCTATTCCTTTTCCGCCATAATTGCCGGAACAACTGTATATATTTTATTGTACAAAATATTTTTCAAACAGTTTTTTACAGCATTCCCCAAGGCGCATTTGCATGCTCTGGGTTTACAGGTTATGCAGGTGGCTTGTGTTATTTTTATTCTTTTTGCCTTAAAAGAAGATCAGGACAATCTACGTCTGTTACCTTATTTAACTCTTTTCCTTGCATCGGCTTTTATGGCACTTTTCCCTTTTACAATTGGCGGATTAGGTGCCAGAGAACTGGTATTTCTATATGGCTCAAAATATCTGGAATTAGACCCGCAAATAGCCGTTACTTTAAGCCTGTTATTTTTTGCCGTTTCTGCGATATGCTCTCTCCCCGGAGGTTACTTTATTTTCAGGCCAGAGGCCATTGCTAAAGAAAAAAACAGCGAAACGATATAGCTATAACGATATTTGAAAGGAAGGTTTTAGATTACAGCACAAAGTTAATCTATACTTCTCACTAATTTTTAAATCGCTTTTCCTTCCTTTTAACTTTCAAATTTTTAAACCTCCCTATTTATGATTAAATTCACCATACCTATCCTATAAGGTTCACTAGAGCAGCAAATTCTCTATATCTAAACACCTAAAAAAGTCCATCAAAGTCTGTTAAAGTCCGCCAAACTCTGCAAGAGCCCGCTATTGCTAGAGACTTGCTTCGTATTTACCCCCACCCTGACTCGACAATACCTCTTATATTCTTCGAGTTTGCTTCGAGAAACCTTCGACTAAGCTTCGACTGGTCTCGAAGCCCACCCGAACACTCCCCGAAGACAACTCTAATCAGTCTCCTGTCTGTCTTCAAGCTGTCTCCTGTCTGTATGCCTTTTAACACCACAATAGTTTTCAGACAAAAGAGCGATTTTAAAAATCAGAATCTTATAATAAATCCCAAAAGGAAGCAGTCGTGTCAAAATAGCTATTGTCATTCCAGCCCGCATATTCGGAAAAAAAATCATTAAGCAATTTCCTCTGTACTTCGTGGATAAAATCTCAATTCGATAATATTACCCGAAATCGGTGTCCGATTCCATGATTTATGAATAGCTATTGCTGTTCCCATAGCTGTTGCCTGTGCCATTGATGCCGCAAACAATTCTTCTTCTGGAAAAGCATTTGCCATTAGATGCATAAAAATATCGTTATTTCCGAAACCTCCATCTACAAAAATCCTTCGCACACCACTATCTTGTATGGCTAGCTTAGTCGATTTTTCTTGCTGTCTAACAATATCCATAATTAATTGGTGATAGGCTTCGGTTGCGTTTTCAAAAACAGACAAATCCCTATCAGCAAACTTATTATCATCTCCTTGTGAAAATTTCGACTTTAAAGATGCTATATATTCCGGATTATACTTTACTGTTTTAAAAGTAGAACTTCCCACACCAAAATGTCCCGAAATTCTCTTTGTCTCCTGTTCATGTTCGTATCCTGCAAACAATCTTGAGGCTTTCACCGGCGTCCCTTTGTAATTCATATAGCATAAACTATCCTGCTTTAATTCTTCTAAAGTCAAAGGATTACTATTAAATGGATTTAAGGAAATACACCATGTTCCTGTAGAAAGCAGAATAAATGGTTCGTGGAAATTCTCTAAATATGGAATTAAAGCCGCCGAACTATCGTGTAAACCTGCGCCAACTTTAAAAGAGTGTCCCTGAAAAGCCGTTTCTACAATCTGATCTCCGGGTAAAATAGGAGCAAATTTTTCGGCAATTCCTTCTTCATATACCCACCTGTGATAATCATTTTTTTGAAAGTCCCACAAATTGGTGTGACAGCCTATACTGGTGATATCGGTAAATACTTTTCCGGTAACCAAATAACTTAAGTACTGCGGTAAATGAAGTGCGTATTTAATCTTTTCGAACAATTCTGGCTTTTCGTATTTTATACGATAAAGTTGCATACCAGAATTTAAGCTTCCCAAGACGGGAGAAGCGGTGTTCTTGGCAAACTCCTCTTCTCCGCCGTAGGTGTTATAAAATTGTTTTAAAAGATGCTCTGGATATAATTTCAAATAATTATACAAAGGCGCAACGGGTAATCCATCTTCGCCGATATATACAAAACTTGCACCATAGGTCGAAAAATTCAATGCTTTCACGTCGAATTCTTCTTTTCTTAAGACTTCTGACAGAGAGTCGAAAACAGAAAGCCTTAAACTTTCTAAATTCTCGCATGGATCTCCGTCCTCGTCTACGGTTTCTATAAAACGAGCCGATTTTTCGTATACAATACGGTAATGCTCATCAAATAAGAACAGTTTTTTATTGGTTTTACCCACATCAAAAACTGCTATTACGGGTTTCTTACTCATCTATAATCCAGTTGCTATGCTAACAGCTCCTCTTTCTTCTGTCAACTTCTCTCTTACTTTTAAATCACGGAATAATTGAACAGGATCCAATGCCGCACCAGCTCTTAATCTTGATTCCGCTACAATAGAACGTACATCTGTTCTAAAAGCATCTTGTAAAATTTCTTGTGCTTTAACAACATCATTAGCTTGTTGCGCTTCTTTTAAAGCTTTCCTATCAACCAATAATGCTTGTGCATAAGCTATTTTAATTGCTTCTACAGATTGTAATAAATCTACCAATGGATCTTTTAAGTTATGAGATGCGTCAATCATCCAACCTAAACCTGTTGCATGATCTATACCTTTAGCATCCATACCATCAACCAATTCGTTAAAAATCAAAAATAATTGATAAGGTTTGATTGCTCCAGCTGTTAAATCATCATCAGCATATTTAGAATCATTGAAATGGAAACCACCTAATTTACCTTCCATTAATAATAAAGCTACAATCTGCTCTATATTTACATTTGGTTGGTGATGACCTAAATCTACCAATGTATAAGCTTTTTCGCCTAATTTATTCGCTAGCAATAAAGATTGTCCCCAATCTGCAATAGTGGTTGAATAAAAATTAGGTTCGAAACCTTTGTATTCAACAAACATTTTCCAATCAGCCGGTAAGTGCTTATAAATTTCTTTTAAAGACTCTAATGTATTTTGGAATGCTTCACGGAAATTTAATTGTCCCGGAAAAGAAGAACCATCTGCCAACCAAACCGTTAATGATTTTGAACCTAAAGCAACACCATGTTTAATTACTTCAATATTATGATCTACGGCTTGTTTTCTAACTTTAGGATCTACGTGATGTAATGATCCAAATTTATAGCTATGCTCTTGTCCTTTTTGATCCTGGAAAGTATTAGAGTTAACGGCATCAAAACCTAAACCATGAGCCGCAGCCAAAGCTTTAATTTTCTCTGCATCTGAAGGAATATCCCAAGGAATGTGTAATGAAATTGCACCGCTGGATTGATTCAGCTTATGCAATAAACCTACATCTTCTATTTTTTGCTCCAATGTACCAGGTTCGCCCGGACCCGAAAAACGACCAAAACGTGTTCCGCCAGTTCCCAAAGCCCATGAAGGAATTGCTATCTGAAATACTTTTAATTTTTCGACAATATCTTCGGTATTGGAAATATCTTCTGTAATGAATTTGAACTTTCTTTGATGAGCAGACAAGTTTTCCTGATTGTGCTGTTCTATCTGATTTGTTTCTATTAGCATGATTTAGTATTTAGAGGCCTCTCCCACAAGAAGGTATCTAAAAGATCAGATTTGTCACATTGAGCGGAGTCGAAATGTGTCTCCAAGTAACACTTAAGAGGCTTCGACTCCGCTCAGCCTGACAAAGGTTGTGCTTTTAAACATCCTCAGCAGAGTTGCGCTATTTACAATATTACAGTTCTTAAGTTGAAAGTTTCACTTCCAATAAGCACTATCTTTTGTAAGACTGAGTTCCGATCCTAGGGAAAGTCTCTACAATGACCCTTCGACTCCGCTCAGGGTGACAAACGACTTTTCATACAATCGGCCCTCGGTCTTATTACTTAAAACTTATGACTTATCTTACAAATGCCATTGCCACACCGCCATCTACATTTAACACGTTACCTGTAGATTTATTCAATAAACCTCCGGTGAAAGCGAAACATGCATTTGCAATATCAGCTGGCAAAATAATCTCATTTAATAAAGTACGTTTTGCGTAATAGGCAGGAAGCTCCGCTACAGTAATTCCATAAGCTTTTGCTCTACCTTCAGCCCATCCGCCAGCCCAAATATTGCTATCAGAAATAACAGCATCTGGGTTTACAACGTTTACACGGATATGATCTGCACCTAACTCTGCAGCATTTAATCTGCTTAAGTGTAGTTGCGCAGCTTTAGCACTTCCGTAACCTGCATTATTTGGTCCGCTAACTAAAGCATTTTTACTTACGATATTGATGATATCACCACCGATTGCTTGTTTTCTCATTGTATCTACAGCAGCCTGGGTTACTAAGAATTGACCTTTTACTAATACATCATATAATAAATCCCAATCTTTTTGAGTATGCCCTTCTATTGTTTTAGAAATTGATAAACCTGCATTGTTTACTACAATATCAACACCACCAAAAGCTAAAGCAGCTTCACCTAAAGCTTCTTCTATTTGCTCTTGATTTGTTACATCTAATAATGCAGTTGCATAAGAATCTTTGCCAAATTCTTTTTTAAACTCTTCGCCTGCTTCAGCTAAGCGCTCAGCATTCATATCATTTAAAATAACTACAGCACCTTCAGAAACAAATTTCTTTGCAATAGCTTTACCTATACCACCAGCACTACCTGTTATTAGAGCAATTTTTCCTGATAGTGCCTTTGGTTTAGGCATACGTTGTAACTTGGCTTCTTCTAATAACCAATATTCTATATTGAAAGCCTCTTGCCTTGGTAATGATGTATATTCAGAAACTGCCTCTGCACCTTTCATTACATTAATAGCGTTGGTATAGAACTCTGCCGCTACCCTTGCCGTTTGCTTGTCTTTAGAGAAAGCAAACATACCTACGCCAGGATAAAGAATTATCACCGGATTAGCATCACGGATAGCCGGGCTATTATCGTGTTTACAAGTATTATAATAATCAGTGTACATTTGACGATAAGCTTCAAATGCAGGAGCTAATCTTTCTTTGATTGCTGTAACATCTGACAAATCTTCGTCTTTTGCTAAATCTAACACTAAAGGAGAAATTTTAGTTCTTAAGAAGTGATCCGGACAGCTTGTTCCTAATGGAGCTAATCTTCCTAAATCGTTAGAATTGATAAATTCCAAAACTCTTGCATCATCTGTGAAATGACCTATCATGTGTCTTTCGCTAGAGCAAAATCCTCTTAAAATAGGAGCGATCTTAGCTGCTTGTTTCTTTCTGCCTTCTGTCGCAAGACTTTCTACTTTTTGCCCACCAAATACTGGTCCTTTTTTGCCGTAGCTAGCTTCTAAGTACTCCGCACATTTCTCGATTACTTCTAAAGTATTTACATAGCTTTCGTAAGCTGTATCTCCCCAGGTAAATAAACCGTGAGAACCTAATATGATTCCTCTGATTCCCGGATTTTCATCTAAACATTGTTTTAACTGCAAACCTAAGTCGAAACCTGGTTTTTGCCACTCTACCCAGCCAATTGTTCCACCAAACAATTCTTGTGTAATTTTCTTTCCGTCTTTTGCTGCCGCAATAGCGATAGCTGCATCCGGATGTAAATGATCGATATGTTTGAATGGTAAAAATCCGTGTAAAGGTGTATCGATGGAAGGTGCTTTAGAAGCTAAATCATAAATGCAATGGTTAAATAGCTCCACCATTTCATCCTCATGCTCAATCCCTCTATAAACGTTTTTAAGACTTCTTAATCTGTCTACGTAAAGTGCCGCCAAACCACTTTTAGTTAAAGTACCGATATCGCCACCTGAGCCTTTAATCCACATGATCTCGGTTTCTTGCCCAGTCAATGGATCTTTAGCTACTGCTTTACAAGAAGTGTTCCCACCACCGTAATTTGTCAATCTCAAATCGGCACCCAATAAATTGGAGCGGTAAATTAATAAAGCTACTTCGTCTCCTGCTAATTTAGCAGCTTCCGCTTCGTCCCACAGGTAGCTTACATGTTTAAAACTTGTTGTTTTAACAGACATATTCTATATATAATTAATTTGCTTTTATAATGTTCTTCCGTATCCTACTACTACTATGGAAAGTATAATTGTAGCTATCCCTAAAATAATGGTGTTATAAGTTTTCTTATCTACGCCTTTCCATTCTTTTAGAATTACACCCCACACATTGGAAATTAGGATAATGAAAGCCATGTGTAAAATCCAGGAACTTGGCCCGTTACCTAATTTACTTTCGCCCATTCCGTAAAAAAAGAATTGTAAATACCAGGTAGTTCCTGCCAGAGCACAAAGTATATAGTTTTTAAGTAATGGTGTTTTTTTATCGGTATAGTTAGAAAAGGTTTTGTTCTTAAAATTCAGGAACATGCACCAAATAAAGTTCACGGTTAATCCTCCCCAAAGGATTACAATGTAGGTAACGTTGTTCTGAAACAGGAACTCGCCTTGTCCCGGGTTTGCTGCTTTCCAAAGATCATTGGCTACTATAGCCAAGGGTTTTCCGGCTTCTAAACCAAAATTAAAACAGGCACTTAAAATCCCTGAAACTATAGCTACTGTAATACCAATACCAAAATTGAAATCTTTATTTTCTTCTGTTGCTTTCCCTTGCTTAGAAAATTGCTTTTCTTTCATTACACCTGCTCTGGCACATAAAACAATTCCTACTACACAGATGGCTAAGCCTATAAGTACGGCATTTCCGGAACGGGTGGTAAAAAACATGTCTATGGTTTCTTTGCCTTCTGTACCTGAAAAATAGTAGTAAACAGAGGGCATTAATGAACCAAAGACCATACTTAAGCCCAGAATAATACTTCCTCCTAAAGAAACTCCCAAATACCTTACTCCCAACCCATATGTTAAGCCGCCTATTCCCCATAAGAAACCAAACAAATAGGTGTATTTTAAGATATCTTTACTGCCCTGACGAATAATTTCCGAGAAATCAGGGATGGTAAGATATGCCGCCAAAGGGGGCACAATTAACCAGGAGAACAAGCCTCCTACAATCCAGAAGGTCTCCCATGACCATCCTTTTACTTTTTTGTATGGAACATAGAAACTTCCCGAGGCGAATCCGCCAATAAAGTGAAAAATAACTCCTAGTAACGCTTGCATTTAAGTTCAATTGATTTAAGTGAAGCTAATTTAGATAGTTGATTTTATACTTCTGTCATGCACTGTTATGGAAGGAGGAAATAAAAGAGTCTATATTGTACGTTAATCGTTTTCCCCATCATTTTGTGTAACATTAGTTCTTTGAAAACTTCCTGATTTTTATTAAGCTGCTATTTGTTTTGCTACTCAAAAGATCGTGAACGATAAGAAATGTGTTATTGCGAGAAGAGACGAAGGGACAATCTCTCTTTACCGAAACTTTTCAGATCCTTAAACGAGTTCAGGAGTACCAACTAAACAAAACTCTCAACTTTTGTCCATCAAGACATAAACATCTAATACACAAAGCAAAACCACACACTTTGTACCATAAAAGAGCTTCTTGTTTCTCATTAAACAAGAAAACTAAAATTTAATAGATTTTCACAGAGACGGACGTATATTAACTTTGAAAGGTACTGCTACATGCTCCAGCTTCTGGCTTTTAATCATCTCTGCTACCATACTTCCCATTGTTTTAAAGTCTGTAGAAACTGTAGTAATACCATTCAATAAGATTTTCTTTAAAGGCGTTTCATTATAGGAAATCACCCCTACGTCTTCTCCTATTTTTAAATTTGCAGAAAACACTTTCTCTATAATAGAGACCAAATCGTCTTCCATCAGATTGATATATACTTCTCCTTTATTAACAGGTTCTGCAGATATATCCTGTACTACTTTATAATTAAAGGCATATTGAATACAAAATCTTTTAAATCCATTCAGTATTTCACGAGGGAAATAACTTCTTTCCGGGAAAATGATTTTTAATGTTTCATACTTAGCTAGGCCTTCTTTAAGCTGCTCTAATGCAGAGTAAATATCTTTTTCAAAATCTTCATAAATAGCTCCGTAAATACCATCAACTTTTTCTACTTTCTTATCTAACAATATGAGTTTTTCTTTAGGGATTGTATTGATAATCTCATGCGCATTTTCTCCTCCTTCTACAAAATGGGGAATAATCACATAATGCGAATAGCCTTTATCTTTATTTTTGATTAGCTTTTTAAAAAGCATATAATCGTTATTATAAATATAAAAATCTATGGCTGCATCTTCTCCTAAGGAAGAAACTAAAGAGTCGTATATTATTTTTTTATGGGCAGATAGCTTATTGAATAATAAAAAAATCTTTATCTTTTTTTTAAAATCTGTATTGGATACATAATATCCTTTTCCGGGAACAGAAACAATTACACCTAACTTTTTTAAATAACGGTATCCTTTTTCTGCTGTATCTCTGGATATTTCCAACAAGTAGCTCAATTCATTTATAGAGGGCAGCAAATCTTCTTTGACCAACTTCCCGTTTTCTATCGCAGAAATAATAGAATCACTTAATTGCAAATATTTGGGTGTTGCAGAATATTCGTCAATAAAAATAAAATTCAAAAAATCAGATGCTTTCATGTAACCGAGTTCATTAACCAGCCGGTTAATTTATAACAAAAAAACGGCTTTTATAAATTAAAGCCGTTTTTTGGGATACCGATACTTCGGCATTTGTTATATTGAGTACTTCGGCAAGCTCAGTACAGATTTTAGGGGATATTTCCTAATGAGATCCTTTCCTTCGGTCAGGAGGACGGAAGAAAGGAGAGACAGGATGACAGAACAAGCAACAACAAACGAATAAGTTTGAAATCCGCTCTATTCCTTCTTATAAAACACCATTTTTTATTTCCTAAAACTTCTCAAATTCACCTTTAACACTTTTATCAATTTTACTTAAATCAATCAGCTCTCCATTTATTTCAACGTTTTCAAAAACCATATTTTTGGTATGATTAGATTGAACCGGAATTTTCACTCCGTTAATGGTAGAGTTAATCACTTTTAAGTTCTCTACCGGAGATTCTTCGTAAGCATTAATTAGCACTCCAAATTTCCCACCTTGTTTAATATTCAGGTTTTCCACTGTAATATTTTTAATGGTTGG
The DNA here is from genome assembly GCF_042678145.1 of Pseudopedobacter beijingensis. Classification (NCBI taxonomy): domain Bacteria; kingdom Pseudomonadati; phylum Bacteroidota; class Sphingobacteriia; order Sphingobacteriales; family Sphingobacteriaceae; genus Pseudopedobacter; species Pseudopedobacter beijingensis. Next base: position 4,312 of record NZ_JBHUDG010000044.1, on the reverse strand, counting down.
CATAAAATCACCTGGTTTTTCATAAAACATGTCACAAAGAATAGCAGCTTCTTTATAAGTGCCCACTTCTACGTTTCTCATATAAACATTCTCGATAACACCTCCTCTTAAAGAGCTTGTTTTTAGCCTTAAAATTCTATCCAGATTTGGGCTGTCCATAATCAGATTCTGAGCAAAAATATTTCTGGCTCCTCCAGATATTTCGCTTCCAATAACCACACCGCCATGCCCATCTTTCATTTCGCAATTTTCTATAATATGGTTTTCTGCTGGTCTTGCTATATTTCTTCCATCCTCATTTCTTCCTGATTTAATAGCGATACAATCATCTCCCGTATCAAAGTAACATCCTGTGATTAAAACATTTTTGCAGGATTCCGGATCGCATCCATCATTATTTGGACCATGTGTAACTACTTTAACATTTCTAACCGTGACATTTTCACATAAAACCGGATTTATATTCCAGAAGGGAGCATTAATAATTTTCACATCGGCAATAAGTATGTTTTTAGATAAGTAAGGTTGAATAAATGGGGGTCTCAAATAACTTCCATCGCCATGGATTCTCTCTCTGGCAGGCACTAAATCTTTAACCTGTTGGGTTAACTTTTTAACTGCAGCTAACTGATTAGGCATACCTTCTTTCCAGCCATATTCTTTTTTAGCTTTCCATGGCCACCAATAATCATTATTGGCATTTCCGTCTAAAATACCATTTCCTGTAATAGCTATATTTTCCTGTTCGTAAGCATAAATCAATGGTGAATAATTCATACACTCCATTCCCTCCCAACGTGAAAAAACCAAAGGTTTATAATCGTCAATATCTCTGCTAAATACTATTCTGGATCCATCTTCCAGATGTAAATTCACGTTGCTTTTTAAGTGGATGGGTCCTGTTAAAAAAGTTCCTTTGGGTACAATAACCCGTCCGCCTCCATTTTGATGACAAGCTTCAATAGCGTTTCTAAATGCTTCAGTACTTTTAATATTACTATCCAATCCAGCTCCATAGTCAGTAATTTTGAAATCGACATTTTTAAATACCGGAGCTATAATTAATTGACGTATACTATCTGCCGTATTCCAGGCTGTATCTTCCGCAGAAATACGTTTACTATTTGAACACGAGAGTAAACAACCTGATAATAACATCCATACAATTCCATTAAATAACTTTTTCATGTGATAATAATTTCTTTAAAATAGTGATTCCCTTTCTACGAAAACTTAAAACAAAGGCACAAGATAATAATTGTCTATCAAACATTTTATTTATTTTCTTTTTCATTGATTAAACCAAACGAATCAATTATCGTCTTAGTAAGCTAAAACCTTAAATCCATAGTCTTGAAAAGAAGCATACTTTTTATTTTACTTGCATTTACCTACAGTTACACATTTGCTCAAAAAAACATTACAGGAACAGTTATTGACAGCACTAAACAAACAGTTATTGGTGCTCTGGTAAAAATAACATCTCCATTAGACACCATTTCTACAAGTACCAATATTGATGGAATATTTTCTTTCAGGAACATAAAATCTTCAAACTTCACTATTTCTGTCAATGGGTTGGGATATCGCTCTTTCTCCAAGTCATACCAATTTGATAACTCACAGAATACTATAAGATTAGAAAACATTACCTTAAAAACTCAAACTAACATGTTAGACATGGTCGTAGTTGATGGTACGCCTACCATTACCTATAAAACCGATACTATGGAGTATAGAGCCGATGCTTATAACATGAAAGAGAATGCCACGGTAGAAGACCTGGTCAAAAAAATGGAGGGCATGGAAGTAGATAAAGATGGGACTTTAACTGTTCAGGGCGAACAGATAAAAAGAGCAAGGATAAACGGTAAAGATTATTTCGGCGGTGACGTGGAAGCTGCTTTGAAAGACCTACCTTCTGATATTGTAGATAAAATACAGATTATTGACGATTATGGTGACGAAGCCCGTAGAACAGGTGTTAAAGACGGCGATCCACAACGGGTGTTAAACATTGTAACCAAAAGCAATAAAAGGGTTGGAAATAGAGGCCGATTTGAAGTGGGTGCAGGAAGTGACAACAGGTATCAACTTACTGCTAATGCCAACCGCTTCAATGGCAACCAGCAGCTAGGCATACGTTCGTCTCTTAACAATACGGTTACTGGAATTGCCAACACAAATGGTGATTTAGGAGGAGGCAACCAGGGAGGAAATAATAGAAATAATGGTGGAGGAAATAACAGAGGTCAGGGAGGTTCTGGCGGGAACCAGGGCGGAAATTCGGGATCGGCAGGAACCAGACAGGCAGGAAGATTTGGGCTCAACTATAATGATGACCTTAGCTCTAAATTAAAGTTGGAAAGTAGTTATAATTATAACGGATCTAATACTAAAAGCACCAGTGAATCTCTTTCTGATGAAATATTTAAGGATAAAGACACAGGTACTATTGAGCATTTATATAGTGATAGAAAAGGGGATAACAAAAATAAATCTTACACACATGCGCTGTCGGCTAAATTGGAATATGAAATAGATAGTGCCAACTGGTTAATCGTTAGCCCAACCCTTAATCTAAGAAGAAATACAAGTAATAGTATTACAAATTTAAAGCAGTCCGGAATATTCAGACAAGATCAGGTCAATCAGAATGCCAATATTGGAAAAACGCCTAATTATGGACTCACATTAAATTACGGGCATCGGTTTAATAAAAAAGGAACGGTGGCATCTGTGCAGTTAAGTGCCAACAATTCGGAAAACACATCAGACAGAGATGCTAATAATCGAAGACTTTATCTATCCAATGATGAAAATGAGTCCCTGTTAAAAGATTCACTACTACACAGAGCCATTGCCAATAGAAACCTTACCGAAAACTACAGGGGTAGTTTAACTTTTAGTCATCCTCTTACCAGTAAGTCCAGATTAGAATTTAATGGACAGGTAAATTACAGAGGCTATGATAATAGTCAAATTACACAGGTAATTGATGAGTTTGGTTATGCTAACACGGTAGATTCTTTAAGCAAAATATTCAATTATTCTTTTACAGAATCCAGGTTGTCGTTAAATTATAAATACACCCAAACCAAATACAATTTTGCATTAGGTTTATCGGGAGTTCCAAATGCATTAAAAGGTTATTCAGAATCGAGAGGTAACTCTACCCACAGAAATAGTTTTAATATCATCCCCATTGCCAGATTTGAATATAAATGGTCAAGACAAAAACGCTTTTCTATCAATTATACAGGAAACCCTACTGAACCTACATTTGACCAAATACAGGATGTACCCGATGTAAGTAATCCTCAAAATGTTATTATTGGTAACCCCGATCTAAAAGCGGCTTTCAGACATAGCATACAGGCTAATTTCAACAACTATATTTCGCAAACAAAGTTGAATTATTATGCTGGATTCAATGCTACTTTCAATGAAAATCAGGTCATCAGAAACGTGATTCTGAAACGAGATGAATATAATGGAAGAAAAATGGAAACTCACTTTATGAATGCTAATAAAGGGAATTACAATTATCGGGGAAATTACGGAATCTCTAAACGTTTTGGTGACAACAAATACAATCTGAGCTACAACGGTACTGCCGGTTATGGTAAAACCTTATCTATGAATAACAATTCTGAGAACATTGGTAAAACCTGGAACTTAAATCAAAGATTAAATTTACAGATAGATCCTAATGACTGGTTAGAGGTTAATCCAAATATCAGATACAGCTTTAATCAGGGTAACTTTTCATTAGATACCATCTCCAACAGTCGTATACATAATTGGACTTTAAGCCTGAGCAGTAAAGTATACTTTCAAAAAACTTTCTACCTGACTTATGATTTAAATAAAAACTTCATCGAAGGTATTAATGCCAATGTCACCAGTAATCCTTTTATCATCAATGCATCGTTAACTAAAGAATTTTTGAAAAAGAAAGCCGGCGCTGTTAGTCTTAAAGCGTACGATTTGTTAAACCAAAACAACTTTATTAACAGACAAATTACCGATAATGCCATTATAGATACCAAGTCTAATGCGTTAAGCCGTTACTTTATTTTAACATTTACCTGGACTCCACAAAAATGGACAGGCGGCAAAAAATCATCAGGTAATTTTCAAAGAAGAGGCGATGGAAGTTATATGGGAGGATAAGAACAAAAAAAGCTATCCTTACGGATAGCCTTTTAACCAAACGTATATTTAATCTACAATCCTGAATCGTCCAGGGCGAAGGTATTCTTTCGGGTCTTCCATTTTCCTCTGGTGAAATCTGGAATGTCCTGACTGG
>NZ_JBHUDG010000043.1:0-58086 GCF_042678145.1 Pseudopedobacter beijingensis | reverse complement strand
TGGTTTCCGGGAAGAATGATGTTAGATTTGCAGTAAACAAAATGGATCAATTACCGCCCTGCGGGGCGGTAATTGATCCAGTGACACAGTTTGTTTTACACTCCCGTTCCCTTCTTTAAATTAATAAACAATATGCTTATATTTATTCTGTACTTTATATAAATCCCAAAGACTTCGCAAAGAGGACTATGGCTTATAATTATTATACTCTTCAATATAAGGTGCTAATTTTACATCTGATCTTTTTACAATAATTGTATATCCTTCACCGTCACCATCAGTAATGAAAAATTCAATAGTGCTATTATCTACTATTTTAACATCACTAACTTTTAATCCACTGTCAAACAAACTTTCTGTTACATCAAACTTATTATCTTGGTAATTGTATTTACCAGTTATATAATTGGAAACAGATATATTGTTATTTTCTCTATATAATGTTATTTCATTAAAAGTTTTGTCTTCTAGAATTTCTAAATAAACTTCCCCAAAAGGATCTGTAGTTTCTCCTTCAGGGTTTATCACACCCTCCCATTTCCAAACACCAATAATTGCTGGTTTAGCTTTGTCATCTTTTTTACATGATGTTACAGAGAACCCCAGAGTGCACAAAGTCACAAATAGTAATAATAGTTTTTTTGTTTCTTTCATTTTTTCCGTTTTTTAAAATAAAGCGTCAAAGTTAAAAAAACTATACTTAAAATTACAGACAAACCATAATAATTAATTTCAAACAAACAAAAGGTTTAATTTAACCCACAAACAACGAGCAAGTTATAGAAACAATAAAGCTCTTTAACAGTCTTAAAATATTACAAAAACGAGGGAGGATACAGAATAGCAGCTAATCAGCTTTTTATATGGTTTATAAAGCACATAAGATATTCCTAAGACTTTTAAGTATTACAAGTTTAAAGCTACAGAACGGCACAAAACAATAACGGTTTGGTCTTGCCAGAATAACACTTTAATATATCCCGCTGTCAGAGATTAAAAGCTTATCTTCTCCATATAAGATTGCAAAATAATGGTAGCCGACACGGTGTCTACCAACCCTTTGTCCTGTCTTGCTTTTTTATTTACACCGCTTTGTAAAATAGCTGCAGAGGCCATTTTAGAGGTAAACCTCTCGTCCATCATTTTAATGGGTATATCCGGAAAATTCTTATTCAGTAAATTCACAAACCCTCTGACGTGTTGCGCAGACTGGGAGTCTGTGCCGTCCATTTGCTTAGGCTCTCCTACCACAAAGGTCCCTACAGATTCTGTGGACAGGTATTTCTTTAAAAATTCAAGTATGTCTTTGGGATGAATGGTGGTTAAACCATTAGCAATAATCTGCATTGGATCTGTAACGGCAATCCCCACACGTTTAGTTCCATAATCAAAAGCCATTATTCGAGCCATATTTTAAAGTATCAGGTTTTCTTATTAAGCCTCAGGAGGTGCTGATGTCGCAAAAATAAGATTTTATCAGCTGCTTTTAAGGGTGTCAATCAATTAATTGTAAATACTTGGTAACCGATACTTTCTACTTGCTACTTATTTATTATTTTGCAACGATGCAGTTTAAAGATATTGTAGGGCAACAAGCCGTTAAGGATCACTTAATTAAAATGGTGCAAGACCAGAGGATTAGTCATGCCCAATTGTTTTTAAGCCCTGAAGGATCAGGAAGTCTGGCAATGGCAGTAGCTTTTGCCCAATATATTTGCTGCGAAAACAAACAGGAAAATGATTCATGCGGTGTATGCAGTTCCTGCAATAAGTATCAGAAACTGATTCATCCGGATCTTCATTTCTCTTACCCCTTTTTTGCAAAAAGCTCTTCGGAGAATGCACTGACTTATATTGAAGACTGGCGTAAAGCGTTTTTACAGCATCCTTATTTAAGTTTGGACGAATGGCGCAATCATGTAGGGGCCGATAATAAACAGGCAAATATCAATATAGCAGAATGCCACAGTATTATACAGAAACTAAGTCTTAAACCTTTTGAGTCTGAATATAAAATACTGATTATGTGGCTTCCCGAATATCTTGACAAAGAGGGAAACGCTCTATTAAAAATTATTGAAGAACCGCCTCATAAAACCTTGTTCTTACTGGTCGCACAAAATCAGGATCAGATATTAAATACTATTTTATCGCGTACCCAAATTGTCAAGATTCCCAAACAGCGAAACGAGGATGTTGCCCGCTACCTGGTAGATAAACTACAGGTTAGTGAGGCAAAGGCAGAGCAGATTGCTTATCTGAGCAATGGGAACATTCAGCATGCTGTCAACTTTTCGCAAAGCGAAGAGAACGATTTTCACGAAACAATGGCCAATTGGCTAAGGTCTTGCTATAGCAATAAGGGGTCAATATTTATTGGTTTGGCAGAAGACGATTTGGCAAAGTTAGGTCGCGAAAACCAAAAAAACCTTTTAAGATACGGGATTAACCTGATGCGCGAGTGTATCTTGTTTTTAAGTGGCACACCGGGTTTAGTGCATTTACCTGAAAAAGAATTAGAATTTATTAGTAACTTTTCAAAAGTTTTAGATGTGGGCAAAGCAGAGGCTATAGCTAATGAATTTGAAAAAGCTCATTATCATATTGAAAGAAATGCCAATCCAAAAATATTATTTTTAGATTTATCTTTGAGTTTGGTAAAAATTATAAAGTTTAATACGCTCCCTGCAACAGGGACTCAACATATATTAACATAACTATGGGATGTGGAAGTTGTTCTTCGGGTGGATGTACACCCGCAGGCTGCAAAAGTAACGGTTCATGTATGACCGATGGCGGATGCAGCAAATTAGATGTTTACGACTGGCTTTCTGACATGGATACGCCGGCAAATTATAGACCTTTTCCTTTTATAGAAGTACGTTTCAAAGGTTCGAGAAAGGATTTTTACCGAAACGTTGATAACATATATTTAGAAGCCGGCGAACTGGTTGCTGTAGAAACAACCGGAGGCGGTTACGATATAGGTCATGTAACGCTAACCGGCGAGCTGGTTAGGATACAGATGAACCGTAAAAAGGTAACGGAGGAAAAAGCTCCCCTAAAAATATTCAGGAAAGCTTCTTCGCAGGATGTAGAGAAATGGAAAAGTGCCAAGGAAAGAGAATATGAGACCATGCATAAAGCAAGGACCATAGCTCTGGAATTAGGACTGGCAATGAAACTGAGTGATGTTGAATATCAGGGAGACAAAACAAAGGCTACTTTCTTTTATACGGCAGAGGGTCGTGTAGATTTTAGGGAATTGATTAAAAAACTAGCGGAGGCATTTAGGGTGAGAATTGAGATGCGCCAGATTGGAATGCGCCAGGAGGCTAGTCGCTTAGGTGGTATAGGTTCTTGTGGACGTGAACTGTGCTGTTCTACCTGGCTCACAGATTTTAAAACTGTTTCTACCGCAGCGGCCAGATACCAAAACCTATCTTTAAATACCTTAAAGCTTGCCGGACAATGTGGTAAACTGAAGTGCTGTCTCAACTACGAATTGGATAGCTACATGGATGCACTGAAATCTATTCCTGAAAGTGCTGATATTTTAAGGACTTCTAAAGGGGATGCCCGACTACAGAAAACCGACATTTTTAAAAGAGTAATGTGGTTTAGCTACATAGGGGAAGATAATACCTGGATTCCTTTACAGATTGACAGGGTAAAAGAAATACAGGCCATGAACAAACAGGGCCAGAAACCTGAAGAACTAAAGGATTTTGACTCTATTGATGAGGAAGTTATAATTGAGAAGTCTTTTGATTACGAGAACGTGGTTGGTCAGGACAGCCTCACTCGTTTAGATGAAAAGGCCAGGAAGAAAAAGAAAAAAAATAAGCCCGGCAACAATCCTGCTACTAGCAAAACTACCAAACCGACGAATACCGGACAGGCTAATCAGTCGGCTGGTAAGAGAAATCAATCTGCACCAAACAATCAACAGAGCAGAAACGCAAACCCTGAAAAGGAAAGAAAACAAAATGAGCATACTGCTCCTTCTGACGGTGCTAATACCGTAAATAAAGAACAAAACGGGGAACAAAGACCTAAGAAAAAGTTCAAAAAGAGAAAACCTAATAATAACAATAAAAAGCCTGATCAGCCATGAGAATGATCGTCAAATGCTTTTTAATTATACTAACGGCATTATCTGTAGCGTCATGTTCAGATAATGTCATTATTGACGAATACACAACCATTTCTAAAGACCACTGGTCTTATGATAAACCTATTAAAAATGTGGTGGATATTCAGGATGCAAGTATTCCTTACAACATCTACATAAACTTTAGGCATACAGAAGAATATAAGTACTCTAATATTTGGCTGCGTATATCACAAATTACTCCAAACCAGAAGAAAACTACTGCCAGAGAAGAGTTCCAATTGGCTTTACCTGACGGAAAATGGATTGGCAAAGGTTCTGGCAATCTGTACAGCTACAGGTTAATCTACAAAGAGGGTTTTAAATTTGATACTGCAGGCAAATATACTTTCATTATTGAGCAAAATATGCGAGACAACCCGTTAAAAGCGGTTACAGATGTTGGTTTAAGGGTTGAGCCGGCGAAGTAATTTTTTTCGCGTTATATCGAGGAGGAGTTACCTGTATCGAAAGCATTCGCATTAGCGTCAGGTTAAAATCCAAAATAACCGTTATCGTCCTGCTGAACTTCCCGCAACAAGTTCGGGAAGTTCGGAATGACTTAACTTGACACATATGCTATTCGGATATTAGCGTAGCACATCTCGAATAGCTTATATAGAGTCTATTAATTATTTTCACATAAAACTGTTATATATGATTATGCGACAATGCTTTAGCTTTAGGCTTTGTGCATTTTGCTTTTAGCCTTTATATAACATAAGAGAAATATTTTTATTGTTTTCATTATGAGCGGTTTATACCATTTTGACAAATAAAATAGTCTAATTTGTCTTTGAAATTTTTGCCTGCCGCACACATTTCGAGTGCCTCAATGTGACCCGTATGGAGTCAGGCTGAGGGACTCGAAGCCTGTGCAGGGGAGAGTTGAACTTTATTACATTTCGAACTACATCCTAAATCAAAATGGTATTACTCTTTTTTTATATTATTTTTTACTTAACCCTTGTAAAATAATAAATAGGCCCATCAAGAGGTGAATCGTCAATAGTTAAATTATTACCAGAAATGCTGCATATTGCTTCTGATCCATTATTTATCACAATAACATCAGTTTCTTTATATATGGAGCTTTTTTCCACCCTATAAGAATATTCTCCAGGTCTCTTACCCATATATTCTGAAATATCACCCGTAACGTAAACATTTAAAGTTCCATTTGCCCTGAATTGGTAAATGATATTGTTTTCCGAATAATAATATTCCTGAGGTTCATAAAAAACCGTTTTAACCTTTACAAGCGTCCATTTACCTACAATGCCTGTTGATGTTTTGTCTTTTTTGCATCCTGTTAATACAATTAGCAGTAAAACGGGCAAGATGAATAATTTTATTGTTTTCATAATGAGGAATTTAGTATATGTTTTTTTTAGAAATCTGATATTAATGTTCTATCAATATTTTTTGAATTTCCGGATTTGAATCCTTATTATAATAAATATGAAGAATATACAGCCCATTAGGTAAATCCAATACAGGTAAATTCATTTTATTCCCTTTAAACGTAACATCTTTACATAATTTATTATAGGAATTAAATAATTGTATTTTATACAATGCACCGTCATCATTTTTCCTGAAAGCGTTTGTAACAGTATCACCCTGTTCAGAATTTGTACTTGTAAATTCAATATTAAGAATATCCGATACAGGAACAGGGTAAATACTAAAAGGACTGCCTGAAGGTATTACAACAGGAAAATATTTTGCAGTAGCTCTTTCTCCACAATCGTTACTTGCCCAACAGAATATAGTATATACTCCTCCAGTCGGAACACGGATAATCACTTCTTTATTAGAATATGGAAATGTAGGGAATATACCAATATTTGCAGGAGAAGTATCCCACCGGTACGTAACTCCTACAGGAGGATTTGGTACCCATGCAATAACCTCTAACGTACCTATAGAAGAGTTCACATTAGGAACGTCAGGAAAACCTATCCATACATCATAAGTTGTTTCGTAAGTCTGACTGCCAAAAGATATAGTAGCTTTTATCCATGCTGCTCCAGCCGTATTTGGTTTAGCCCATATAGCAGCGATGGTATTATTCGATAAAGTATAAATAACCTGAAGATCGGCAGAACAGCTCCATGTAATGCTTACTCCCTGAGGTAGCGGCGTTATGGAATAATTTTGAAATTGGGTTGGGCACATCGCTCTAGGTCCCGTAATTGAAGGAGACAGTAAACAACCGGCATTAGCTACGCTATTTCTTATAACATTACCAGGCTGTGGGCCAAAACCTAAGTTAAAGTTTTTACCTACAGATGTTCGATGACAATAACTCATTATAGTTCCTCCACCAGATGGAATACCGGGAAGCGAGCAACTTCCTCGTTCAGTAGCTCCTGCGCATCCGTCTATCGCTGTATTATTCCCATTCCATACACAGGCATGAGTATGGTAAGATCCCAATAAATGACCAAACTCATGTGTAACTACATCAACAGACCAACTATAATTTGGTACGTTATAATAGTAATTATATATCTGAGCAACCGAAAGTTTGTATTTTGTCTGATTGGCACATAATCCATCAACAACAGCTATTCCTCCGTTAATATTTCTAAATGTTAATAACTGACCTAAATCTCCATTAATGTAATAAGTCCTATAATTTTGATATTGTGTTAATAAATTAGCTGTAGTTGAAGCGGTAAAAGGATCTTCCGAAGTCCACACATATATCTGAGACAAATTTGTCATTATATCCTCATTCAAATACAATATGGCTACCTGGTTAAAAATGCCGGAAATGAGTGTTTCTACAGCAGAAACACTGCCTAATGTAGTAAATATATCATATTCTGTCTCAAAATAGAACCTCACAACCTTTGAAGAAGAAGTAAGAGAAGATTTCATTTGCTTACGCAGCATATCTGCATCGTACGTATTCTTAACTCTGTCGTCGGGGGCTGTGCTACACTCAAACTCTGGCTTTTTGATTACATTTTTGTCATTATAAAGCAGGTGAAAACCAGTCTGCTTATCCAGTGCTATATTAAAATTTCCTTCGTCTGTAGCAATCAGCCCTAACACCTCATCTTTGCTTAAAGAGAATGCAACCAAACTATTGGGAATATTTTTAACCACACCACGATAATGTTTAATACTTCTATCGGCATTAGTTTCTTTACCATCACTTGTTGTTACTTTATAATCATAAAAGTTGGAGGGAACTAATTGCAAATCTAACTGTATTTCCTTATTTCCATACGGAACCGTTAATGTTATTGCAGAGTCTAAACTATTTTCGGGAGGTTGTGTATATTTTAATAAATAAACTTCATCAGTTTTTTTAAAATTAGACTGAAACTTTAAACTCATTTTTTGAGTTTGGTTTGTTTCTGCTTTTAAGAAAATATTCTGGATATTTTTAAATTTCTTACCAGAAATTTTAGAGTCTTCAACTTGTGTAAATAACAAATTTTTCTCTTGCGAGTGACAGTATAGCGAACAAACAAGAAAGAACAAAAACGAAATAAATTTTAACTGTTTCATAATCAATGTTTTTTATTCAAATTCTTATAAAATAATAAATAGGCCCATCAGATGTTGAATAACTAATAACCAGATTATTTCCTGACACATTGTATTCCCCGGGGGGAATAGTCGTATTATCACCAGAAATTACAATAACATCAGTTTTGGTATAATTTGTATGATAAGAATACTCCCCGGGTTTCTTACCCATATATTCCATAACATCACTCGTAACCTTCAAAATTCCATTTGCTCTGAACTGGTAAATGATATTGTTTTCAGAATAATTAAATTCTGTCGGAAAATCATAATCAGAGGGATAATAGCTTAATTTAACCTTTTCCAGTTTCCATTTACCTACAATGCCGGGTGTTTTATCTTTTTTACAGCCTGTCAGCGTAATTAGCAGTAAAACGGGTAAGATGAATAATTTTATTGTTTTCATAATATTGAATTTAGCAGGTGTTTTCTTAGAGCCTGTTTAAATTTCATTCGATAATTATTATAGCTGTTGAGATTGCTTCGTTCCCGAATCAAGTTCGGGACAGGCTGTTCCTCCTCGATGACAAAAATAGTGGTGTCACTGCGAGGTACGAAGCAGTCTCTATCGCTACTGTATTTTTTCATTCGTTAATTTTTAAACGGGCTCTTAACCTATTTCTTTGTTAATATTCTCTCATGCTGTTAGAGAGGTTAGCGCATCTCTAACTTTTAAATATAACTTCTGACATGCCCTGCAGAACATGTCAGAAACGCTTATTTTCAGCAAAATATTCCTTATAAAGGATACGTATTCAGACAGTTACCTGTTTCAAAAACATCAGAATTACATTGTTATCTTATTTCAACATCGTTTTTATTGAATTAGGATTTACGTTTTATTTATATTTCTTAATCTGGTTATCTTTTCCTTTTTCTAACGGTACGATGCTTATCGCTGCTCCGCCTCCCTGTGCGAGTTTTAGTTTGAAGATTGTTTTTGTGTCCACTTTAAAGCGTTCTATCTTATACGCTTCGGGATTATTTTTCCAATCTGCATTGTCTGCGTCTCTGTAGATGGTTGCAATATAATCTTTGCCTTTATCCATAAAATTTAATGGAATCTGAGCAATTCTTGCATGCTCATCGGTAATGGCACCAATAAACCAATTTTCTGTTCCTTTTGCTTTACGGGCAATAGTTACATAATCGCCGGGTTCTGCTTCTACAATTTTGGTATCGTCCCAATCTACCGCAACATCTTTAATAAAATTAAATGCATCGGGGTATAAAGCGTAGTTATCCACTTCATCGGCAACCATTTGCAGTGGGCTATAAATAGTAACATATAAAGCCAGTTGTTTAGCCAGGGTCGTATGAACCTGTCTTTGCGGATCGTTTTCTGCAAATCCCTTCAGCTTGAAAATTCCGGGTGTATAATCCATCGGTCCTCCCATCAATCGTGTAAACGGCAAAATGGTTTCGTGTTCAGGTAAATTACCTATACTAAAAGCATTGTATTCGTTGCCTCTTCCAGCTTCAATGGCCATCCAGTTTGGATAAGTCCTATGCACACCTGTTGGCCTTACAGACTCATGAGAATCTATTGTAATTTTATGTTTTGCTGCTTTCTGCAATACCCGTTCATAGTGCTTTACCATCCACTGTCCGTCGTGATATTCGCCACGAGGAATAATTTTTCCTACGTAGCCGGTCTTTACTGCCGGATATCCAAAACGGTTCATAAAGGTATAAGCAGTATCCAATTGTCTTTCATAGTTAGTTGCAGAGCCTGAGGTTTCGTGATGCATTATTAAACTTACGCCTCTGGTTTTCGCATAATCTGTGAGCTCTTTTACGTTAAAATCAGGATAAGGCGTAACAAAATCGAAAACATCTTCTTTCCAGTTACCAAACCAGTCTTCCCAGCCTACATTCCATCCTTCTACCAAAACGCCCCCTATTCCATTTGCGGCAGCAAAATCGATGTATTTCTTTACATTCTGATTATTTGCTCCGTGTTTTCCACTTGGTATCAGGTTTCCTTTCCCATCTTTGTCATCAGCACTTTTTGCATAGCTCCAGGTACTTTTTCCGGTCTGATATTCCCACCAAACGCCTACGAATTTCATTGGTTTTATCCAGGAAGGATCGGCTATTTTTGAAGGTTCGTTCAAATTCAGGATCATTTTAGATGCCAGTATATCTGTTGCTTTATCGCTGATGATAATTGTACGCCAGGGTGTTACACATGGTGCATGCAGATAAGCTTTGTTATTGAACGCATCGGGAATAAGTCTGGCTTGCAGCTTAAAATTTTGCTGATTGACATGCAATTGCAGTGCGGAATAATCCAGCAAGGCCGCCTCGTGGATATTAATATACAATCCGTCTTTAGATTTTAGCATCAGCGGGGTTTGTACTCCTGTTTTATCGCTTCCGGCCAGGGCAAACATCTCACTGGTAGCGGCTTTGGCTTTTAAAGCATCTATTTCGCTTAATAAAGTGGTATTATACCTAAATTCGTTAGCATCATAATCTGCCGGGATCCAGAATGTTTTATGATCTCCGGTCATGGAAAACTCGGAAAGCTCTTCTTCTACAATGAAGTATTTCAGGTTGGGCTGCTGTGGGAACTGGTATCTAAATGCAACGCCATCATCAAAGACTCTGAATATCACATTGAGCATTCTTTCTTCCTGATTTTTTTGCTTAAGCCTAAGGGTTAGTTCTTCATGATGATCGCGAATTACTTTTTGCTCTCCCCAGACTGGTTCCCAGATTTCATTGGTGCTTTTTCTTTCGGACGAAATCAGCTCGAAATTCTTATCAAAAGCAGCAAGATCTTTCAGTACAAAGCCCAGCTTTGATGACTTAATTACTACTTTATTTCCGAATGAAACTTCATAAAATAAACCTTCGGATTTATTTTCTACGGCAAGTATTATTTTCTGGTTTGGAGATTTTACCTCCAATTTCTGAGCGCATATAATGCCGGGATATAAGTATAGGAATATCCCTGCCAATATTTTTCTTATCGACATAACTGTATAAACTAATGTTAGGTTCTCTATTATTTTGTTGTTTCCAGCAAAGACCTGGCTTCGGAGAGTTTTAATGAAACGAAGTAGTAAAAAGCCTGATCTAAGTTCTTTTTCTTCTCGGTGTTTGCTTTATATTTTTTTCTTAGTTCGTACAATAATGAAACGGCTTTAAGGTCTTCTTCTTTAATATTCTGAACGCCCAGTTTATTCTGCAGAATTGTCAGAAAACCATATTGAAACTGTTGTGTAGGCTCAATCATCGTTCCTTCCCCATAATCGTTCCAGGTAACCAATTGCATATAAGGTGCATTACTCTGTAAAGCCAGATCAAGCGTTTGGGAAAATGTCTGTAAGCTAACATCTATCTTAAATGGATTGGTTCCCCATCCTCCCTCCTGATAAAAAGCATGAAACCCTGGGTAAGCTGATGATATTTTTATTCCGCTGTACGTCTTGCTATAAAATCCGTTTAAATCGTCCAGATGGTTCTTATACACCCAGGCAAATTCTCCCGAAGCATTCTTTCCGGCTTCGTTAGACTCGTTCCATAGGGTAAAGAAAGCGGGTTTGGTATTCAAAGGCGCAAAAACCTGTGTCCATTCGGATTCTGACTGGAATGTCTGCGGACCAAAAACCAGCAACAAAGGCTTTCCGTCTATTTTGATATAATTGGAGTTTTTGAAATACTTTGTTTCCATATATGTCATATCGCCCTGGGCAGCACCTATTTTATTTGTTATCACTTTATTATCGAATGCTATATTGATATTCTGATCTTCGTAAACAATGGCAAAATTTAGCCCCACTTTACCAATAAGTTCTATAAACTTTTCTGTATTCCTAACCAGTAATGGATAATCATACAATTTCGTAATTCCTGGCCAATCAATTACCACACCGTCTATTCCCGACAATTTCATGAGGAGCAATTGATATTCTATGATATCAGGATCTCCGGAAGCATAAGGCCCTGTTAACGGATAATAATGTGCTGCAATCTGGCGGATTCCGTTACCATCTGTTATATCTGGATTTTTATTGGCCATAGTCCAATGCTGTCCCCATTTCCCTGCCTGATCATTCGTTGTTTTATCTTCAAACCAGGGCATTAAATGTACGTATACCTTTTTATCGACAGTTTTATTGACCCGCTGTGGCTCGTAAACAGTTATCTCTTTACTCTTATCTGGCGGATTTGAATCTCCTCCCGACTTTTTGCAGGAGGAGAAGAGCGCACACAATAATATCACAATCCCTTTTAGTTTCATGGCGAATAATTTAATTTAAAAATTACCTCGGATATCCCGGATTTTGCGTGAGCTTACCATTCTTATTGATTTCTTGTTGAGGAATAGGGAATATTCCGGTATGCTTATCTGCCGCGTCAGCCGGTTTTTCCCACCATGCTCCAAAGAATGTCCCGAAACGGATATTGTCTGTACGGCGATGGTCTTCAAAGACGAATTCTCTTCTGAGCTCGCTATCAATAAAAGCTAAATCAATCGTCTCTGGTGTTGATAGTCCTGCTCTGGTACGAATCTGTTCTACAAATGGGCGTGCCCCAGCCGCATTATTTAATCGTACATTACACTCTGCCTGCATCATCAAAACTTCGGCATATCGCATCAGTACCATATCATAATCGCGCTCCCAGGCATCACCAGCCTTATCTTCATATTTCGCAAGCCTTGCTCCTTCATTCTGAAGTGCTTCGTTGACATTTGCTATTTCTTCTGTATAGATTAACGGATTTCCGGAAGCCGGCATAATAATGGTTGATCCGGTTCTTAAATCTATTTGAGGACCTATCAGCAATGATTTTCTTCTGATATCGTTTTCTTCAAATGCTGAATATAAACCTGGCTGTGCGGCAATTCCGTTACCGCACCATTGGTAATTTCCCGATGCGGAGAGTGCCCATTTTTGTTCATAATGATAGGTCATAGATGCCAGATAGTTTCCTATTGTTCCCATTTTGCTATCGTACGGAATGGCAAAAATAATTTCTGGCGAAGTCTGATTATTCTGTTTAAAGCTTGCAAAATAGTCTGTAGATAACTGCCCGGATATTCTGCTACAGACATCCAGACAATCTTGCCAACGGGCTTGCCCAATATAAACTTCTGAATTCAGGTACAACCTTGCCAAGAGTAAATTGGCCGCATCCTGCGTAAACCGCCCGTACGCTTTCTGGGGCAAATAGGCAATGTTCTGCAAAAGTTCATTTTCGACAAATTTATAAACATCTGCTCTGGGAGAAGTCCCCGGTGCCTGATTGACTACATAAGACGTGTCTATAGGCACATTTCCGTACATATCTAGCAGTTTATAATAATAATATGCTCTTAAAGCTTTAAGCTCTGCTTTTAAGGGTTTGCTGGCTTCTTCACTTAATCCGGACTGCTGTACCTGGTAAAGGATCGCATTTGTTGTTGCTATTCCTCCATAGCAATACTTCCACGGCGCCCATATCTTAGAGTTATTAGGTGTCCATGTATGTTTTTGCAGTTCCAGATAGACACCATCATCGTACCAGTCGCCTCCAACACGAGTAGGTATTACGCATTCGTCTGAAGATACCGAAGAAACAAAGAATACGAATTCTCCGGTCGGGTAGAAATTTACGCCATCAGAAGTACCGCCACGTAATGAAGAATAAGCTTTTCCTACAATGGTTTCTATTTCGGCCGGTGTTTTCCCATAATCGGCAGATCCTACCCTGTCATAAAGTGTTTCTGATAAATCTGTACAGGAGCTTAGCAATAAAGCACTAAGCGCAAGAGTTATAATTAATGTTGATTTCATGTTTAGTCCCATTTAATGTATTAAAACGATAGATTTAAACCGAAGGAGAAAGTTCTGGAACGCGGATAGTAGTAATTATCTCCGTCTTTTGCTTCTCCCACAGATTTGTCTATACCAGGGCTCTTTAATCCCGATATATTCACTTCCGGATCTATACCTGTATAATTGGTAATTACAAACAGGTTTTCTCCGGTGGCATACAATCTGATTCTGTGGAACCACGCATTTTTAACCGGCAGATTATATCCTAAAGTCAGGCTTTGCAATCTCAGGAAATTGCCTTTTTCTATCCAGTAATCAGAAAATATGGGTCCTTCGGTAATATATCCCTTATCCAGCCAGGAATCTAACACGTTATATCCCGGTAAACGCCCCGGATAGCTGATATTCAGCGCCTGCGCATTTAATATCTTTTGTCCAAACATGCCATTGGCTGCAACATTCAGATCGAAATCTTTATAAGCAAAATACATGGCAAATCCGGTGGTTAATTTAGGTTGTACATTACCTAAGTATTGATTGATTACTGCTCCTGTTTCATCTTTTTCGAACAGGAATTTCCCGTTTTCATCAAACCCCAAAAACTTAGGTCCCCAGAACGTTCCTACCGGATAGCCTTCTTTAATAATTTGTGTGTACACACCTGTCATCCCGGTTAGCCCATGCAGATTTCCTGAAGATATGGCGTCTGTCTGATAGATATCATTGGAAAGCTTATCTATTTTCTGCTTGTTATGTGCTAATACTAAATTGGCGTTCCATGTGAAATCGCTGGTTTTCATGATACTGGCTCCCAGTGTGAACTCGATTCCTTTATTGGTCAAATCACCCACATTGGCCAGCATTTTATCATATAAATATGGTGGTTGTGGAACATCATAAGTATATAGTAAATCGGATGTCTTTTTGATATAAGCATCAACAGTAAGGTTAAATCTATTGAAGATGCTTAAATCTACACCAACATTGGTTTGCGCTGTTGATTCCCATTTCAGATTAGGATTTGGGTTTTGCGTAATACTGTAAGATTGCTTCCATGAGTCTGTAGCCTGGTCGTAATATGCACCGCCTCCGGTTCCCATTAATGATAAGGATTTATATTCGCCTATGCCATCCTGATTACCTGTAATACCATAACCTATTCTCAGCTTCAGATTGTTTAACCAATCTTTGCTATTTGCCAGAAACGATTCTTCAGAAATTCTCCATGCTGCAGAAACCGCTGGAAATAAGCCCCATTTATGGTTATCTCCAAAACGCGAAGATCCGTCCCTTCTCAATGTACCAGTTAGCATGTACTTGTCTTTCAAAACATAGTTCACTCTTCCGAAGAAAGAGATCAGCTTAGCTTCTCCTTTGTAAGAATAGACATCTCCCATACGGAAATCGCTTCCCGCAGCCAGATTATTGTATCCGAACAAATCAGAGTCGAAACCTCTTCTTTCTGCACCATAACCTTCGTAAGTGTTAATCAGGTAAGAATAACCTCCGGTAACGTTGAAACGATGGATGTTATCGAATACCTTATCATAGGTTAAATACGCTTCTACCTGAGAGTTGGTATAATCTCCGGTGCTTCTTCTTGCGTAGCCTTTATCTGTTTGTCCATTAAAGGAATAAGATGGCCAGAAAAATCGTCCCTGTTGCGAATTGTATTCGTAGGAAGTATTCACTACTCCTTTTAACCCTTCTATAATATCGATTTCTGCTTTTGCAAAGCCCAATAATCTTTTTCTGGTTTGGTCATCCTGTCTGTTCATCAATACTTCTACAGGATTGTTGCTGTTTGTTCCGCCTATTTGTGTGTAAGCTCCGTTTTGCATAACCGGAAGTGTCGGATTCAGATTATAAGCTCTTTCATAAATTCCAATGTCTACCGGATTGTAATTATCCCGGTTTGCAAAAACACTGGCTTCCAGTTTTAAACGATTATTCAAGGCTTTTTGGTGAGCAGATAGATTTCCGGATAAACGGTTCAATGCACTTGTCTTGATAACCCCTTCTGAATTCAGGTAGCTGATAGACGCTCTATAACCTCCTTCTTTTCCTCCGTTGGTAAAAGAGATGTTGTGTGAGTTTGAAACAGCTGTTCTTTGCAATTCTTCCTGCCAGTTGGTGTCAGCACCATAATCTATTGCTCCCGAAATATTATTTTCCCTCACATAAGCTCTCCACTGGTTTGCAGATAACAGGTCTAAATTCTTTGCGACGTTACCAACAGCAACATAGCCGTTGTAATTCATAGATTTTCCTGCATTTTCTCTATTGGTCGTTACGATTATTACTCCGTTTGCTCCTCTGGATCCGTAAATAGCCGCAGCTGATGCGTCTTTCAGCACATCTATAGAAAGGATTTCATTGGGTTGAACCGTATTCATGTCTACTCCCGGGATTCCGTCTACTACAATTAACGGGCTGTTGCTTGCCGAAAGCGAGGTTCCTCCACGAAGTCTTAGCGAAGATCCCTGAGTTGGATCGCCACTAGGCTGAACTACGGTTAAACCGGCAACTTTTCCCTGCAATAACTGTTCTGCAGATGTAATTACTCCCTGTCGTAAATCTTTTGCTGAAACAGAGGAGATTGCTCCTGTAAGGTCAGACTTACGCATGGTTCCGTAACCTACATCTACTACCTGAACGGCTTCCAGCATTACCGCATTTTCTTCTAATACGACATTCATTATTGCCTTTGCCGGCAATTGAATGGTATTGTAACCGATATACGAAAATGTAAGCAGTTCGCCTTCTGTGGCTGTAAGCGTAAACTTACCTTCTACATTGGTTTGAGTACCTCTGCCCGACTTTCCGCCAATACCAACACCAATTAAAGGCAACTTTTCTTTGTCGGTTACCGTTCCTGTAACGGTAATTGAACTTTGTGCATATCCTTCGCCAATAGCTCCTATCAGCGTGATAAGTATCAGAATATATTTAGATAAATTCTTGAGATTCATAATTGATAATTATTTAGCAGGCTTGTCTATGTTTGCTAATGAGATATCGCCATCGTGTATTGTTGTCCCGTTCTGATCTTTTATCAATACATGCAGTTTATCTATTTGCATCCCTTTAAACTCTTTGGCCAGATTGATAAATACCCTTTGTCTGGCCATGGTTCCTTCCATTTCGCCAGAGAGCGTTTTTGCCCCTCCGGTAATGGTATAATCTAATCTCT
This sequence comes from Pseudopedobacter beijingensis, assembly GCF_042678145.1. NCBI lineage: Bacteria > Pseudomonadati > Bacteroidota > Sphingobacteriia > Sphingobacteriales > Sphingobacteriaceae > Pseudopedobacter > Pseudopedobacter beijingensis. The sequence continues at coordinate 41,420 of NZ_JBHUDG010000043.1, read as the reverse complement.
GACCACGATTGTTATTTTCTCTTGTAATGGTCCATATGTCGCTAAGACTAACTTTTAATGGGAAAAAATAGAGTTTTGCCGGTGGCGGTTCCGGAACACCGGGAGCCAGGATCTTGAAATCCGGTGAAGCTCCTGCCCAATCTGGCGAAGCATCATTTCCGTTATATTTGGCCACAACAAAGACAATATTCTGCATGTCGTAATCTTCGCTTACACCGAAATAAGTTTGTGGTACTAAATCTTTTTTATAAATACCGTTGCCTAAATGTTTAAAGGCTGTTTTTGTTCTTATTTCGGGCAGCCAGGCATCAAATCCCTTCACTTTGTCCCAATCGTTTAAACCGCCATGCATATGTACGGTTGAAGACACCGGATTAAAACCTTCTACCAGATTAGAGTTGAAAAGAATACTTAATGTTCCTCCTATCTGAAAATCTGATGGGGCAAAATCCATAACCTTTCCGCTTTCGGTAAAATTCTTAATGAAATCGGTTTTTGGAATGGATAGCGTTCCGGTCAGTTTTGTGGCATCTAAATCTCTTATCAGAAAATAAAAAGGTTCTTTATTATCAAATAACTGCTGAATGGTCATATTAAAGAAGGTAGTCGGAGTCATGGTTATAGCCCATATTCTATCTCCTTTATATTGCAACGGAACGGGAGCGCCTGTTGGATTTGTGGGTGCCCAGATCCACATGTATAATGCCTCACCATCACCTACCTGACTGGCACTTGCAAAATCAAAATACCAGGTAACTTCTTCGTCCATTGCGTATACGGCGGGAACTGTCCACACTTTATCTGGATCTGTAATTGTTGTTGCCGCCTTTAGAGTGCCTGCCGAGAAAAGCAGACATCCTAACATGATGTATAAAAATTTCTTCATGGTTCTTTTGGTTTTCTATTGAACATTGGTCAATTTATAGCTGTATGAAACGAAGGCCACTCCTCCCGACTTACGCGTTAGTTTTAGCTCCATTTCTGTTTTTGCTCCGGGAACAGACACTACACTCAGCTGAGCCTGTAAATCGGTCTTCGCCTGATCTGAATACAGATTGATAACCGGAGCAGTCCCGTTTGCGGCAGGAAAAGAAGTGCTTAAATCCCAGTAACCTGAATTAGGGAATAATTCTGGCGCATCCCCACTTACAGAATAAACAGTGGGACTGTTTTTCTCATCTACCTGCAAAGACAATGTTAAGTTCTCGAATCCAAACTGGCTAAAGAGACTAATTTCATCTGGAGATATTCCGGCAACCTTTGCTGTTTCGTCTACCTGAGAGATATCGTTTAATTTCCACTCGCCTTTTACTTTTTCGTAAAGTGTTATAGGATCTACATAAGAACCATCATCTGGCTTTTTACATCCAAATTGTAAAAAGAATAAAGAAACCAGACACAAAAGAAGCAATGCTCTAATTGTTTTCATGATTTTAGGTTAATTAAAAAATTGGTTTAAACCCGGTTTATTCCGAGACATGACAAAGAAAGCTTGTATTAAAAGGGAAAGCAATATTTTTTAGTGAAATATAGAAAATATTAAAGCAAACAAACAATTAAATCACTGAAAAACAACAAATTATGCAAAACAAGGCGCTTTAAAAATATTAACTAAATATGGAGTTAAACGCCTCTGATTTTCATCAAATAGTCATCAAATTTGTCGTTAGGGACAATAGATTTGTTCTTTACACGATTTTTATAAGCATAAATTGTATTTACAGAATAGTCCAGAATATGGGCTATTTTATCGTTATCCGTAATTCCCATTCTGGTAAGGGCAAAAATCCTCAATTCTGTATTTAACTCCTGATTTGAAGAGAGAATAAACTGATCTTCTTCCTTAAAAAGCTTGTTTACTTCGTCTACAAAGTTTGGGAATAGTTGCAAAAAGGTTTTGTCAAACCTCAGGTAAAGGTTTTCACGCTCTTTATGCAGGTTTATTTTGTCTATAGCAATCTTGATATCATCGTAATTCTTTTTTTCCAGCTTGCTGGCAATGCTTTTCTTTAGCAAGGCCAGTTTATCCAGGTATTCGGAATTGATATTAAAGTAATAGCCTATATATTCTTCTTTAATCTTATCGGCTTCATTAAGCTTTACGATGGTCTGCTTTAAAGATTCGTTTGCTTTTGTGATCACTCTATCTGCTTTGCGCAGTTTAATTAATTGTCTGTATATAATGATAGCAAATGCAATAATAGTAAGCGAAAGTACCGCAAGGGCTAAAACAAACCGGGTTAATACTCTGCGCTGTTCTTCTACTGAATTGACTTTTACTCCTGAGATTACTTTTAACAATGCGCTTACCTGCACTTTTCTTTGCCTGGCACCATAAAAATTAGCGTCATCCATGGCTGCGTTAATAAAGGTATAGGCATTTTTAACGTCGTTTTTCTGATACAGGATTTGCGCAAGGTTAACCATAGCCGCGGCTTCTTTTGTAGAAGCTTTTATGTCTGCAGTAGCAGCTTTTGCTAATAAATAAATAGCTCTTTGAGTATTGTTCTGCTGGATATAGATATCACTTAACGTGGATGCTATAACGGCATAGTCGCTATAAGATAAATCTTCTTCGGAAAGCAACTTGTTTAAAATATCGGACGCCAGAGTAATATTTCCCAATTTGAGGTTCTTGAGCCCCTGGAAATACCGATACCTATAAAAATTCTCGTTGCATAAATAACCCGCTGAATCTATATATAACCCTGCTTTTTCCACATATCGCGGAGAGAAATACTGGTCTTTATCATAATCTGCCAAGTCATAATAACTTCTGGCTGTTAGGAAATAGTATTCTGCCCGCATGCTGTCTGTCAGAGAATTTGCATTCACAGATTTTAAAGCATCAAAGGTTTCTTTGAACATTCCAGAAGACAATAATATAAAACCTTTCTTCATTTTTGAATAGGCTATTTTCACAGAGTCTTTCTGAAGAGCTGCTACTTCTTCCAGTTTATTGGAAAATTCAAAAGCTTTATTGAAATCGAATGTTTTATATTCTTCGTAAAGGGCCAGGTAGGTAGTGTATTTTTTTTCGAGATCGCCTTCCTTTAGTTGTTGCAGGTTATTTTCAAGCTTGTCTATACGTTTTCTTTTTTCCTGATCGAATTTATCTTTCTGCTTTATAAAGGAATCTAATTCAACCAAAGTGGTGTCTTGAGCATTTGCTGCAATGCAAAAGGAGAGAAAAACGGAAATAAAGAAACTATTGAGGCACATTTCGGCTATTGGTCTATTTGTACGCTAAACTATGAATTTTTCTTAACGCAATAAATTCTTGCTGCATTTTTGTCTTATCCTGTAACCAGCATTTTTTCTAGCCCTGCTCCTGCTACCAATAGCTCCTGAGTAATATTTCTGGTATAATCTATAATCTCGTTCTTAAAATCAAGGACTGATGCCCCTCCTCTGATTTCCTCCAACCTTTTTTCCCATTGCCCGGTTAGCTCTGCCTGTGCAATTTTCTTTTCTTTCACCACATCATAAATGGCTAAACCTTTAGAGCTGGGAATCAGGTTTTTCTTTTCTCTGGTGATGTATTCTCTGGTAATTAAGGTTTCTATAATAGACGCTCTCGTAGCCGGAGTTCCCAATCCGCTATCTTTCATCGCGTAGCGCAACTCTTCATCTTCTATTTCCTTTCCGCAGGTTTCCAGTGCTTTCAACAAAGTTGCTTCGGTATATTGGGGCTTTGGCTTGGTTTGTTTTTCTACTACTGCCTTTTTGGTTACGGGCAAGTTTTCGCCCTTATCTACTTTTGGCAGGGTCGCATTTTCGGAGGCATCTTTTTTCTCATCATCCGGATCATTGAAAACTGAGCGCCAGCCTGCTGTTTTTATAACTGTTCCGTTGGCCACAAAATCGCTACCTGATTCTATGGAAATTTTCGTTGTTTCTTTTATACAATCCTGGTGGAAGGCTTCCAGCATTCGTCCCACAACCATATCATAAATGGCTTGTTTATCTTCAGGCAGGTATCCCGGATCTATTCCCGTTGGCAGAACAGCGTGGTGATCTGTTACTTTTTTTGCATTTACACTGCGCTTATTCAGCTTGTTCTCCAATAAAAACTCTGCCGATTTACCGAAAAAATTATGGCTTTTGTATTTGGCTATTAAGTCGGGGACAGTAGCAAAGATATCATCTCCAATATATCTGCTACCAGTTCTTGGATAAGTCACTAGCTTACTTTCGTACAAATTCTGCAAAATACCTAAAGTCTGGTCTGCTGTATAGCCTTTCTTTTTATTGGCTTCCTGTTGTAAAGAGCTTAAATCATGTAATAACGGGGGCGGTTCTTTTTTCGCCTTTCCTTCTACATTTTTGATGTGTCCGCCTGTGGGGTTTCCAGATTCAACATCTAAAACTTTAGCTAAAACAGCTTCGGCTTCTTCTTTGGTATCGAAGTTTTTTGTTGATATGGCTTTAAAAAACTGCTCTCCTTTACTTAGTTGAATAGCTACCTGATAATAAATTTTGGGAACGAAGTTTTTAATCTCCAGATAGCGGGCACAAATCATTGCCAATGTGGGCGTTTGCACTCTTCCTAAAGAAAGAACAGCTTTATTGCCTGCAGAGATACTTAGTGCTTGTGTAGCGTTCATACCAACCAGCCAATCTGACTGTGACCGGGCATGTGCCGAGTTAAACAAGGTATCGTATTCTGTGCCTGGCTTCAGGTTTCTGAAACCATCTTTTATAGCCTCATCTGTTTGCGATGAAATCCAGAGCCTGCGAAATGGCTTTTTACATTTTAGATAATAATAGATATATCTAAAAATCAACTCTCCTTCTCGCCCGGCATCCGTTGCTACTATAATTTCATCACATTCATCAAACAAGCGTTTTATGGTATCTAATTGTTTTTTTACTGCGGGGTCTTCTACCAACCCATCTTTGGTCTTTATTTTTCGGATAGAGAGTTTAAACTTCTGCGGCAGCATAGGTAAATTCTCTTTCCGCCAGCCGTAAAACCCGTATTCCTGAGGGGGAGCCAGCTGCAAAAGGTGCCCAAAAGCCCATGTAAAAGTATATCCTTTGCCTTCAATATAGCCGTCTTTTCTGGTGGTTGCTCCAAAAACTTTTGCTAATTCTCTTCCTACTGATGGTTTCTCGGCTATAACTACTTTCATGCTTATTCTACAATCCTTGAATCCTCAAAAATCGGGAATATTATTTAGGATAAAAATTAGAGTTATAAACATAAGCATCAAAAAAAGGGCCGAAAGGCCCTTTCCCTATCTACCACTCAAGGAATAATGCCGATGATTACTACTCCCCTTGTACTTTTTATGATCTGAATGCTTCTCTCTTTCATCCCTCCGATAATCTTTAAGGTTCGGTTGACCTTTATAACCTTTGTATTTATCGTAGTGGCTTGCATAATAATTATGATTAACCCAAGGTCTTTCCTTATTCACCACAACTTTGTATCCATTGTATAAATTATAATGACGATATTTTTTTGGAAGATTTCCAACTGTTAACCATTTTTTACCATTATAATATGTATATTTTTTACTGTTGACATGATAATAAGCGTTAATGTCGGGCAAATAGTAGTACTCAACATACCTATATCCGACTGGTCCCCACAAAGGTTGAGTCCCAATATTGACGTTAACATTTAGTTTAACCTGTGCGTCTGCGGTTTTAAACGTAAAAACACTTGCTATTAAAACAGACATAAAAAATAACCTCTTCATAACCTTTCAATTTAAGTTTGTTTTAGGATAAGACCTTTCTAAAACAAATTGGTTTAAACAACCACCTCGTATTAATTGTAACAAAATGATGTATTATCTTTCAAAAACAGAATATCAAATTCATCCCTCTCTAACGTAATACAACATTAATTATTTTTATATTTAACTAACAATCACGCTGTTTAACAATGTAAGACTCTTTCAACGACATTGGATTTATGAGAAAAAAAACATTAAACACTTTATTATTAATCCTCTTAAGCTTTATTATTAAGGTTAACGCAGGTGAAAGGAAAATTATTGCCTACGTAACCTCGTGGAGCAACGTGAAACCAGATCCTTTTTTAATGCCCCATATCAATTATGCTTTTGGACATGTTAGTAAAAACTTCAATAGCGTAAGAATAGATAATGAAACCCGGCTTAAAGAAATTGTTTCGTTGAAAAAGATAAATCCTAAACTTAAAGTTCTTCTTTCAATTGGTGGATGGGGAAGCGGTAATTTTAGTGAAATGGCTGCAAATCCCACCCTCAGATTAAGCTTTGCCCGTGACTGTGCATCAAAAGTAAAAGAATTTGGATTAGATGGTATTGACATTGATTGGGAATATCCGACTTCTAAAGAAGCCGGGATATCAAGCTCTCTGGACGACACCGGGAATTTTACACTCCTAATGAAAGATATTAGAAATGCCATAGGAAAAAAGAAGCTCCTCACTTTAGCAACAGCTGCCGAGCCTAAGTATATAAATCTCAAATCCATCAATCCTTTTATAAATTTTGTAAATATTATGACTTACGATATGGCCTCTCCTCCTTTTCATCATGCAGGCCTATATAAATCAAATTTCACCCAAAATCTCTCTGTTGAAGAGTCAATAATCAAACATTTTAATGCTGGCATCCCCTATCATAAATTAGTTATGGGTATTCCTTTTTATGGCAGAGGAACAAAAGAAGTGGGAGATTTTATAGATTATCGCAACATAGTTAACTTAAAAGACTATAAAAGGAAATGGGACAATACATCAAAAGCACCTTATCTGGTAGATACTGACAATAAGTTTGTTTGTACTTATGAAGACAAAGAATCAATAAAGCTTAAATGCGACCTTATCAAAAAAATGGGCCTTCTTGGTGGTATGTATTGGGATTATGCAGGCGACACGGATAATCAAGATCTGGCTAAAGCAGTATATAATAGCCTTTTATAGATTTATATACTGCTCCGTTCAAAAAACTAAGGACAAGCTACAGAACCTTTCCCCTCCACGTCTAAACTCCAGCCTTTGTTTTTAGCAATATTGGGATTGCTTCCAACCACACCTTTATTTTGTGTAATAAGCAGATTTTTTCTATCTGCCTTTTCTTCCAAAGGCCTTGCTGGCAAATTATCGAATATACGATTAAGATCACATGCAGAAAACTTACAATATGTTATATCCAAAGTTTTCAACTCAGTAAAAGGCTTGACATTTAGTTTTTTTATTTTATTCCCACTAATGGATAGATTTCTTAAAGCTTTATGTTGGCTCAAATCAATATCTTTCATGTTATTGTCTGACACATTCAGATATTGCAGTGCTGTATTTTTAGATATATCTATATCCGATAAATAGTTATAGGCACAATTTAAAGAAACCAATTTTTTGTTCTGATTAACATTTAAGTTTTTTAATCTGTTGGCACTCACATTAATTGTTCTCAAAGATTTATTGTTTGAGAGATCGACTAACTTAATATAATTTTTTGTGCATTCGAAAGTTGTGAGACTATTTGCATTTTGCACATCAATTTCTGTGATAAACTGGTCATTACAGGAGAATAACCTTATCCCACTTCCATAGATTTTGATTCGCACATTTCTTTTTACCGTTTCACTGATATTGGTGGCATCTGCTATTTTTGAGGCTTCGTTAACTTTATATGGCTGTAGCTTACCATCTCCCCAGTCTATGTTCACTGTTCCTGCATTAACCAAAGAAAGCCTGAAAGACAATAATCCTTTTGTATTTCTTACAAATTCTATTTCGGGGTTTTCTTGTGCAAAAACATTTAATTGTATTAATAAAAGCGCCAGTAGCAAGTATTTCTTCATTTCCTTGAAAAATAGTTTGTTCCGAATTTATATAAAAAAAAGAAGAATATCCGTTCTTGCGTCAAGCATTCTTCTTTACATTTTTTACGTGATGATTGATAAATTCTTTTGGAGACATACCATAACATTTGTAGAAAGCTTTGGTAAAATACGATGCTGAATTGAACCCTACATTAAAAGCTACCTCATTGATTCTACTATCAGATTCCAAAAGCAACAAACATGCTTTTTTCAAACGGTAATTTCTGAGATAATCTCCTGGAGAATAACACCCTAAAAAAACAAAGAAGGTTCCCGGACTCAACTTAACACCTTGGGAGCCTTTCTAATTTTCCTCAGAAGAAGAGTAGTCTGTTGGCGAAACGCCAAATTGCTTCTTAAACTCCTGACTAAAGTATTTCCTTTCATTAAATCCAGTAGCATAAGCTATTTCAGAAACAGGCATCTTTGTTTCTTTTAACAATTGGGCTGCCCGTTTTAATCTAATAGATTTAATATAATCATTGGCCCCCATTCCTGTCAGGGATTTTAATTTTTTGTTCAGGACGGGTTGACTCATGCCTATTTCTGAGGTTAACATGGGCACACTTAATTCAGAGCTTGAAAGGTATTTATCAACAAACGCAATAACTTTTTCTAAAAACAGCCTGTCTCTGTTATTCGCTGTCAGCTGATGGGTTTCTATAAAAACGTCTTTACTGTATTTTCGTCTTAATTTCTCTTTTGAGGTAAGAATATTCCTCATCGTTAATTCCAAAACCTTAATATCAAAAGGTTTGGTAACATAAGCGTCTGCACCTGTCTCCAGTCCATCTATTTGATGGATAGACGCCGCTCTGGCAGTCAGCAAAATCACAGGAATATGGCTTGTAGATTCTTCCGACTTAACCAAAGAGCACAACTCTAAGCCATCCATTTCTGGCATCATTACATCGCTTATTATTAGATCTGGAAGTTCTTTCTTTGCCAGTTCCCAACCAATTTTTCCATCTCCTGCTTGTAATACATTATACTTTCCCGCTAAAACAGACACTATCAATTGTCTGATTTCCTCATTATCTTCTACAATAAGTATAGTTTCCAGATTCCCTTCAACCAATTCTTTTTCCGGCAAAGTCTCTTTTTGTATCCCAGCGAGTATATGTTGGGTTAAAAAAGCTTCCGACTTAATTCCCTGGTTTTGGAGATCATTCCCCCCCACAAGATTTTTAGGAATAATAATTTCAAAACAGGTATCCATATTTTCATATCCATTTTTCTTAACGCCTATTTTCCCCCCATGCAGCAAAACAATACTTTTTGAAAAAGCAAGGCCTATTCCAGAACTATGGTTACGCGTGTTATCTGACTGATAAAAATTCTCAAAAATTTTCTGATGATCTTCTTCTGCTATTCCCTTTCCATTATCTGCTATATATATTGCGACCTCCTTATCTAAATTTACGACTCTAAAGGCAATTTGCCCGTTATCTTCTGTAAACTTAAACGCATTTGAAAGAATATTGAACAGCACCTTTTCCATTTTGGACCGGTCAAATGCTATTTCCAGCTCCTGACAATCAGAATCAAAATGATAATAAATTGCCCGAGACTCGGCTAAAGGTTTAAACACAAGAAATACTTCTTGGCAAAAATCGGACAGATTAGTTTTAGTTAATTCCAGCTTCATTTTACCTTCCTCTATCTTTCTGAAATCAAGGAGCTCTGTTACCAATTCCATCAAACGATCAGTATTCAGCTTAATGGTTCTCAGTTGTTTTTCCAGGTAGGAATCTTTGTAGTCTTTCTGCAAAAGTTGATCTAACGGACCAGTAATAAGCGTAAGTGGTGTTCGAATCTCGTGTGATATGTTTGTAAAGAAATTTAGCTTTAGCTGGTTTGTTTCCTGTTCTTTTCTAAACAGAGCATTAATTAGTAAATATCTAAAGAACAGGTAAAGCACTGCTATAAATAATATTGAATAGAGTAAATAAGCCCATCCACTTTGATAAAACGGTGGGGTAATAACTATTTTAAGCTCTTTAGGTACATTTTCTGTATATCCATCGTTGTTATACCCTTTTACCAATAAAGTATACTTTCCAGGTGGAACATTAATATAGCTTGCTTGTGGGATATTACTTTGATGCCATACCTGTTCAAAACCATCAAGTTTATATATATAACTATTTTTATTGGATTTTATGAAATTGAGCAAGGCAAAATCTACCTTAAATGTATTCTGTTTATAACTCAACTCTATATCGGGTAACAAACTAAGATCTTGCTCAAGAATTCCTGTTGAGTCTAAAATGGGAACTGGTTTATTAGATATTTCCAAACCAGTAAAATATACGGGGGCCCTATAAGTGTTTTCTTTTATATTATGAGGGATGACTCTTGTAAATCCATTATAGCCTCCAAAAAAAAGGTCTCCTGAATACGTACGGGTAACTGCATTAACATTGAATGTATTGTTCAAAAGACCATCAGATGTATTGTAATTTTTGAAGTGCTGCGTCTTTGAACTAAAGGACGAGAGTCCGTTACTTGTACTAATCCATAGAATCCCCGTCTGGTCTTCAATCAAACCTACAACGTTATCATGAGGAAGTCCTTGCTCCTTGGTGTAGTTTGTTATTTTTTGATGTTTGGTATCATACTTTACCAATCCTTTATAATAGGTGCCTATCCAGATATTATGATGGCTGTCACTGGTAATAAAGTTAGCCCGAACCCTCAAATCAGACATTTTAGTTAAAGTGCTTATAGGTATAAGCGTTCGAGAGTTTGCTTTTAATAAATAGGCATTTTCATTAGTCCCCACCCAAATATCTCCATTATTAGCTTTATACAAAGCCTTAATCTGTATAGAAGCAGCCTCTTCAGGGATTTTAATATCAAAGTTATAGAAATTACTTTTCGATTCGTCAGAAATAAAAAGTCCTCTTTGGGTTCCTATCAATAGCCTTTTATTATCAAAATGAATTAATGAAGTTACTTGCAAACCAATCATTTCCTGCTCCTGTACACTGGAAAGTAGACGTTTAAATATACCTGTTCGCCTATCAAACCGGTTTATTCCTCCTCCATGAGTACCAATCCATAAAACATCTTCTCCTTCAGGAAGTAAAATCTTGATCAAATTGGAACCAATACTTGTTTCACGATAGGGATCGTGTTTATAACAAATAAAAGATTTTGATTTTCTATCGTAATAATTTAGCCCTCCGCCTTCTGTGGCAATCCAGAGATTATGTTTATCATCCTCCAGAATCGAACTTACTACATTATCACTTAAACTGGGCTCGTTTTCCTTATGCTGAAAATTCTTAAAAAAGGTAGTTGACGGATGATGAACGTTAACTCCTCCAAAATAAGTTCCTACCCAAGTGGAACCACTTCTGTCTTTATACATGCTATGAATGGAATTCTGACTTAACCCATTCCTGGTTTCCATATTTTGATTCAGATTATAAAATTTAAGCTGATCAGGATCCATAACGCTGAGGCCTTCTAAAGTCCCAATCCAGATATACCCCATATCGTCCATCAGCATTTTTCGGATATTATTGCTGATAATAGAATTGGGTTCCTCCGTTTTCTTAAATACAGTAAACTTCCCTGTTGATGGGTCAAATAGATTTAAACCCGATTGAGTTCCTACCCAGATTCGTTTTTTTCTATCTTCTATAATTGAAGTAACCGTATTATTACTAATACTGCCCTCTGTCCCCGAAACTATATATTTTTTTATACTGTTTTTCTCATATTGCCTTCCATTAAAAGCAATAGTCACGAGGCCGCTTGTAGTACCTACCCAAAGCGTTTTATCTTTGGTTTCATAAATACATCGAATACTCTTAAACCCATTTTCTCCTTCAGAGATATCTATCTTTTCAAAACTTTTGGTTTTAAAATCTATCAACCTGTTCAAACCATTATAGGTACCTATCCACACACTTCCTCTCGAATCCTGAAACAAGCAAGATACCGCACTACTGCTTAATGACTTTGGGTTGAAAGGATCTGCTTTAAATTCATCGAAATCATTTGTATTGGGTCGGTACAAATTAAGTCCGGCCGTTGTACCTATCCACAGGTTATGTTTATTATCTGAAAGTAAGGCCATGATTTCGTTACCTGATAAATCTCCTTTTTTACCATCGGCATAAAAGTTCTTAAAACGATAACCATCATATCTGTTCAAACCATACCGTGTCCCAATCCACATAAACCCCCTATTATCTTGCGTCACAGAAAGCACCGAAGCCTGAGAAAGCCCCTGTTCAACGTTAAAATGTTCAAAACTATTATCGGGTTTCTGAGCTTTTATAAAATCATGAAACAAGAGAAACAACAAAACGCAAAAAAGACCTTTGCTTTTAAAAAACCTTCTATCTCTTTTGGATAACTGCCCTTTTTCAACAAAAAAATGCTGTATTTTAAAAAATAGGTCTATTTTTTTCATTTTCTCCCCCCTCCTTCTATTATTTTCAACATAGTTTTGGTTTAGCCAAATATAAATATTGGCGATAAACACACACAAAAAAACATTATAAATCTTTAAACTAACCTGTTTCCATTATGAGAGAAAGCGGCATATGGCAGCATCTATTAAAGTTGCCTCCAATTATTCAGTCCAAAAACAGTATTGTCTTTGTATGCATGATACTACTCACAATTATTGTACAGACAGTACAGGCACAAACCGTAAAAATATCCGGTACCGTACGCGACCAAAGCGGCGTAACTATGCCCGGGGTAAATATAAGGGTAAAAGGGAGTACTGCTTCTGCTGTAACAGATGTTAACGGTAAATACGCCATTAATGCTTCACCTAAATCTGTTCTTCAGTTTTCTTATTTAGGCTTTGCCAACGAAGAAATCACTATAGGAGCCCTTACGGTAATTAATGTTACCATGAAAGATCAGCAAACTTCCTTGAGTGAGATTGTGGTAATAGGATACGGAACCTCTAAACGTGAGGATTTGACCGGCGCTGTGGGCTCTGTAAATATGAAAGAAATGGAACAGGCCCCCGTTAAATCTTTCGATCAGGCATTGGCTGGGCGTGTTGCAGGCGTTCAGGTATCTACAGATAGCGGTCAACCTGGCTCAACCGCAAATATTGTAATTCGCGGTGCGGGTTCTATATCACAGGACAACTCTCCTCTTTTTGTGATTGATGGCTTTCCTTCCGAAGATGCAGATGCTAACAGCATAAGTCCTTCAGATATAGAAAGTATAGATATTCTGAAAGACGCTTCGGCAACAGCTATCTATGGTGCCAGAGGTTCTAACGGTGTTGTATTAATAACAACTAAAAAGGGAAAACAGGGAAAACCACAAATTACTTACAATGGGTATTATGGGATGACAAAATCTCCTAACAAAATACCCGTAATGAACGGATACCAGTTTGTGAGTTATGTAAAGGAGCTTAACTCTATTTTCGCAGATTCTGTCTATCTAAAAAACACCTATACAGTAGAAGATTATAGAAATGCAGAAAGCATAGATATGCAGGATCATGTATTCCATAATGGCCAAAACCAAAACCATGATATTGCTTTAAGAGGCGGAAATGCAGAAACCACTTATTCACTATCTGCTAATATCAACGATCAAACCGGAATCGTTAAATTCAGCGGATTTAAGCGTTACCAATCCAGATTAGCTTTAGATCAAAAAGTGAATAAAAAGCTTAAAGCAGGAATAAACATCAATTATTCTTATACCGAGAATTATGGTACTCCTATCTCTGCTACTAACTTTTATGCGTCATCTGTACTAATGTATTCCGTATGGGGATACCGACCAGTTACCTCTCTCAGCGGAAAGGATGATAACAACAACTTACTGGAAGACTTTTACGATCCGGTTAACGAGATCACAGGAACCACTGCCCAAGATTACAGGGTAAACCCTTATATAAGTTTGTCAAACCAACTAACAAAGTATAAAAATACTTCTATGGTTACCAATGCTTACGCAGAGTATTCATTTACAGACAAATTAAAACTTCGCGTAGGAGGAGGTTTTACAAACAGAAGTACTGAGACTAATATTTTCAACAATTCTTATACCCAGGCAGGACAAACTAAAGTCCCTAATGCACAAGGACCTAACGCTACCTATGCTATAGCTCCTACATTCAGCTGGTTAAGCGACAATACAATCACCTATAAAACTACTTTTAACAAAAACCATCATTTAACTCTTTTAGGTGGGTTTTCTGCTCAAAAAAACACAAGTACTTTTCGTTATACTTATGCCAGTCAGATTTCTGACGAAAGTTTAGGCATAGAAGCCATAGACTTGTCTCCTACACAAAACACAAAAATCGTGTTTAGAGCTTCTTCCTGGACATTGGCTTCTGTCCTTAGCCGTATGAATTACAGCTATCAGGGGAAATATTTATTAACTGCTTCTTTTAGAGCAGATGGTTCTTCCAAATTTGCAGCAGGCAACAGATGGGGCTATTTTCCTTCCGCTTCTGCGGGATGGCGCTTCAGTCGTGAGAAGTTCATGAAAAATGTAAACTTTATATACGATGCCAAATTAAGAGTTGGATATGGGGCTTCAGGAAATAACCGCGTTGGAGACTTCGCATACCTTCCTCTATTGGATCTCAGCAATGTTAATTACTGGTATTCTATGAACGGACAACCAGGAGCAACAGGGGCAGTAGTTACTGCTGCAGGTAACAAAGACCTTAAATGGGAAACCAATGAACAAGGAAATATTGGTTTGGATCTGAGCTTTGTAAAAAACAGGATCTCTTTAACTATCGATGCTTATAAAAGAATTACAAAAGACCTGTTATTAAATGCAGAATTGCCTTATGCAAACGGAATCCAAAGCAGCACAGGCTTTAAAAATATAGGAAACCTGGAAAACAGAGGTTTAGAATTCACCGTAAATACCACCAACATACAAACAAAAAACTTCCGTTGGACAAGTAACTTCAATATCAGCTTCAATAAGAACAAAATTATTGACCTGAACGAAGGACAAAATATCTTATTAGCCGGATCGGGAACTTTTTTTAACACAACCTATACAAGTTTATCACCTTATATATCAGTAAAAGGTCGTTCTGTGGGAGAGATGTACGGGCTTATTTTTGATGGGGTCTATCAGTATGGTGATTTCGACAAAATGCCCGATGGATCTTACTTGCTAAAACCAAATATTACAACAAACGGAGCAACAAGAGCATCCATACAACCCGGAGACATTAAATACAAAGACCTTAATGGTGACATGACAGTTAATGCAGATGATTACACCATTATCGGTCGCGGACTTCCTATCCACACAGGTGGTTTTAGCAATAATTTCACTTATAAAAATTGGGATCTGGGTGTGTTCATGCAATGGTCTTACGGTAACAATATCATCAATGCAAACAGGTATGTATTTGAAGGAGGGATTGTTCTTAATCCAAGCCTAAATCAATATGCATCCTACGCAGATCGCTGGACACCAACCAATCCAAGCAATACTTTATTCAGAGCCGGAGGTATGGCTGCCGCTAACTACTCGTCAAGAGTAGTAGAAGACGGTTCTTATCTAAGACTAAAAACACTACAGTTAAGCTATACTTTTGAAGACAGATTATTAAAAACGTTAAAAATAAGCAAGCTGAAAGCAAATATTTCAGCACAAAACCTGTTAACATTTACTAATTACTCAGGATTGGACCCCGAGGCTTCTGCCAGACCTGGAAACCGAACCCCTGGATTTGATTATGGTACATATCCTCAGTCTAAAGCAATAACCTTTGGATTAAATGCCACATTTTAATCATTATTAATCTAATAAGCGAAGACATGAAAAATAAATTCATTATAACATTACTGCTTGCAGGGACAGTATTCTCTTCATGCGAAAAGTTTTTGGATACTAAACCTACTGATTCATATACTCCGGCAAATTATTATGAAACCGCCGATCAGCTACAAGTGGCTTTAAATGGAATTTATAGTAATATGATGTATGAAAGAATGTACGGACAGGTATTGAATTACAATTTCACAAGTACCACGGATGAAATGTTACCAAACAGACCTGTAAATGGTGAAGCCAGAGGTGTTTACTATTCTTCTTATTCTGCTGGCCACACCTATATCTCTGATGTTTGGAGATGGCCTTATTTGGGAATAAATAATGCCAACATGCTGTTGGAAAACATTAACAAACCCACTATGGACGAGAAGAAACGTGGTTATATTAAAGGACAGGCCCTGTTTTTAAGAGCATTCAATTATTTTATTTTAACCACCAACTTCGGAGAGGTTCCTCTCATTTTAAAAAGTCCGGGCATTGGCGAAGTAAACATTCCGGCGGCCTCTCAGGAACAAATATACCAACAAATGGAAGCAGACCTGAAAGAAGCAGAAATACTGCTACAAGACAGAACTGTAACGTCTGTAGGCTATAGTGATGTGGTAACCATTACCGCGGTACAGGCCATGCTTGCAAAAATTTACCTTTACTGGGCAGGCTTCCCTCTTAACAAAACAGAAAAATATAAAGATGTAGTTACTTACGCAAACAAAGTTATCAACTCAGGCATTCATCGCCTCAATCCCGATTATAGACAAATCTTTATTAACTTATGTCAGGACAAATACGATGTTCGTGAAATGATTCTCGAATGGGGATCCTTTGGCGCAGCAGCAGGGGTAACCAATAAAACAGGAAATGACATTGGTAATTTTATAGGAGTGACCTCTGGTTACAGAACCTTCGACCCAACCTCATATAATGCAGCCAGTTGGGTAAGCATTACAAAAAAACTTTTTGATAGTTATCAGGTAGACCCTAACAGCACTCTGGTTAATAAAGCATCTTACGACATTAGAAGAGACTGGAACTGTGCTGACTATTATTTTTCTACCAGTGATGTCAAAAGAGTTAAAGCAGCCAGAAACAATATATGGCAAATGTCTTGTGGTAAATTCAGAAGAGAATATTGTCCACAAGATTCCAGACTTAACGGTACCTACAATATCAACTGGCCTGTAATACGCTATTCAGATGTATTGTTAATGAAAGCCGAAGCATTGAACATGTTACCTGAATATACTACCCCTCCTCAGGAAGCATATGATGCCATTAATGAGGTCCGTAAAAGAGCTTATGGAACCATGTACGGGAATATTGTAAAAAGCATTACGGTTACTAATGGCGGGTCCGGATATTCATCTGCTACCCCCCCTGCAGTTACTATTTCAGGAGGTGGCGGCGCCGGAGCAACTGCTGTTGCCGTAGTAAACTCTTCTGGTAAAGTGACAGGTATTAAACTGGAGAATCGGGTAGATTTTGTTGCAGGAAGCTATTACACCTCTGCTCCTACCATAACTATAGCCTCACCGGCAAGCGGAACAACCGCTACTGCTACTGCAACCATAACTAATGGTTCCGAATATCTATTGAACCCGGCATTAAGCAAAACACAATTTTTTCAGGCTGTAAAAGACGAAAGAATGCGCGAGCTATGTTTTGAAGCCTCAAGAAAAGCAGATTTAATAAGATGGGGAAATTTTGTTGATGATATGTCTGCTTTTTCATCCTATGCTTTACAAAATGATATTACCAATTCTTCTACCGGA
This sequence comes from Pseudopedobacter beijingensis, assembly GCF_042678145.1. Taxonomy (NCBI): domain Bacteria; kingdom Pseudomonadati; phylum Bacteroidota; class Sphingobacteriia; order Sphingobacteriales; family Sphingobacteriaceae; genus Pseudopedobacter; species Pseudopedobacter beijingensis. Next base: position 24,012 of record NZ_JBHUDG010000043.1, on the reverse strand, counting down.
AACAACAATGGTTATTTGGGTATTCAGGGAATAACACAACGCCATGTCTTATTGCCAAAGCCAACCTACGAGCTTAACCTAAACAGAGAATTGAAACAAAACCCTGGTTACTAAAACATAACATGAAATGAAAAAAATATTCATTATATCGTTAATTAGCTGGTCATTATTTAGTGCTTGTCAAAAAGACGTTAAGCCAACCAGCCCAACAACAGACATTAAAATTAGTAATGCAAGATCTATAATTGGGGATACGCTAGTTTTCAAATTGGGAGATACCTGTAAATTTGAAATAACAGGGTATAGCGATAATATCACTTTCTGGAATGGAGCTGCCGGTAATCGCTATATCAACCATCAACGCAATCATCGCGAAAACCAGCCAGTAATGTCTTTTACGTCCACCGCAGCAAATAGCACCCAAACAAATACCCTACAGGTTTTAGCAACCACCAAGCTAAAATCCAGAGATTCTGTAACCGTAATCAATGCTCCCTGGACAGATATTACCAGTAGATTTGCTTTAGCCACTAGCGCAACAGCTGTCAACTCGGGTAGCGTGAACCTAACTGATTTAATGAGTAACGGGAACGATTCTTTACTAATTGCCTTTAAATACATGGGGAAAATGGGGTCTATTCAGCCAACCTGGACAATCAGCAATCTGGTTATATCAGGAGTAGCAACAGCAGAAGCTAATCAGACATTATTGAGTCTGGAAAACGATAGTCGGTATTGGACTGTATTTGCTAACGTGAGAACTCCTGCGAATGCTCGATGGGTTGCTTCAAACACTGCTTTAACTATTGTTGGAGGCGCTGCCACTCAACCAGATAATACCAGTTGGATTTTAAGCAAATCTATTTTTGTGAATGTAACATCACCTGATGTACCCACTGCAATTGTTAAAAATGTCACCTCGTCTCTGAATAATAACATCTACGTTCATAAATATGCACAAAAAGGCGTTTATAAAGCCTCATTTATATGCTTCGGAACAACTACAGGTGGTTCCAAATCAAAGATTATAGAATTCAACATAAAAGTGACTGACTAACAAAAAAAACATGAAGTTCCACAAAAAGAAATTTATCAATTGTTTGACATTAATGGTGTCAATGGTAATCCTCAGCTCTAAAGTATGGGCTGGGGAACCCTATAGCAAAATTATGAAGCGCATTGATAAAGACTTACAGGAAGGTGTAGACGATAAACAATTAGCCTCCAAAGTAAAAAGAGAGCTTCCCCGGATAAAACCTGATGGAAGCTGGTCTGATATAGATTATAGCAATGCAATGGCCAATCCATTAAGACGTATGGTTGACATGGCTATGGCTTATACCCGTACATCTAACGATTTATATAAAGATCAGGATGTTTATGGAGCGCTGATTCGTTCACTAGAAAACTGGTATATAAAAAACCCTGTAAACCCCAATTGGTGGTACAATGATATTTATTATCCACAAGCTTTAGGGAAAATCATGATCATCATGCGGGAGTCCAATAAACCTCTATCTGCAGAGTTGGAAGCCAAATTAATATCCAGAATGATGAGAAAGTTAAAAGCAGGAGACGGAGCCAATACTTCCGATCAGGCTTTGCATTATTTATTTAGGGCCTGTTTAACAGAAAAAAGAGAAGTACTGGACTCAGCAGCAACCTACCTTTATGAACCTATAGCTATAAATAATGATAAAACCGGTCTCCAGCTGGATGGAAGTTATTTCCAACATGGGAAGCAACAGGCCATAGCCAGCTACGGAAGAGTTTTTGTAGGTAACTCTATCGATGCAGCATACTATCTACATGGGACGGAATATGCTTTACCTGCCGAAAAATTAAAGATATTGGTAGACTTCTTAAACACCACCTTTCTTAAAACCATCAGAGGCAATGTCTACGACTTCAATGTAAGAGGGCGTGGGATCAGTAGAAAAGATTCCTTATATGGCCAAATTAGTCCATTAATTCAAAAATTAAAAATAATCGATCCTAAAAACAATCCCACCTGGGATTCGGCAATCAGAAGAATTACAGAAAAGAAACCAGGATCTTACAACATATCACCAGGTAACCAATATTATTGGAAAGCAGGATACGCTTTACACACCCGACCTGCTTACACATTTAGTGTACAATCAGCCTCAAACAGAACTTTAAGAACCGAAAGAGGCAATAACGAGAACGTTTTGGGCAAATTTTTGTCAGACGGAGCTACCAATATACAGGTAAGCGGAAAAGAATATCTCAACATCATGCCTGTGTGGGAATGGGATAAGATTCCCGGGGTTACTTCTCACGATTATCCTGATGATAGCGGCTCCCTCATTAAACAAGAATGGCGTGTACCCGGCAGTACTGATTTTGTGGGCGGAGTAAGCAACGGAATTTACGGACTTGCAACCATGGAAGTTAAACATGACAGTTTAAGCGCAAAAAAAGCATGGTTTCTTTTTGACAACGAAGTAGTATGTCTGGGAGCAGGTATAACATCTGCTTTAGGACTTCCCGTAACAACAACAATTAACCAGTGCTGGCTATCAGGTGGTGTCGAAACGGAAAACAACCAATCTGTAAAAAATAATGCTGACTCTTTTACTACAGACACAAAATGGGTATTACACGATGGAATAGCCTATCTGTTCCCGCAGCAAACAAACATTACTGTATCCACAGCTACACAATCCGGCAGTTGGCATAGAATAAACCAGCTTAATGGAGATAAAAAGCAACTGGAAGGACAGGTATTTAAGGCGTTCATAAACCATGGAACAAACCCTTCAAACACCTCTTATTCTTACATTATCAGGCCAGGCATCAAAAATAAAAACGAGCTAAAGACAATTAATATGGATGAAATCCAACTCTTAGCAAACTCCCCGGAAGTGCAGGCCACCTGGCATAAATCTTTAGACATCTTACAGGCTGTTTTCTATCAAAAAACATCGCTTGAACACAATCTGATTTCTATAGAAACCGATCAGCCATGTACATTAATGTTTACCGGTTTAAACACTAACCCAACATTATATATTTCGGCCCCCTTACACCAGGCAACCGAGATAAATATTACACTAAAGTATAAAGGAAACACAAAGTCTATTGTTTGTAAGATGCCTGCAAATGATTACAAGGGAGCTACAGTCACTATCCCTGTCAAATAAATAATAAAAGAATACATACAAAAAAGCTAAAAGAATAAATGAAACAAGCACTTTTAATATTAACCCTAACCCTTGGGCTTGGATCCCCACATGCCCAGGCACAGAAAGATTCGGACGAGATGTCCAAGCTTATTGACAATGAGTTTAAGTTTGCCGCCACACAATATAAACTATTGGCTAAAAACACACCCGAAAACCTTACCCCACAAAGTTGGAAAGCCGAATTGGGAAAAATAGATGCAAGAGATATTCAGTGGTGGTGTAGCGGCTTCTTTTCAGGAAGCTTATGGTACATTTATGAGCAAACCAAAGATACAGAAATACTTAAAGAAGCAGAAAAAGCACTAAAAACCATAGAGCCTAACCAAACTTATACAGACAACCACGATTTGGGTTTTATGATGTATTGCAGCTTTGGAAATGCCTATAGAATTACAGGAAAACCAGAGTATAAAGATATTATCTTCCGTTCAGCAGAATCTTTGGCTACCCGCTATCGTCCATCTATCAAATCTATCCAAAGCTGGAACAAAAATAAATATTTCAATTGCCCGGTTATTATAGACAACATGATGAATCTTGAGATGCTAACTTGGGTAAGTAATGAAGGTGGAGATCCCAAGTACAAAAAAATCTCTATAGAACATGCAAACACTACACTAAAAAATCATTTTCGTCCAGACTTCAGCTCCTATCACATTATAGATTATGATTTGGAAAAAAACACAATATTAAGAAAAGCTACCTGGCAAGGTGCTGCAGATTGTTCTGCCTGGTCAAGAGGACAGGCCTGGGCTCTTTACGGCTATACCATGATGTATAGGTTTACCAAAGACAAAAAATATCTGAAGCAGGCAGATGGTATTGCTAAATTTATTTTAAACCATCCCAACCTACCAGAGGATATGATTCCTTTTTGGGATTTTGATGCCCCTATGATCCCTTATGCAAAACGGGATGCTTCTGCCGGGGCCATTATAGCCTCTGCTTTATTGGAACTAAACAGATACACAAACTCAACAACTGACAAACAGAAATACCTTCATGCCGCAAAAACCATGATCAAATCTTTAGCAAGTGACAACTACAAATCTAAGGAAGGCGAAAATGGAGGTTTTTTATTAATGCATAGCACAGGGGCACTCGCCTTAAACAGCGAAATAGATGTTCCACTTATTTATGCAGACTACTATTATCTGGAAGCCTTGGCTCGTTATAAAAACTGGTTTTTATAACATTAAAAAAGATTCATAATTAAATAAGCTCAACAAGTACAGAGCAAAAACAATTTTAAGAAAAGTACTCATCGGGAGGAGCGTTTCAAAACTGAACAAGCTGTATATCAGCAAGGTTCAATACTAAAAACCTCCTCTCCGGGTTCTTTTTGCCCTAAATAAACCATTATAAACAATCAATTTTTCAAACCTTAAAACAAATCATGATGAAAAAACAACTACAAACCCTGTTTTTATGCCTGGCATTTACGGCTGCAAATGCCCAGGGAAACTGGAATGGTCAGACGTCAAAATGGTCTTACGATTTTACCGGTAACCGTCATACCAGTTACCAGTCTTCTTTTGTTATACAGAAAGCAAGTGGTGCAGGCTCCTTCTTTACAGCAGAAGGTACACCAATAGATTTAGGTACAGCAACACCTTATTCAACCGCGGCCGCAACGGGCTGGTTTCCCGCACCAGCCGGAACCTCTTCTTATTTACAAATAAGAACAGCTACAGGAGCACAGTCAAAATACAGTCTCATTAAAAACGGAGGTGCAATCGAGTCTTTTAAAATGGCTGCTACCAATGGTATAAATAAGTTCATTATACGCGATATAGATGGTAGTAAAGCCAAAGCTGCAACCAAATTTTCCTTTAAACTAAAAACCCATTATAAAGATGGTAGCGGAAATAGTGTAATCCCCGGATATGATCGCTTCTATGATATAGTAATTGGTAATAATACCGGAACCGGAGTTTCAGGAAATGGCTCGTGGTTTAGAGGAGGAGAAGGAATAAATACCGATGTTACTTCCGTAAGTAAAGAATCTATTTTCACGTCTTTCCGTCTTCAATACAAACCCAATAACGCCGCTATGCTTTTCTATCATAGAAAAGTAACCAAAAAAGGAACGGAAAATGGGAGCGGGACCGCCTCGTTTCACTCCATAACCGCAATTACTATCAATGCAGATGATTCTGAAAATTTGTTTGATATTTATTGTAACAACACAGCAACCAATCAGTATTATGTGATAAACACCAATATTTATGTTGTTTTGCCACAAACCTCTCATCTTTTCATAAATGGAGCAAAAATAGGAGAATACGATATTGCGGAGACGGGTGAGTCACCAATAACACCCGGACTATCGTTAAATTCAATAGCAGTGTTCAGTACGGGTAATGGTACCGGTACCGGAATAGCGGAACTGGACATGGCAGCTATAGAGCTTAGTAATATTAATCTGGATTATATCAGCACAACTTCATCTACCCTTCCTGTTTCCTTGGTTTCTTTTACAGGAAAGTATACTAACAACACAGTGCAGCTTAGGTGGACAACCGCATCCGAAAAGGGCAATTCTCATTTCGAGATTCAACGATCCGATAACAAAACATCTTTCCAGAACATTCTTAAAGTAGAAGGAAATGGGAACTCTACAACACGCATTGACTATAGCGCTTCTGATAACTCGCCTTTACCAGGAACAAACTATTACAGGCTTAAGCAGGTAGATTTTGACGGGAAAGAAAGTTTTTCCGACATCATTGCCATAAATACAACACTAAACCCTGAAAGTGACTTAAAAATAATCAACCAGAAAGGACTATTGAATGCTTCGTTTTATAACAATAATAAAAACACAGAAGTTGAGGTAATAGTAACAGACATCAAAGGAAGCAAAATATTGAATAAAAAAATTCAGGTTTCCTATGGCTTAAATCAGATTTCTATTCAATTACCACAGTTGTCTTCAGGAGTATATGTACTGGCAATAGGAACATTAAGAACAAAATTCCTAAACTAAAGCTCATAAACCAACCTAAAAGAGATATCCTGGAATTAAAAAACATGTGGTCTATATTCCAGGATATCTTCATACTATAAACCTGCCTGACAGCTGTCAAATCAAATGTATTGCACAGGCTAAACACCCTTTTTCTATGAGACCTACTACAATACTTACCTTTCTTTTAATCTGTTTACATCTGGTTTCTTATGCACAACAACGTTATGTAAACTTTAATGGTGCTATACCATCAAATTGGAGCACCAACAGTACCACTCCATTATCTCTCAATAATGAACATTATAAAGATGGAACGCAATCCCTTCAATGGACTGCCGCAAAAGGAGACCTGTTAAAAGCCATAAACCTTGCAATACCACAGACAGAAGTAGCCAGTACAAGTACAGGTTCTGCTCAAATCTTTATTTATAGTACAGAAGTTTCGCAAGATACTTTACTATTCCAATTTTTTGATAATGATGGCACCAAACGCAGAGAAGGCAGAATGTTATTAAATTTTAAAGGCTGGCGAGAATACCACAGAAGCTACTATTATGATTACAATAATGGTAATACTCTTACTCCCTTCCCTTTAAACCAATGCATAATAACCTACAAACCTCAAAGCGCAGGAAGCATCCGCCCTATATACCTTGATGCGGTAAAATTTATTGGAGATTCTGAAATAAGAACACCCGGTCCTCACATGACTTTAGATTACCATCATTTCAAAAAAAATGTAGTAAACTCACAATATCCAAACGCTTTTGAAAGCTGGAAAAATACCCCCGACATTTCTATTACTCCACCCAATGAAGATGAGTTTACCGGATTACAAATTACTCGCAGCCGATTCCAGACTCCAGTCGGAACAGTATCATCAGCTAACCTTAAAACAGCAAAAGATTATGTGACTTATTCTGCAATATTAAGAAACCCCGACAACAGCCTTAGAGGCAGAGGTCTTCTAAATCTTCATGACCCCGACACCTTAGCATTAATGTCTACCTATTGTGGTTACCTGGCCAAAGCATATATCAATAACAACGATAATGACGCTGGCAATAAATTGTTGCTTTTTACAGAATATCTTATTGACCAGGGACTTGCCGAGGGAGGACGAAATACATTGAGAACCAACTACTATAACGCGGCCAGAGACTTTCCTTTAGGCTTTATAGATGCTTTAAAAACCGGAATCTACCCTCAAAATCTCAGAAATGAAGTTATTAAAATGTTAAAGTGGTCTCATCAATTCAATATCATTTACGAAACAGATTTCCTGGCAGGTTATAATGTAGATTTTCTAAATCTTAAATCGAAAACATTATTTGATATAGCTTTGCTACAACCCGATGAGGCAGCAGTAAGAGATATCAAGTGTATAAAACGTTTTATGGAACGCAACACCATCCCCGCTCTTGGTGCCCGTGATGGAATGAAACCCGATGGAGTAGGATACCATCATCAGTCCCATCACGTTAGTTATATGACCGCTTGGGGAGTTTGGATAGATTTGGTACAAAAATTAACAGGAACCGTTTTTAGAATCAATCAGACCGCATACAACAATATGTCTCTGGGAATAAAATCTTTATTCTTAGCCACATCAAAAGGAACTGTTTTTTCTCAGGCAGAATCAGGCCGAACACCTTTTCAGAGCTCTGTCCCCGTCAGTTTAACGAATTTCAGAAAGTTGGTAGAAATAGGAGGAGATATCAAAGGAACATCTGCAGACCCCAATATGGCCGCCTTTTACAACTACATCACAGGGACAAATACCTTTTCGGTTACAGAGACCTCTTTTGATGGCTTTTACAGTTTTAATTATGGTGCAATGGCTGTACATCGTAAAAAAAACTGGACCGCCGTAATACGAGGATTTACTAACAAGATTTTTGGATCAGAAATCTATGTAGAAGACAATCGCTGGGGAAGATACCAAAGTTACGGCTCTCTGGAGTTTCTGTATAGTGGAAGCTTAGCTGCAAGCGGGTATATTAATCTCGGTAATGGATGGGACTGGAATGTAATGCCCGGTACCACTACCGTACATTTCCCAGATTTTACAGGACTGCGCCCCTCACAAGCCACCGCTACAGAGTTTCAGACAGGAACGTTTGCCGGAGGACTTTCTTTAGGTGATAACGGTGTGTTTGGAATGGATTTTTCACAAAATGCTCAATCAAATTATACAACCAGTAATCTTAAATTTAAAAAATCTGTTTTTGCATTTGATGATTTTCTGGTTTGTCTGGGCAGTAATATTTCTACAAGTAATAGTCTCGGTAATGTGGCAACTAACCTTTTTCAGGCCATTACCACCAATAGCAATCCGGCCATATACATTAACTCTGTCACGCCTTTTACCGGAACCTACAATAGTTCGTTATCAACAGAAGCGTCAGGTATATGGATTTTAAATTCACAGAAAACAGGATATTACATTCCTAAAGGCAACGGAGGAGTTTCCATATACAGAGGTTCACAATCTACACCTGTAGAGTCAAGCAATGAGGTTAACCAAACAGCAAGTGCCAACGCCAGCAAAGCCTGGATTAACCATGGCACACAACCTAACAATGGAAACTACCAATTTGTTGCGGTACCAGATATAACGCCTTCAAATATGCAAAATATGGTTTCCAAATTTGAAGATGGTTCACTCTATAAAGTATTGATGCAAACAGATGCCGTTCATGCTGTTAGCTATCTGCCGAAAAAATTAACCGCTTATGTTTTTTTCAAAGCACAAACAGATGTCAACATTGGCTTTGTAAAAAGTATCTCCAATAAAGCATTGGTTGGAATAAGGCAGGGCTTAAACACAACCACCCATACAGACTCTCTCATTGTCACCATCAACTGTCCCGACCTAAACACACAAGACAAATCTTCTTTTGATTATTATTGGCTTGCCAGACCTACAACAGTTACATTAACACTAAACGGAGACTGGTCTATTGCAGAAAATCCTTCTCTGGCAAGTATAGATACACAAAACGGACTTGTAACAGCAACATTTGTTCTTGAAAACGGTTTTTCCCAAACTATTAAGCTTACCAGATTGGCAACCTCGGATAGTCCGGGAGAATGGGTAGGGCAAAGCAATGATTTTAACTACGACCTGGGAACGCAGACAGGAACACAAGGAAACTCATTAACAACACCGGGATACTCCATATCTCATAGCGCCAGTCCGGGATTTTTACCTTATCCTACCCAGGGTTATGCCAGAACAGGAATAGGTTCGTCCGGCAACGCCAGATTTGACCTTTTAAATACAGAAACACCTGCTGCTTTAAAAATGACAGCTTCAAGCGCCGGTGCAGTGGGTAAATTCTCCTTGTACGAAACCGAATCTTCACCCGTTACAGCTTTATTTTTCAAGATGTCTTTTAACAATTCACCCAATAATGGTGTATGGACACTTGCCATAGGAAACCACGCAGGTGGATCCACTTTATTTAACAACGGCACAGGTATTTTAACCGCTATACAAGAAGAATTATTTACTTCCTTAAACTGGACTATTGGATCTGGAAATACCATTTCATTGGCTAACAGAACAAAATCAGGATCAACAATTACCAACACTGCCATTCCTAATGCATCCTTTGTTAAAGGCGGAACATACCAGGTAGAACTATATTGTAATAATTCAGCAAATACACAAAAATATATTCGTAACACCCAAGAATACTCCTCCCCCACCAGATCTTTTGACATTTGGGTTGATGGAATTCGTCTAGGTAACTTTGCTTCCGCTGAATTAACATCAGATAAGCCCCTGAATGCTTTATTGTTCACCGGAAACAACAATAGTTTACCAATAGGTAATTCTGCAGAATTAACGTTAAGCAATATAGCCCTTCGCTATATAAAGCCAGATGTACTTCCTCTGCAGGTTACCTCTTTCACTGCCAGAAAACACGAAGAAGCTGTAATGCTGAACTGGAAAACAGTAGCCGAGAAAAATGTAGATTTCTTTAGGATATACAGAAGTACAGATACTCAAAAATATTTGACAATAGGCATTCCTACTGCCAAAGGAAATACCAATGAAGAAACTATCTACTCATTCATAGATAATAATCTGCCAAACTATTTCAGCAATATCTATTACAAGATAGAAGCCGTTGATAAAGATGGGACTGTAAGTTATTCCAGTAATATCATAGCCATTAACTTTCCTGATATCGAAAAAGGAGTAAAACTATTCCCCAACCCTGCTTCCGAAAAAATAGAGTTGACCTTAAGTTCTACAAATACTGAACAGGCACAAATAACCATTAACGGGATTGACGGAAAACTATACCACTCCACATCATATATGTTAGCACCGGGAGTCAACACCTTCTTACTCAATATCTCAAATTTACCTGCCGGCACTTATCTGGTTAATATAAATAGTCCTTCAACAAAAGTCAAACACCTGTTTATAAAAATCTAACAGGTTCTTATAGATAAATAAGGAGGGATCCAAAATCCCGAACCACCACATTTTGTCACCAACGACAGGGGGAAGGGGTTGTATCAAAAGGACCTTGTCTTCCCGACCACAGCGGAGGGATCTCTTTCAGAAGTACTTAGGAAAGAGATTTCTCTTCGCTGTACTCATCCAAATGACAACGTTTTTATTTTTGATACAGCCCCTCCCGTTGGTAAAAATGACAAAACAATTTTTCAGACGCCATCTACAAAAACGTATCTTTATACTCAGATTAGCATTCCACGAGTATTAATGATAACCAATAACCTCTCTTTTTCATTTTATCTGTCCGCTTTTTGCTGGTTACATCTGTGGTTCTTTTCCTTTATTTTACTGTTCAGGTATCAGGCATCCCTATCCAATAAACTTTTAGGTTATTTCCTTTTTTGCTTCTCGTTCATTCACATACAACACGTCCTTTTACAAACAAACATTCTTAAACAAATTCCTTTTTTTGATCCCTTCTGTGGAATTATACTTTGTGCTATTGGCCCACTGTTCTATTTTTACTGTCGTTCCCTTACTGGTGAAGGTTTTTATAAAAAGGATCTCTGGCACCTCATCGTTTTTTTTCCAGCCATAGTGCATTTATTTCTTTTATTATTGACCAAACAACCCGACAAACTAGGTAAATATTACTATACAGACCCCGCAAGAAATAGCCAATATTCTGTAATCAATATATTATTGCTATTTGGTATGTTAGGTTATTTTGTAGCCTATCTATTGGCCAGCATTTTTACCATAAACAGCTATTTAAAAAAACTAAACGCCCGATATACCAAAATTGAATCTATACGATTAAAATGGCTTCGGGATCTTATTATCTTACTGGTCATATTTTCTTTTTTACTTTCTCCTACTGTTCTGATTGTTGGAGATGCCCATATTAGCAGTCTGGTTTTAGGCTATTTTAGCACCCTTATCTATTTTATTATTGTATATAAATCGTTAAAAACATCAGTTATTTTCACCCATGATCTGACTCTTATAGATAATCAACCGGAAGAAAAAACCAGGTATACCAATTCTGTACAAACAGAACAAAGGGTAAAAGAATACGGACAAATGATTGAAGATTTCTTGCATCATAATCCATTGCTCTATCACGAGAGTCTTAACCTGAAACAAATGGCTAGCGAACTCAACATTCCTCCCTATCTGCTGTCAGAAATTATAAACAGGTACTTTCAGAAAAGCTTTGTTGATGTCATTAATTCCGCAAGAATAGAAAAAGCAAAGCAAGAACTCCTCATTATAGACACGTTGAATATTACTATTGAGGGTATTGGCTATAACTGCGGCTTTGGCTCAAAAGCAGCCTTTTACCGGGCTTTTAAAAAGGTAACCGGACTAACCCCTTCTGCCTTTCTGAATAAAGAAACAACTAAATCACCTTAATTATGGGACTGCAGGTTAAACAACATTGCCTTGCCTTCCCAAACTATTCATTTTCAGGCAATGCATCCGTTCCCTTATCTTCTTCCACACTTGCTGATTTCAAAGGTACATTAAGCCATGACCGATTAGGATATGGATAAGGTACCCTAAAAATAAGGTCCTTTGATTCTGCTGTTTTGAAGAAATACCATATAGTCATAAAAATAGCCAGCATCAAAAACACAAAAACCCTTAATTCTGCAGAGACCTGCCCTTCCTGCCACTCTTTATAAACCCAAAACAAAAGCAGACAGGCCAAATTTAAAAGCAACCATATATTAGCATATTTTATGGTTTCAACCCTCCTGCTACCAAGTAAGGTAAGCACCAAGACTCCCAGAACAATATTTACAACATTTACCAATATCCATATTAAATTAAATAGCACTGTCAAAACAGCTACAAACTCCCATTCGGAATACTCTAAACCATCTACCTCCCCAAAAACATTATATAAAAGACCAAGAAACTGTATAAAAGACCACAGAATTATCAGAACAAATAAAATTCCATACCAGCCCAAACTTTGCGTCTGCAATGTAAAGTACTCTTTATAGCTAATAGTGTAACCCGAAGGTTTTTTATAAATAAGGTAAGCCAAAAGCACTGCTAAAACTACTGCAACCCAAGCCAGTATAACTTTACCCCAAAGAAGCAGAGATTGACCTCCTGACATACCGCCTGCTGAATAAAAAAGTTCTAACCCGAAAGTTTTGTCCATTTCAGTCCGGTCTTTTCCATATTCGTCCAGCTTTTCAACAGCAATATGATCTTTCAGGGTTTTAAGACGATAGCTTATAGAAACAATATTTTGATTAAGTTTCGTTTCATACGAAAACTCATAAGCATCTCGTTTAACTTCGTAATTTGCTTTTTTCACATTCCAGGGAGACCACATGTGAAAGTATGCGTTATACTCTATATCAAGAGGATAACTAAGAGCCAATGGTAATTTTCTATTCCCAGTAAGCTGTGTTAAATAAGAGCTAATTATACCCGCATTAAAATAAAAATGAGGTTTATTATTATCCTGCAACGTCCACAGATTTTTTATATCATAACTTTCCTCAATCTCCAATATATTTTCGTACTCATTATCTCTCACTTTAAGCGGCTTGGCAATTTCAACACCTTGGTATATTTTTTGATAATAGGTCAGAAATTCCTTAGACATATCATCCTCTCCGGCATAAGCAATCCTATATCGCATATCATTTGCATGATTTCCAGAGTAAACTGTTCGTACCACTAAACTAGAGGTATCCCCCTGCGGAGAAACAAAAAAACTCTCCTCAACCTTAATCTTCCCTAATTCAACAGGTTGCTGAGGAATATCTGTGAGCTTATTCTGTCCATCAGAAAGTATCAATGCTTTATAATACTTTGGACAATACAGCTTATATAAACCACCTCTTTGATAAGAAATCGTAGGATCAATAAAATAAGATCGCCCTTTATGATTGATATACACAATCATGTGATCAAAAAGTAACGGCGACACCAGGCTCTCTTCCAAAACACTACCGCGGTATGAGTTCACCAGCGCAACTTTCGCATCAATTCCTCCACTCCTCAATATGCTGGCTAGTAATACAGATTTATCTTTACAGTCACCATAACGTTGCTTATACACTTTTTCCGGAGAATTAGCTTTATGGGAATAAACACCTATTTCTACCCCCATATAACGGATTTCATCCTGAACAAAGCCAATAACCTCTTTAATAAACCCTTCTTTATGATAGCCCGGATGTTTATCCTTAAAAAACTTTATTTTTTCGCCTAATACACCCTCACGAATCTCCTTAACCAGGTTTAAAGCATTTGCCCAATCTGCTATTTCGCGCCAGTCTTTATACTCAGAAACCTCTACCCTGGAATAAATACTTTTCCATCCCGGAATATTATCTTCTAATTCAACAGCCTTAATATTCACGCCCTTCCATTCGTAGTACTGATAAGTATTATCAACCGTTTTATGAACAGCAGGTACCTGTCCAAAATTTCTGATTTGCATTACTCTGTCCTTACCCACAATAAGCCTTTTATATAGCTGGGCAATAGGGACACTATCATCAAAAAACAGGTTTTGGCTATATTTTCCCTTAAAAACCGGATTTCTTCCCTGAACAGTATAAGCATATTCAATCCTGTCTCCTTCTCTAATATCATCCAGAATAATATGGGCATAATAAGAACCATGGTACAGAAAGCTAGACAAATCGCTTTCACTCTGGATAACCTTTATCTCATTCGTTTTTAGCTTATCAATTACCTCTCCATTACGCCATACCAGCATTTCATGAAAAGTAAGTTTTTGATAAGCAGGCATAAAAGTTACCGAAATGTTAGATGCTTGCTGTACACCAACTTTAGAAACAATATCCAGTACAAAATGTGCGTAATCAGACTCTGTTTCAACATTAACCTGATTATCTATCAGTCTGTAGAAATATCCTTCCTTCACAGATTTTAAAGAGACATTTTTACCCTCTTCCTTAGGATGCAAAACCCAGGCAGGCTTAGTTGCTTTCTCTACTTTAGGAACGGCAAATAAAAAGTTAATAAAAACGAAGTAAATGAATAGAAATATGTAATGTTTTTTCATTTCAACAAACGAAAAGGTTTATTTTTTATCAACACCCAATTTACTTAAAAAACAATTATTCCATAATTTAATTTCACTCTTCTTTTCAAAAAGCGAGTATCTATTCTCTCAATTAACCTAGTCCCCAATTTATAGCATAATTATTTTATGGTTTAAGAAGCCAGAATATGCAATTTATTCTTACTTTAGTGCCTTTTACACTTTTAACTTCTAAAAATTTTTGTCGGATGTTAAGAGTAGATAGTCAGAAGCCTTGTAAGTTAGTATATTCGTTAGCAAAACACGATTTTTTAGGTTTTTTAATAGAGCCTCACATTGTTCAGCTAAACCAGAACGGGAGTTTCTCTTTAACCTACCAAAGAATTTTTTCTAATACAGCGCAAGAATTTATCCATCATATTGCTGAGGATGACCTGAAACTCATCAAGATACTGGACAATCTTGAACAGGATGCCATTATCAAAAAGTATTTCAAAAAAAATATACGTCCGCTCGAGTTTTTCACTAAAAACTGGGACGACAAAACATACGATACTTTAAGACCAAAACTCGAAAAGAAAATTGCAGAAGCCTTGCCATTGCTTCGCGAAAAAGAAGTTTTTTTGATGAGCAAAGAAGGGTGGCCGGTAGAAAAAAAAGTAAATATTACAGAAGAGCCGGCA
The DNA here is from genome assembly GCF_042678145.1 of Pseudopedobacter beijingensis. Taxonomy (NCBI): domain Bacteria; kingdom Pseudomonadati; phylum Bacteroidota; class Sphingobacteriia; order Sphingobacteriales; family Sphingobacteriaceae; genus Pseudopedobacter; species Pseudopedobacter beijingensis. The sequence continues at coordinate 8,630 of NZ_JBHUDG010000043.1, read as the reverse complement.
ACCGTACTTTTCCATTTCAGAAGAAACGAAACAGAAACACGCTACTTCCCCACTATAAAATACCAGGGTTTTAGAATAGAGTTTATGTTTAAAGATGCACAGCTGATATCCAATTCGCCTGCGCTACTACTTTTAGAAAACTCGTTGTACTTTTTTGAACAGAATTTAGAAGGAAAAAAGCTGCAACCCTTTCTTAACAAAAGATATATTTCTATTCCCAAAACATCAGAACATACTTATTTCGAAAAATTTGTTGCTCCACTGATAGAAAAGCACCATGTATATGCTGAAGGTTTTTCCATTAATACAGAAAAGCATGACGCTATACCCCTGCTAAAAGTAGTATATGTGCCCAGTGGAATTTCAGAATTACAGCTCTATTTCAAATATGCCGGATATGTTTTCCCGGCCGGTAACGATACGGAAGTAAGTGTAAGAATGGAGAAAACTGGTGACGACTATTTCTTTCATCGGATCAAAAGATCATTAAAATGGGAAAAGGATAAAATAGCTGAATTGATAAAGCTGGGGTTACGTAAAAACTCAAATCTTTTTGTCCATTTTGAAGTGGATGAGGATAAAAAAGAAGAAAGCGATAAATCGCTCAGTATCTTTGACTGGATAAGCGAAAACCACGAAGCCCTTACCCAAAAAGGATATTTGTTTGAAGCCGATACCAGCGCCCAAAAATATGTAATAGGAAACAGTAAAATTGATCTGGAAATACAGGAAAACAACGACTGGTTTGACATTAACGCCATTGTATACTTTGGAAATTACCGGATCCCATTTATACAGTTAAAAAACCATATACTCAACAAAAAAAGAGAGTTTACCCTGCCTAACGGAGAAATTGCTATTATTCCGGAAAAATGGTTTTCGCAATACAGCAACCTGCTTTCTTTTTCTGAAGGATCAGACCACCTGACCTTAAAAAAACTACATGTTGGATTGGTACACGACTTTGCCAATAGCGAGCTGGCCAGCGTTACCATGGACAGAAAACTGCAACGACTGGCCGATTTCGAAAATATAGAACAGATAGATACACCTCTAAATTTTCAGGGAACTTTAAGACCCTATCAGCATGCCGGTTATAACTGGTTCCATTTCCTTCAAAAATACAATTTTGGGGGATGTCTGGCAGACGACATGGGTTTAGGAAAAACCATTCAAACCCTTGCCTTACTACAAAAATGTAAAGAAGATAATCAAAAAGAAGGCATACATACCCCATCGTTGATAATAATGCCAACATCATTAATCTATAACTGGATTAATGAAGCCAAAAAGTTCACTCCCGAAATAAAGATATATACCCATACAGGATCAAACCGGGAAAAAGACATCTCGCATCTGAGTCAATTCGATTTGGTGATTACCACCTACGGAATAAGTCGTATAGACATAGACCTTTTTAAAGAATTTTATTTCAACTACATTATTTTAGACGAAAGTCAGAACATTAAAAACCCAACATCAAAGTCTTTTAAAGCGGTAAAACAGCTCAAGTCCAGATTTAAACTTATATTATCCGGTACACCGGTAGAAAATACCGTAAACGATCTATGGACACAAATGTCATTCATTAACCCGGGATTATTAGGCTCCCAATCATTTTTTCAATCAGAATTTGTACAACCCATAGAGAAGAAAAAAGACGAAGAAAAAGCGCAAAAGCTACAGGCACTTATAAAACCCTTTGTGATGCGAAGAACCAAAGAACAGGTTGCCTCCGAACTTCCTCCAAAAACCGAGAACTTGTTTTATAGTGAAATGACAGAAGATCAGGCAAGCTTTTACGAGAAAACAAAATCCGAATACAGGAACGAGATCTTACGTTCTCTTGAAAATGGCGAGTTTTCCAAATCTCCGGTACAAATGTTGCAGGGTTTAACCAAATTACGTCAGATTGCAAATCATCCGGTATTGATAGACCCGGAATATACAGGCGAATCAAGCAAGTTTACCGATGTTATTTATAAACTGCAAAGCGTTATTGAGGCAGGACACAAAGTACTTATCTTCTCTCAGTTTGTAAAACAGCTGGAAGTTTACCGCAACTATTTCAACGAGAACAAAATAGCATATTCTTATTTAGATGGCGCCACACAAAACCGGGGAAAAGTTGTTGAAGAATTTAAAACAAACGAAGAAATACAAGTTTTCCTGATATCTATTAAAGCTGGTGGCGTAGGGCTTAACTTAACAGAAGCAGATTATGTGTTTATACTGGATCCATGGTGGAACCCGGCCATAGAACAACAGGCCATTGACAGAAGCCACAGAATAGGGCAAACAAAGAATGTATTCATCTATAAGTTTATTACAAAAGACACCGTAGAAGAAAAAATACTGGCATTACAGAACAGGAAACTTAACGTAGCCAAATCTCTGATTACAACAGAAGAAAGCTTTATAAAATCGTTATCAGAGGAAGACATCAAAGAAATTCTGGGATAACCTAAAAACAAAAATCAAACAGTAGCAAATAAAACAATGGACGAGCAACCCGAAACAAAAAACAACAAACTCATTAAAATAGCCGTTGTAGGTCCCGAATCTTCCGGTAAAAGCACTATTACAGAAGGTTTGGCAAAGCACTTTGGTAGTTTATGGGTTCCGGAATATGCCCGCTTTTACTGTGAGAACCTGGAGGGAGAATGTACATTTCAGGACGAAGAAAATATGTTTTTTGGACAAATTGCGCTGGAAGAAGCCATTTCTTCTGTGGTTACCAATAACCTGCTTTTTTGCGATACGGTATTTCTTACCGTAAAAGTATGGAGCGAACACCAGTTTGGAAAAGCGCCACAACCCGTTATTCAGGAAATACCCAAAAGAACCTACGACTTCTTCTTGCTGCTAAAAAACGACTTGCCCTGGCAGGACGACCCGTTGAGGAACTTTAAAGGAATGGGAGATTATTTTTTTAACGTCTGGAAAAATGAACTGGAATCTATCAATGCAAACTATGCAGAAGTCGGAGGTTTAGAAGATAGGCTCTCGAACGCTATTAATACTGTGGAGCTTTTTTTAAACAAATAAATCAGGCTCCTTCGCCTTAAAAACATCAGAAAGCATCCCCAATCCTGTCACATAAATACCTTTAAGTCCTGTTTTCGATAAAATAGCATAAACAATAGACGCTTCGGACAGATCCTGTCCGTTCTCCAAACAATAAAGGTCAGTAATCAGCACATCTTCCAGTGCCAGTTTCTCGTTGTTAGCAATCAAACAATCGCCAACAAAATCAAAATCCATTACGTAACCCTGATTTCTGAACCGTTCCACAACTGGTGAAACAGCCTGATAGTGATACTTTTTTTCAAACATAGCAGATTATTTAGGAATAATACCTGCCACAAAACACAAGCCAACTTTTTGTAAATCAAACAGATAAATCAAAAAAACATATTACAGAAGGCTTTCAATCGTTTTCTCTATCCATGGAATAGTTCCCCTTCCAAACCCCTGTGCACTAAACTGTACAACTCCATTTTTATCCACAATCAAATGCGTAGGAAAAGCCTTAACATCAAAAGCTGTAGAAATAGCCCTTCCACCTCTTAACTGCTGATAAGCAAAAGGTGTGCTTTTTAAAAACTGGCCCACCTCGTAACTTTCATCCAAGGCCACTCCCAAAAACAAAACATCATCGCGGTCTTTATATTTCTCAACCAGCTCATTCAAATGTGGCATTTCCTGACGACAGGGCGGACAAGCAATAAACCAGAAATTGAAGACCAGAACTTTACCCACAAGATCCTGTTTTTTTATTTTTACCCCATCTATAGTTTTATTATCCGAATATCTAAACGAAGATCCTGTTTCAAATGCAGGACTGGGTTTAGGCTTGGGAATAGCCGCCTGCCGTTCACGCTTTTGTTCTTCAGTATACCTTTTTAGCATAAAAACATCCTTCCCGTCAGACTTTCTGTAAACTACCCCAAAGTCACCTTTCTTTAAAATCTTGCTCCACTCCTCATAGCTATACTGCTTTCCTGTTTCATCAATAACTACCGAGCTCTCGTTAAGCTTAGGCCTCTTCGTACTTTCTTTATCCTGTGCAAACCCTTCCGAAAATAAAATCAAAAAGGCTCCTAAAAGTAAAATTTTCTGCATCAACTGTTTTTTATAAAGATAGTTCTTTTCTCAAAAAGTAAAAACGGTATAAAAAATGGTCAATTTATTGTAGCACAACAAGCAATAGCTATTTAGCTTGATGCTTTCTTTGTATCTTTGTAAAATTATATGGCAAGAAAATCCCTATTAAAAAAACTTCATGACACTGCACCTAAAAAGGAAAAAGCAGTTTTAGTGGGCGTAGTAACTCCGGAAAGCTCAGAGCAAAAAGAGCAAGAGTACTTAGACGAACTAGCCTTTTTGGTAGAAACAGCAGGAGGAGAAACACAGCATATTTTCACGCAAAAACTACATAAACCGGACAGGGCGACTTTTGTAGGTACCGGAAAACTGGAAGAAATAAAAGAATATGTTACCGCAGAAGAAATAGATCTGGTTGTTTTTGATGACGAGCTTTCGCCTATGCAGGTAAGAAACATAGAAAACGAGCTTAAGGTAAAAGTACTTGACCGCAGCAATTTAATTCTGGACATTTTTGCCAGTAGGGCACAATCTGCACAAGCAAAAACACAGGTAGAACTGGCCCAGTTACAATACCTTTTACCCCGTTTAACGCGGATGTGGACCCACTTAGAACGGCAAAAAGGAGGTATTGGTATGCGTGGGCCCGGAGAATCTCAGATTGAGAGCGACAGAAGGATGATTAATAACAAAGTGGCCCTTCTGAAAGAAAAGCTTAAAATTATTGATAAGCAAAATCTAACCCAGCGCAAAAACCGGAAAGATCTGGTTAGAGCTGCTTTAGTAGGCTATACCAATGTAGGCAAGTCTACCATTATGAATATGCTTGCCAAATCTGATGTATTTGCAGAAAACAAGCTTTTCGCTACGCTGGATACCACCGTAAGAAAAGTAGTGATAGACAATGTCCCCTTCCTCCTATCAGATACGGTAGGTTTTATCAGAAAACTACCCCATCATCTGGTAGAATGCTTTAAATCAACCCTAGATGAAGCCCGCGAAGCAGATATCCTTATCCACGTGGTGGATATATCGCATCCAAACTTCGAAGACCATATCAATACCGTTAATGAAACGCTGAAAGAATTAGGTGCAATCAATAAGGAAGTAATAACGGTATTCAATAAAATTGATGCATACAGCACTGTTGAAACAGAACAAGAGTGGATGGTAGACAATGAGGAAGCCCCACAACTTACTCTTGAGGACTTTAAGAGAAGCTGGATGGCAAAAAACAGTTCTCCGGCAGTATTTATATCGGCAACAGCAAAAGAAAACACAGACGAGCTAAAAGACATTCTATACCAGAGAGTAAAAGCAGTAAACGAGAAAATATACCCTTTTAACAATTTTTTATATTAATTTGCTATCAGGAGATAAAACACAGAAAGCAATTACCAATAGATACGTTCATAACAGTCAAAGCTGTTTAAATTTATTATTATGGAATCCAAAAGACAACAAAAGTTTGCCCGCGTAATACAGAAAGATTTAGGAGAAATGTTCCAAAGAGATGGCAATAACTTCATTCCCGGCTCTATGATTACCGTAACAAAAGTTAGAGTATCACCAGATTTAGGCATGGCAAGAGTATTCTTAAGCTTTTTTAATGTCCCTGATGCTACAGAGTCTATTAAAAAGATAAAGAGCCATAACTCAGAAATAAGATACAATCTGGGCAAAAAAATAAAAGATCAGGTAAAAAGTGTCCCTCAATTAGAGTTTTTTCTGGACGACACCAATGAATACGTAGATAAGATGGACAAGATTTTCAACGAAATCCAAAATAAAGAATAATAATTCCACCGAATTAAACAACTTTAACCTTTCATGCGTTATAATAAAATAACGCATGAATACCATGATAATCAATCACCTATCTGTTATTTTTATAGGATGGATAACCTTCCTACAGACTCCCCCTCAATTTAAAGACGGGAAAAACACATTAGAGCAATTTCTAAACAACAACAAAGTTTACCCCTCCTATTCCAAAAACCACTGTATAGAAGGCACCATATACGTTTCATTTAAAATAGACCACAACGGGAACATCCTCTATGCCAAAGTAGACAAAGGGCTGGGAATAGATTTGGACGATGAAGCCCTACGGCTGATAAAACTAACCAGCGGAAAATGGACTGTCAGCAAACCAACGTACAAAACACAAAAGCTGGTACTACCCGTTAGTTTCACACTGGACAACCCTACTTGTGCAAATAAAACCACCAGAGACATCAAAAGTGCAATAGCAAACTATCAGATACAAGAGCAGCTACAGCATACCGTTTTTGACTACTACGAGAAAAAAAGAAAGGGTGAAAACGACCCTAAAATGGAAGCACAAATAGAATCGCTCAAAAAAGAACTAGGTTTTGACGATAACTTTATTGAACAGAAACTAAAAGAAGCCCAAAAGATGATTCAGCAAAAAGACATTGAGAGCGCCTGTAAAACGCTAAACATTATCCATAAAATAGGTTCCTCTGCCGCAGATAAACTGATAGAAGAAACTTGTAAATAACAGGGAACTCGCTAAAAAAACAAATTTAACCTCCTTAACAACAAAAAAAAACACACAATTTAAAGCAAGAACAGATTACGTATATTAGAGAGACAATAATTTATTTAAACTACCACAACAGAACCGAAAATTAAATGTGGACAAGCGTAAAAAATAATTCTAAAACCTTTCTGGTTACCATTACAATTCTAATTATATCCATTCCATTGGCCTTTTTATTAGAGGATTACTACCGACAATTTGTTAGATTTTTATTTAAGCTTTTTAATGGTAATCATATCCAGTTTTTTGGCAAAAACTTCCATCTGTTGGCAAGCAATAGTTTTGTAATCGCATTTGCACTTTTTACAGTCGCGGTATTTTTATTACTAAAATTTTATTGTCGTCATCATAGATTAAAGAGAACTTGTTTTACGGTTTTCGTTTTCTTTGCTACAACAATTCTAATAACAGCTTTAGAAAGCAAGAGACTTATTGTTGAATGTACCGCTTGTAACGATGGAGTAAGGAGACTAACCTATAATGAAATTACTTACGACCAATATTTTATTTTAAGTTTAGCCGCCGCTATTATCTATTTATTAACCACCTGTTTTTTAGATCATCAACGAACAAAATACCCAAACCCAAGCAATCATTAACTACTATAATCCATTGGCGTTCATTCTCAAAATACAAATACAGGCAGGTAAGAAATCTTGTGCAAGTGCAACATAATCCTTAGTTTAGCTCATAACATTTTGTCCTGCCAAGTATCATTAGCACTAAGACCAAAGGACAGAAAACCAAGCAATTTAACGCTGAATTATAACACAAACAATGAAGTTAGAAATAAGACAAGCAGAAAATTCTGACATACTCGCTATTACACAACTATTTTATGAAACCATACAGACCATAAACTCAAAAGATTACCCTCAAGAAGAAATTGATGATTGGTCTTCCTGGCATTCGGCCCACGAGAAATGGAATACCAGAATTATAGAACAATATTTTATAGTAGCCGCTTTTGACAGTAAAATTATAGGATTTGCATCATTGGCAACAGACGGCTACCTGGACCTGATGTTTATACACAAAAATTATCAAAGACAGGGTATCGCCAATCAATTACTGGCAGAACTAGAGAAGAAAGCAATAGCACAAAACAACCAAGAAATTTATTCAGAAGTAAGCATTACAGCAAAGCCTTTTTTCGAGAAACAAGGTTTTACCGTAAAACATAAACAATTGAAAAAATCACGGGAGAGAGCATTAGAAAACTACTATATGGTAAAACAAATGGAGTAATAAATATTCTACCAGCTAGCCAAACAAAAGACAAATAGTTAAAACGGCTATAAAATTTATATATTTAATAAATATGTACCAGTTTATGAGACATACATAGCCTGATATGGTTATGTATGGGCAACTTTATGAGACATATATAAGTTAGCAGCAAAATTATGAAGACCTACTTATCGCTAATACTTGTTTTGTTACTGTGGACCTCATGCAATCAGAATAGTGACTTTGATGAATTGACTTTTAGCCAAACCCAAGAAGAAATAGGGAATATTAGATTGCACCTAAAGAAAGACAAATCTTTCGACTTGAATGTATTGATTGAGCCAGCTGCTCAACTAGAGATAGAAGGCGATTCAGACCATATAGAGGGAATTGAGGAAGATTTCCAAGGGGTTTGGTCAATTCAAGGCGACCAAGTTTCTTTAATCTTCAGTTCTGACGCTGAAATAGAAAAGATATTCAATAGTGACCTAGACCCGAAGAAAACAGTTACTGTCATAAACGAAAAAGAGGCTCATTTTCAGAAAGACGTTGAGACTATCGTGATACACGGGGTTGACTGTCAAAGAAATTCTGCTGCTAATCGAGTAGACGGCTCTACCATATGTCTGGCAGAGTGCGCCTCTCACACCACCGTACGTACGGGTCTCGTATACGGCGGTTCGTAAATTGATGGGTTGAGTTTCTTGTAAATCTCCAGCATGGGTTG
>NZ_JBHUDG010000042.1:0-42516 GCF_042678145.1 Pseudopedobacter beijingensis | reverse complement strand
GCTTCCTTTTTAAAGGATTCAAAATCAAAATCGTATTGTGTTGCCATATTTATGTCGATAGTTTAAAGTTACACTATTGACACAGTTCGTGAAACACCCTCCCTTTTAATAAAGCTCTCTTTGTATAGGATATATTAAAATTAATAATTCATCTCATACATTTTAAGAACAGATAAAGGTAGCTTGGCACCTTTGTTTTTAATTGTAGGGAAAGTTGTTTTTCGAGAATTGAGCTGAACCTGTTTTAATCCGTCAGAATTAACCAAAATTTTATTGTCCGTTTCAGAATTGCTAATTGTATAATGAGTTGTTGGAGAAATAGCATTGAGATTAATCAATAGGCAATTGTTAAGAGTTAGTGTATTATCTTTATTTTTACTTCTTCCTACGCTTGCTCCATTTATTAATGTACAATTTTCAAATTTAATAGCGCCCTTGTCTATCATTGCAAGGGATTTTGACTGATCAAAACCAGTAATTATACAGTTTTTTAGAAGCATGGTTGATTGACCTCTTTGCCATATTTGCTCAAAAGGATGGTTATTGCTTATGATGCAGTCCTCATATACTGCTTTTACTGTTTCAGTAGTATAAATACCAGTTTCAAAAGAGTTGTCTCTGAAAACACACCTTTTATAGGTCACCTCACAATTATTTACATCGCAAGTACCAGAGCTGGCGTTTCTTGCTGCATAACTATCTTCAATCAGAACTTTTGTGTTTCCATGCATTGAAAAGCCTTGTCCGCAGTTGTCTGTAGATATACAATTACGAAAAGTAATATTTTCTACCTCTCCATGCGCGCTAAATCCATCATTAAATGAATATCTTGATCTTAAATTTTGAATAATAACGTTTTTGATGGTCCCCCCTATATTTAAGCCAGTTCCTGCACTTATTCCTGACTGAGGCATTTTTATCTCCATAGATTCGAAAGTTTTGTTTTCTGGTAAATGAAACCATACGGTTTTTTCAGCTTTGTTCCACCAAAAACCTTCTGGGGTATTTTCTAGCTCAGTCTTCGTCTTACAGTTTATTCCCGGTTTACCATTAATCCACCAAACTGTTGGTATTCCTATCCAGTAATCATAATTTTTATTGGACTTCAGGCTGTTAGACATTGGCCAAAAAGACCTGCTATATATACGATTATCTATTAATTTCCATTCTTTTGGGTTAATAATACCTAACCCATTGATTTCGGAGCCATTTCCTTCAATAATTAGCGGGGCGTCATACGTACCTCCAGTTTTAACTTTATTGCCAGCGAGATAAGGAGTTCCAGTATTGATGATTTCGATCCTGCCGGAAGATTTAACTAGGTCCAGGGCCTTTTGAATACTTTTTAATGGTCCGGTATCTCCATTGACTGATTGGCTTAACCCATTAAATTTATCGTTTCCAATTAGATTGTTAACATATAAAGTACCCTCTTTAGAAAGTGCTGAAAAAGACAAAAATGTCAGAACAAAAAGAATGGCTTTTGCTTTATAAATATTCATGATTTCGTTTATACTTGTTAAAAATAGGCTTTGTTTTATTGATGCTCTCCACTCCCTCTTTAAAATTCTTTTATAGGAGAGAAAGAGAAATAAATAAAGGTTCTCTAAGAAGTTTGTGAATTAAAAATCTCTCTACCTTGAATAATGGTTCTTTGGATATTGATATCTTTATCAAAAATTACAATATCAGCATCTTTACCTAAAGTCAAAGAGCCTTTTTTGTTTTCAATTCCCATAATGCGGGCAGGGGTTGTAGCTGCCATTCTTATAGTTTCAATAAGGGGAACATCGGCCATTGTGATCATGTTTCTTACCAATCTGTCAAAAGTAGCTACGCTTCCGGCGAATGAACTTTTATCTGGTAATTTGGCAACCCCACCCTCAATAATAACCTTTAAGCCATTCTTGAGACTACCCAAAATGCTTTCTCCTTCTGGTATGCCGGCACCTCTCATGGCATCAGTAATTAATGCCGTTCTATCAGGACCTTTTATTTTGTAAATAAGTTTTAAAAGAGGGGCAGGAAGGTGAATGCCGTCAGCGATAATTTCGACATCCATTGCATCAATTAAATAGCCAGCTTCTACTACACCAGCATATCTGTAGGCATCTCTTCTGGTTACACCAGACATAGACGAATAGAAATGTGTTGCCAGAGAATATCCGTTCTCAAATGCCTCCAGAGCTTCTTCATAAATAGCATCTGTATGAGCAATTGCAGCCAGTATGCCTTTAGATTTTAACCGTCTTCCAAATTCAATAGCACCTTTTAACTCCGGGGCAGCACTCCATCGGGCAATAGATGCCGAATAGTTTAAAATTTCTTCGTATTCAACAGGATCCGGATTTCGTATATATCTTGGATCTTGGGCTCCACGCTGACTTAAAGCAAAATAAGGCCCTTCTAAATGCATCCCAATAAACTGCGCACCTTTCAGGTTGTTTTTATGGGCAATTTCGTAATTGTCCAGTGTCTTAAAAAGGTCTTCCTTTTCACTGGTTAATGTTGTTGGAGATAAGGCAGTAGTACCATATTTAGCATGTGCTTCTGTAATTTTAAGAAAGGCATCAGCAGTGCCATCCATAAAATCGTGACCGCCACCACCATGTACATGAATGTCTATAAATCCAGGAGAGATGTAGTTGCCTTTTGCATCTATAACCTCGCTATCAGGAACAGCAATATCTCCTTTTTCAATAGCTATTATTTTTCCGTCCCGGATTAATACTGTTCCAGACTTAATGATAGTATAAGGGGTGATGATGTCACCGTTATATATTTTAAGGTAATTGCTCATATTCTTTATTAATTGATTGTCCAGCGTTTTAGTTTATAGCCACGCATGGCGTAAAATACTAGGAAAAGATAACAGGGGAATAGTACCCAATAAGCTTGTCTGGTGTCATGCAAATCTGCAAAATGGCCATAAAAAAGCGGAATTATTGCGTTTCCGCATAATCCCATGATCATGATAGAGGCACCAAGTTTGGTGAATCGCCCCAGGCCGTCTAAAGCTAAAGGCCAAATACCCGCCCAAACCAATGAGTTAGCTAAACCTAACAGTACAACAAACCAAATAGATATATCTGTAGTATGTCCCAATAAAGTGACTTCTCCTTTAGCAAATATAATCAGCAAGGTAAAAATAGTACCTAAAAGAGTACATATCCTCAGTGCATTTTTTTGACTGATAAATCGGGGAATAATAGCGATGCCAATAATATAGCCTATAATGGTTGCTGCCAGTGTGTAAGAAGGAAAAGTTTTTGCTTCCATTAAATCAATTCCCATAGAAGACGCATAACCAATAATAGTATCTATGGCTACTACTTGTGTACCTACATGTAAAAAGATAGCAAGAGCTCCTAAAATAAGATGCGGAAATTGGAATATACTGGTTTTTGTAGAATTGGCAGCAGCAGTAGATTCGTCTTCAGCCTCAGTATTGATTTCAGGTAAAGGCGAATAAAAGACAAAAATACCCAGACATACCAATACGGTACCCACAACAGAATAAGGGATAATCACTCTCCTTATAAGGTCATTTAATACAAGTTCGCGCTCAGTATCCGACATGAGTGGAATTTGCTTAAAAAGCTCTCCATCTGTTGACTTTAGAATAACAGCAGCAAATAGGATAGGAGCTAATATACCTGCTCCTTTATTACATATTCCCATAATGCTAATGCGTTGGGCAGCACTTTCTTTGGGCCCCAGTACAGTTATATACGGGTTTGCTGCGGTTTGAAGGATTGCCAGACCTGCGCCTAAAGAAAACAGACCAATTAGAAAAATCTCATAAGTTCGGGTGTAAGCTGCGGGAACAAATATAAAAGCACCAATGGCCATAATCCAGAAGCCAATCATCATTCCTTTTTTAAAACCTACTGATTTTAACAGATAAGAAGATGGTACGGATACTACGAAATAAGAAATATAAAAGGCAAATGCGACCAGATAAGATTGGAAATTGGTCAATTCGCAAGCTATTTTAAAATAAGGAATTAAAATAGCGTTTACCCATGACACAAAACCAAAAATAAAAAATAGCATTCCAATGATCAGGATGGAAATAGTGGTGTCTCTTTTGCTTAAATAATTAGCTTCTATAGCCTGCATGATAGTTGATTTAGGTTATAGAAGCTAAACTATTTAAAATATAGGGGCTTATTATAGCTTTAAGCCATAAAAATGAATGAGAACGTTCTCGATAGCGTTTTCAATAAATAGTCTGTATTCACCTCTTGATGGCAATGTGTACAAACTTCTTTATACCAAATTTAGTTATTACCACAATTGGTGCACCTGAGGTTTTATTTTATTCTCGTAAAGGGCCTTAACAGCGCTCATCTGTTCAGCAGATAGAGGAGCCAATTTTTCTACCTTAAGGTTGTTTTCTATTTGCTCAGGGGTAGAAGCTCCTGGAATAACACAGCTGATTTCATCAAATTGCAGAATCCACTTTAGAGCAACTAAAGCTAACTCTTGATTTGGGAATATACCTTTTAGCTCATTTACCGCTTCTAATCCAAGTTGATAATCTACACCGGAAAATGTTTCACCTTTATCAAAAGCTTCACCGTTTCTGTTGAAAGAACGATGATCATCTTTACCAAAGTTAGTTGTTTTCGAGAATTTACCGGTCAATAATCCACTGGCCAGAGGCACACGGGCAATTAAACCAATATTATTTGCTTTCACTGCAGCAAACAATTCTTCAATAGGTTTTTGTCTGAACATATTGAAGATAAATTGTATAGTGCTAACATTACTATATGTTATGGCTTGTAATCCTTCGGAAACTTTCTCAATGCTTACTCCCAGATTTCTGATTTTACCTTCTTCTTTAAGTCTATCGAAAAGCTCAAAAATTTCATCTCTGTAAAAAACTTCGGTAGGAGGACAGTGCAACTGTATCAAATCTATAGAGTCCAATTGCATATTTCTGAGCGAATCCTCAACGTATTTACGTAGTGCTTCTACCGTATAAGATTCATTAATATGAGGAGAAAGCTTTCTACCACATTTTGTAGCAACAAAAATTTCCTCCGATCTGGATTTTATTACTTTACCTACGGCTTTTTCACTCTCTCCATCACCATAAACATCAGCAGTGTCAATAAAATTGATGCCATTGTCAATGGCAGAATTCAGGATTCTTTCAGCATTAGTATGGTTAAATTGTTCACCCCATTTACCACCAACCTGCCAGGTGCCCAAACTCACCTCAGATATATTAAAACCTGTTTTTCCTAATAATCTATAATTCATATTGTGTACAAGCTAAACTCAAAGGTAGAAAATAAAGTTGATGGAGGTGAGTGAAGGATAAAGATGCTAAAATTATAGAAAGGGAGTCTTTTTAGCTTTTATATCGAAAAAATAAGGCTAGCTGAAAAGTACTGAGCCATCACATTTTCATTCCGACGTGAGGAGAAATCTCATAGCAGCTTATTCTGATAGAGATTTCTCCTGTTGGTCGAAATGATAAAATGATTTTTTGAACAGTTTCCAGTAATTTATTTACCGAAACTGATCAGAAGGTTATTAATTAACCTGCATTTACCGGTGTAAATACATTTCCGAATAAAGAAAAAGTTTGTCCGGCAGTTTCTATAGCTTGTGCCTGTTCTTCTTCAGTTTGTGCGGTTTTGTTCATGATACCTACAAACATACCCCATTTTTGTCCGGTTTCTGCTCCATAGCCGGAGAAGAAAGAAACACCTTTGGTAATTCCTGCTTTTTCTAACATTTTAACAATGGCGCTACCACCCATGATAGATCCTTCCATTACGTATAAAGCACCTATAGCTTGCTGTGTGTTAGTAATAGTAGGCACAATAGCTGATAAATTGTCTGTGTTTCCACCCAGTTCTTCAATGTCTTTTTTAAGATATGCAGAAGTACGTCTGGTACTGTAGTCTGGCAATACTTCAGGAGTAATAAATGGTTGAAATGCTTTTTCTAAACTGGAGAAATAAGCGTAAAACCCATTTAAAAAGTCAATATAATCAGCTTCTGATTGTATGGCTTTTAATTTTTGTACAACCACTTTTTCCAATTCCTGATGTGGTTGTTTGGTTGCTTCTTTTATTTTTTCACTTAACATGCTCTTGTCGGTTTTGAGATGAGTTACTATTTAAATTATTGTTTTGTGTATATTTTAACACCAAAATTTACTTGTCCTTTATAGGTTTTTGCGGTAGCATCTATAGTGATGTAACCGATACTTGTTGGCTTTATTACATAAATTTTTTCTGCTTTTTCCAAGCTTTCGCCTTTATAAATAATAGCAAATCTGCCTTCAATAGCTGATGGTTTATGGGTTGTCATGTTATAACCGTACCAACCTATACTACCATTATATTCTAAACCCAAAGGTTCTGTATAATAGGCTATCTGAGCTGTTTTTAAATATTCAAAAGTAATATCTTCTATGTTTTTATTGACATCATTGAACATTCCCAGTTTATAGGTGTCAAAATCAGTTACAGCTAAGTTTAGGTTAAACCCTCCGGTGAAAATAACTTGGCCAGATTTAGTTGCAGAAGATTTTTGAGCGTCCAGATCATAAAATATCTCGGGCCAGGTGTCAGCTTGTTTTAAAGCAGTCGGAGATTCAACTAAAATATCGGTTTTAACAATGGCTTTAGACTCTTCTATTTTTGGTTCAACTGTATTAGGTTCTTCCGTTTTAGGATCTTCTGTGGGGTCATTGTCTTTTTTACAAGCTGTAAATGCTACGAAAAGAGCAAATGTTAATGATAAGATGTGTTTTGTTTTCATGTTATATTATATTGATTTAATTTTTAAAGAATCTATATGAAATACCGGCGAGTATAATTCTTCCCGGCTGACCGGGAATATCTCTGTGATAATAATCCAACAGGTTATCAGCGGTTATCTGAATACTTAATTTTTCTTGTATTTTTTTCTCGACAGAAAGATTAAACAGAAAATAACCATCAACGAAATGATCGTACTTGTCGATAAATTGGTTGTTGTTAGTATCTGCAAAAGGATATTTTCCACGATAATTAATTCTGAAGTTGGTTGTTACCCCCATTTCGGGCCAGTAATAAAGTGTTTTAAAATTGAACATGTGTCTAGACCTGTTCTCAATTCCCCAATAATCAGAAGGTTTTGATGTCTTTGTTTCGCCCGTTTCGTTATCCCTGATCTTATTATAAGGATATTCTCCATTTTTAATTTTTTCCAGCACACTCAAATCTTTAGATATTAGGTATTGATAACCGAAATTGACCTCCACGTTCTTAAAAGGATTTATAGAAAAAGAGAACTCGCCCCCTTTATTTACTACCTCAGGTAAGTTCTGGTAAGTATATATATGCCCATTATTTATACTGGTAGCTACTTGTACAGCATTAATTTGGTCGTATATTTTGTGATAGAATATACCAGCCTCTATTTTTAGTTTCTCGGCAGGTTTGTAACCTAAACCCAGGTTGATAGAATTAGATTTTTCGGCTTTTAAATTTTTATCCAGCTGTTTAACCAAATATTCCCTTATTTCACTAATCTGACCTGCATTTTGCAAATCATCCAGGGTTTCCTGTAAAACTTCTGTCCCTATGACTCTGTAATTTGCAAGGGGATTGTAGAAAACCAGATATCTGTTTTTAAAATCGGGAGCTTTAAATCCGCTTCCGGCAGCAAGTTTTAAATTTACCTTTGGACTAATCTGATATTGTAAGCCTAAACTAGGGTTTAAACGTCCACCATAACTATTATGATGATCGTAGCGTAACCCACCAACTATTCCAAACTTTTTATTGATAGTCCAGTCTGCCTGTGTATAGGTGAATCCGGAAAAAACATTACTTGGGTCTGTTGAGAATGTTTTATTGCTCATGCTTTCTATGCTGCCGCCAAAACCGCCCACCAGTTTTAGTTGATTGTTAAAAGCATAATTAATTTGTTGCTCAAACCGATTGAAATTTTGTATAAAAACATCTTCCCCGGCAATCCCCCCGGTTTTCCATTCTACCTGATTGTCATTTTGATAATGGGTATAATAATATCTGCTTAGGCTTTGTATTCTATTTTTAAAAGTCTTGTTGAAATTAGCAGATAAATTAAGGTCTTGTTCGTCTTGCTTATCCTCCGTAGTGTTGTTTAATCCAAAGTCTTTATTCATAAAAGATCTTCTTAAAGCATAACGACCAGAGATGCTGGCAAAAGCAGATTTTCCGGTCTGGTATCTTGCTCTACCTTGAATGTTATAATTATTGTAAGGTGGTGCAGTAACTCCGCTAATGTATTTTGGATCGGTATTAAAGCCGTCTGTGTGGTAGTAGTTTGCAGAAATATTGATAGATCCTCTCTGAGAAGCAAAAGGAGTTTCGCCTTCAAGGGTGGCATCCATGATGTTTAGAGAGCCATATTTTAGAGCCGCATAAGCCTGTGGTTCTATAGCGCCATGTTTGGTGACAATATTAATTGCACCGCCTAATGCATCACTACCAAACAGACAGGAAGAGGCACCTTTTATAATTTCTATGCGTTCTATATTGCTGACACTAATCCGGGACAAATCAAAATTGCCGTCATTACGTCCAGACATGGGTTGTCCGTCTATCAATACCATAATGTATTCGCTGCCAAATCCTTGCATTTGTAAGCCTACAGATCTGGAGCCACCTTTAATATTGTTCACTATGGCAAGTCCGGTTTGTTCTTTCAACACTTCGTCTAATCGTCTGCTTCCCAATAATTCAATGGTGCGTCTGTCTATAACAGTCACAGGCATGGCACCCCGTTCTATATTCAACAGGTTATCTGGGGCATTTACTTTAGAAGAAACCGAAACTTCATTTAACTCCATCTGTCCAGTAAATAATTTAATGTTGATTTCTGTTGGCTGACTGTTTGTAACCTCTACTTTTTGAGTATGGTTCTCATATCCCAATAAAGAAACGTTTAGTTCATAAGTGCCTTTGTAAAGCGACTTGATTATGAATTGTCCATTTTTATCCGATTGTGTATATATTTTATCCGGATTTAATGTAATACTAGCTCCGGCTATGGGTTGATTGTACTGATCACGAATAACTCCATATATCTTCCCGCTTTTATCGTTAGCAAATAACATTTGTTGAGATAATGGTATGGTATAAAAGCAAATCAAAACGAACCGTATATAAAAATTGTTTTTAATTGTAATCATTCTAAATAATATTGCAAATGTTCAAATACTTTTAATACGATTCTTACTCAATCGGGATTATTTAATACTCAATCGGGAATAAATGATGTAAAAAGTAATGTCAATGACATCATTGTGGACTTGCTAATACGGTTATTGATTAATTTCGAATTTGGTACTGCCTTTTGGAACTAAAATATATTCAAACGTAAAGAAAGGAGATTCGCTTTGCCGATTCATATCAATGGGGGCAAAAACATTTTTATAAAGGCTTATCATCTTTATTTTAGCATAATTACCCTTAGCCGTTTTTACAATTAATGTTCTAACCAATGTTCTAACCAATGTTTTTCCATTGTTTAAATTTAAAGGGTTACCCAAGGCATAACATACGTGAGCCTTGTTGTCATCACCGTTACCAATAGTTGTTCCTGTAAAGTCGTAAATAGCCCATCCTATGCCATCTCCAAAAGAACCATTGCTATCCAGAAAAACACTAGTTTTAAATTCACTATCCGCAGGAATATCAATAACCTCATCAAAAGGTTTTTCTGTAATATAAATGCCGCCTATTCCGGAAGATCCGGTACCTAGACTAGAGGTAGATTTTCCATTGTTGCTGCCAATTTTAGCATTATAGATATCAGAGAAAGATAAATCCCAACGATTGCTTTTTTGGTAATTTTCAGATATTCCTTTTTTGGTATCCAAAGAAAAGAAAATAGCATTTCTGGCTCCGTCAACAGGACCATCATATTCTGTATCGCCACCAAAATTTTCTACACGCTGTAATTGGTAAAACATGCTGGCGTCTGTTGGGGTATTATCATCCAAAGAAGGCTCATCTGCTTCTGGTTTCTCCTTTTTACTGCAAGAAATATTCATCAATAATATTGATGCAGATAAAAATGTAATGTATTTGATTTTTGAAATTTTCATGTCCTTATTTTTCTAATTGTATGCCCAAACTTATTTTTGCTATTTATCTTGTTCTCAAATCCTTCGAGCCGTTCTCCTGTACAAAATACCTGAATGTATAATAGGGAGCAGGCCAGTTTAAGTCGGTCACAGAAGGTGGGTTTCCCTGGTATGCATTAAGAATTTCTAACTTGGCGTATTTCCCATCCGGAAGATGTATAAGATATGTTCTGTTCTTAATGGCAACCATAATATGAGAATTCATGCTGTAATAAAACCAGCCATTTTGCTCATTGTCGGATGCCCATCCAATTTTATTGACGTTACTTTGATTAAACTCTTCATCCGAAGGAGCTGTATCTACTTCTGAATACGGTTTGTTTACTTTAACCACGGTTCCGGTTGCGGGTCCCCCGAACCCGGGATTAAATTCATAGCTACCATTATTGATGTAGAGTTCGCTGTTATATGGGCCTGTGAATGCAATGTCCCAGTCTTTTGTTTTTAAATATTGGGTAGAATCGACTTCATTTCTAAGCCATATTTGTTTTTTGTCTTTCAGTCTGAACAAAAAAAACTTAAAATCTCTTTTGTCTTTTCCTTCTCCATTATTACCCATGGCAGAACCGGTATCTCCGGCTAGATCATAGATTACAGTACTTTTTCCATCTTCTAATAAAGGTTCGGAATCTTTTTTCTTGCAACCGGATAGTATAAAGGGAAAAATAATCAGTATAAAACATCCTCTAAAAGGCGAGAAAGCTTTTAGTTTGGCTCCAATAAAAAAATATGAATCTAACGATGAAAATGCTTTTTTTAAGCTTATGTAAAAAAAACATATAATCCGTACTTTGTTTGACATTGCTTTTTATTTATACTAATTCTAAATAATATGCAAATGTTCAATTTTTTTTACAACAAAAATTACTCAATCGGGATTATTTCTTACTCAATCGGGATTATTTTAATGAAAATATAGGTAATTTTTCGCATTATAAATCTGTCTTTTTGTTGTTTGAAAAAAAATGTTCTACAGGTTATTTTTGATTTTTTTAATTGTTTTTATTTAGATTGATTATATATAGTTTTGGGGTCTAAAAAATGCTGTCTTGAAAAGAATACTGTTTTTATTAATTATTTGTCTGGAAGGTCTTAGCCTTAAAGCAGCTAAACCTGATAGAATTATTACTTTAAGTAGTGCCTTAACCGAAACTGTGGATGCTTTTGGTTATGGTTCTAAAATTGTAGCTACTGATGTTACCAGTACTTACCCAGCTTATGTGAACACTTTACCAAAAGTGAGCAGGAATAGGAGTGTAAGTTTAGAATCATTGGCTTCTTTCAGGCCTGATCTTATACTGGCTCCGGAAGGAGCGCTGAGTCAGGCTGTACAGACTCAGCTAAAAGCATTGAAAATAAAATATGTGATTATAGAGCAGGAGTTTTCTGTAAAAGGGGCAACTAACTTTATAAAAGCGATTGGAGTAGCTTTAAACGAACCTAATAAAGGCATATTATTGGCTAAACAAATGGAAGCCGAAGTTAATAAAGCATTACAAACGGTAAAAACGAGTATGAAAAGCTCTCCGAAAGTAGTTTTTATTTACGCCCGTGGCACAGGTACTATGAGCGTGGCAGGAAAGGGAAGTAGTTTGGATGCTATTATAAAACTTGCAGGAGGTAGAAACCCCATTCAGGAATTTTCAGAATATAAACCTTACACAACGGAGGCTTTGGTAAAAGCCAACCCCGATGTAATATTGATGTTTGATTTTGGTATTTCCAGTTTGGGAGGTAAAGATGCGGTGCTGAAAATGCCGGGAATGAATTTAATTAATGCCGGGAAAAATAAAAAAATCATTGCTATGGATGGTAATCTGCTCATTAACTTTAGTACAAGGTTAAGTGAGGCTATTTTAGAACTAAACAAGCAACTGAGATAGATGAGAAGAAAGCTTATTTATCTTGTACTGATTGTAGGTCTGGTGTTTTCTATTGCCTTTTCTTTAGGGATTGGAGCTGTTAAAATTCCAATAAAAGACGTTTTCTTAGTGTTTGCCCAAAAGATAGGCATGTTTAAGAGTTTGTCTGTTGACGAGATGTATGATGGTGTAATTACTGTTGTACGTTTACCTCGGGTAATGATGGGCGTTTTAGTTGGAGCTGCTCTGGGAGTTTCAGGAGCTGCAATTCAAGGGGTTTTTCGTAATCCTTTGGCAGAGCCCAGTTTGATAGGTATTTCTGCGGGGGCTTCTTTATTTGCAGTTCTCATTATTGTTTTGGAGTCGGTAATGTTGGCTGCTATGAGTAAGCTTTTGGGAATTTACCTGTTGGCCTTAGGTGCATTTATTGGTGCTTGTATTGCTGCATTTACAGTATATCAGTTGTCTAAAATGGAAGGAAAACCTAATGTGGCGACCATGTTGTTGGCAGGTATAGCTATCAATGCTTTAGCTGGGGCATTAACCGGATTGGTAACCTACCTTTCGACAGAACAGGAACTTAGAACAATTACTTTTTGGATGCTGGGAAGTTTAGGAGGAGCTTCGTGGGAAGCGGTTATTGCTTTGTTTTGCTTTGTTTTGGCACCTGTTTTTATTCTTCCTTTTTTGGGGAAACCACTTAATGCTTTTGCCCTGGGTGAAGTACAGGCTGAGCAGTTGGGAATACCTGTAAACAGAGTAAAGCTACAGGTGATTATTCTTTCTACTATGGCTGTAGGGGCTGCGGTTGCTGTTTCGGGGGTAATTGGTTTTGTGGGTTTGCTGGTACCTCATAGCATGAGGCTTTTGGGCGGGGTTGATAATCGGTTTGTAATTCCGGCATCGGCAATTTTTGGCGCGTTGATACTGACGCTTGCCGATTTGGTTTCCCGCGTAATTATTGACCCGATAGAATTACCCATTGGTGTAATAACAGCTTTAATAGGAACGCCTATGTTCTTATACATCTTGTTTAAAGATAAAAAGAGAGTGTTGAATTAATGAAAATGATACCGTAGCTACTGGTTTTTTTAGGATTCCAAGGAAAATAAGAATATGTTAATTGTTGATAATGTAAGTTTAAAGGCCGGAGAAAGATCATTGATAAAAAATGTCAGCTTTACCCTGCATCCGGGAGAGTTATTGGCGGTTTTAGGAGCTAATGGTGCCGGAAAATCAACATTGCTGAAAATAATAAGTGGAGAAAAGAAAAAATTTGAGGGGAATGTGTTTCTGTATGGCAAAAATGTCAATGTATACAGTATTAAAGAACTTGCCCGTAAACGTACCGTTCTTAACCAGAAAAATGTAGTTAATATTGATTTTCTTTGTCAGGAGATTGTATTGATGGGAAGGTATCCTTATTTTACCAATGTACCCAAAGAGTCTGATTTAAAAATTGTTGAAGAAGCCATGGAAATTTGTGGCGTTTCGCATTTAACCGACAGATCTTACCTTACCCTTTCTGGTGGCGAACAACAACGCATCCAATATGCCAGAGTTTTATCGCAGATATGGGATCAGAAAGAGGCACTTATCCTTCTGGACGAACCTGTAACAGGAATGGATATTCAGTTTCAGCATCAGACATTGGCAATAGCTAAAGCTTTAACAAAAAAAGGTTATATGGTTATTGCAGTATTACACGAACTTAATTTAGCTGCGCAATACGCTTCCCGTATCCTGATGCTTAAAAATGGCAGAAAATGGAAAGATGGAAATGCATACGAAGTACTCAATCAAAAAAATATATATGCCGTATTTAATATAGACTGCCAGGTAAATATAGATGAAGATACTTTGTCTGTTTATATACAGAACAAAATGGTGGTTTTAGATGCTGATGACTTTTGTAATCCTCTAAAATGAGACTTCTGTAGAGAGTATCTATTGCTTCCTGTTCATAACTCTTTGTGTAAGAGTTAGCGTTTATAATTTGTGGTTTCTCCTCCCATAAAAACCATCAGCAGCTATTAAACAATTACCTGATTTCTTTAGGTGATATACCAAAATATTTTCTGAAAGCGTTACTGAATGCAGGAGGATGCTTAAACCCTACTTTTAAAGCTATTTCATAGATATTCATGTTTTCCTGCAGAAGGTATTCTTTGGCTTTTTCCATTCGGATACGGGTTACATAATCATAAATAGTGGTGTCCAAATATTCCTTAAAAGTTTTCTTTAACTTAAACTCATTTAAAGAAACCTCTCTGCTTAATTCTTTGATGGTTGGTGGGTTGGTAAAATTAACATCCAGAATCTTCCTTGCTTTTTCAATTTTAAATATATCAGATGATGTGGTGACATAATCCGTAGAAGTGTTATCATGCAATTGCTCCATTTGGTACATTAACAGTTCCAGTATTTTGGTTTCAATATGAAGCTTTTTAATATCTCCTTGTTTCTTGTTGTTAATCAGTTCAAAAATAGCTTTGAACATATCATGTGTAACGTAATTGTCCTGATCAAAAAAAGAAGAATAAACCTGATTATTGATGTTTTCTACAAAAGATTCGTGTAAGCGTGAGTTTTGATTGATGAGATGAAAATAATATGGCTTGGAAAGTAATATCATAAAATAATTGATATCGTAACCACCTTCTATATTATATTTTTTTACAAAATGGGGGATGTATCTAATATTGTGTTTACCCTGTGTATGAGCTTTTTTGTCTTTCAACTCTGAGTTGTAAAATACAAACTGACTGGCTATGCATTCTCCGTTGACCTCAATATGAAGTGTTTTTTCTTCATTAAAGAACATCGTGGAATGCAAAATAAATAAACTATCGGTAATAATCTGAGAATTGGTTATTCTGTAATCCTGATGAATAACCTGAGCTTCCTGCTCTCGTAAACTTTCATTTGGCGTGTTAAAATCAGGAATGTTTTCAACAAAAAGCCAATGATCTGTTCCTTCTATTTTACTTCTAACAACCATAGCCCGAAAATTATATTCCAAATATAACTTTATTTAGAATAAATATAAATAGTAAGGTTCAAATAATCAAACAATTTACCTCAAGTTAACGTGGAGTTTGTGATGAGCTAGGTGTTAATTTAAGTGTCGGATTATAAGAGTCAATTGCTCATGTTTTATACACTAAGCTATTATCTTCTTCATCCGCCATATCTATACATGTTCAACACATCTCTAACACATCTTCAACACATCTCAAAGGCATCTATGAAGTATCTCAATCCGTAGGTAGGGGTGCTTTTTAGAGGAAAACAGCCTTTAAAGTATATTAAAAGAAGAAAATAAGGTACTAAGCGGCTTAGGATAAGATGATTTTAGATTTATTGGGTTTGAGTTTGAAATCACTTATATTATCGGAATAATACACTAAGGTTGAATATAATGAGAGCTACCGTGGTTAAAGTAATTGAGAAGGTTTTAGGTTTGACTGGTGGGTATGGTACTTATCATGAGGCTGTTCCGTATGGTTATCATCTGCAATCATACAGAACAGCCTGATGTAAAGGCTAGGCCAGTTTTTTATATTTTATCCGCTTAGGAGCAATATCTCCCAAACGTTTTTTACGGTTTTCTTCGTATTCGGTATAGTTACCTTCAAAGAAGTAAACCTGAGAATCACCTTCGAATGCCATAATATGTGTACAGATACGATCCAGGAACCAACGGTCGTGGGATATAATTACCGCACAGCCACCAAAGTTTTCCAGTGCCTCTTCCAATGCCCTAAGCGTGTTAACGTCAATATCATTGGTAGGTTCGTCCAGTAGCAAAACGTTAGAACCTTCTTTTAAGGTAATAGCCAGGTGGACACGATTTCTTTCACCACCAGATAATACATTAACTTTTTTCTGCTGATCGGCACCATTGAAATTAAATTTAGAAACGTAGGCTCTGGAATTAGTCATTCGGTTGCCCAACATCATGGTTTCAGAACCACCGGTAATATTTTCCCAAACTGTTTTTTCAGGATCAAGGTCGTTATGCATTTGGTCAACATAACCTAATTTAACAGTTTCACCCACTCTAAATGTACCAGAATCTGGTTGTTCCTGTCCGGTAATTAACCTGAACAAAGTAGTTTTACCAGCTCCATTAGGTCCAATAATTCCCACAATTCCAGCAGGAGGTAAAGAAAAAGTTAAGTTATCAAAAAGAACCTTGTCTCCATAAGCTTTAGAAACGCCGGTAGCTTCAATAACCACATTCCCTAACCTTGGCCCAGGAGGAATAAAAAGCTCCAGTTTTTCTTCTCTATCCTTAGTTTCTTCAGAAGCCAGTTTATCATAATTACTTAAACGGGCTTTAGATTTGGCATGACGGGCTTTAGGAGCCATTCTTACCCATTCCAACTCACGCTCTAATGTTTTTTGACGTTTGCTTTCTGTTTTCTCTTCCTGAGATAAACGTTTAGCTTTTTGGTCTAACCAGGAAGAATAATTTCCTTTCCATGGAATGCCTTCGCCCCTGTCCAGTTCCAGTATCCATCCGGCTACATTATCCAGAAAATATCTGTCGTGGGTTACTGCAATTACTGTTCCCGGGTATTGTTGTAAATGTTGCTCTAGCCAATCAATAGATTCTGCATCTAAGTGGTTGGTAGGCTCGTCCAATAATAAAACATCCGGTTGTTGTATCAATAAACGACATAATGCCACGCGTCTGCGCTCGCCACCTGACAAAGTGGCTATTTTAGTGTCCGGTTCAGGGCAACGTAATGCATCCATCGCTCTCTCAAGCTTAGAATCTAATTCCCATGCATTTAAAGCATCTATTTTATCTTGTAGCTCACCTTGTCTGGCCATTAGCTTTTCCATCGCATCCGCATCCTCATAAACTTCCGGTAAGCCAAACTTTTCGTTAATATCTTCGTATTCTTTTAATATATCTGTAATTTCTTTTGCGCCTTCTTCAACAATTTCTTTTACTGTTTTTTCGTTGTCAAGTTCTGGTTCCTGAGCTAAATAACCTACGGAATATCCCGGAGAGAATACAACTTCGCCCTGATATGATTTATCTAATCCGGCGATAATTTTCAGCAAAGACGATTTACCAGAACCATTTAAACCAATTACACCAATCTTAGCACCATAAAAAAATGATAAATAAATATTTTTAAGGACCTGTTTCTGTGGCGGATAAATCTTATTTACTCCAGCCATTGAAAAAATAATTTTCTCGTCTGACATTATTTCATAAATTAAGATTCAAATATCGTCAATAAAGTCACAAGTGGGTAAAAATTGTTAAATTGGTATAAGTGGTAGCGGTTTTTATAAGTTTGGACGTATTGTTGATAAATACTAATAAATGTTCGCTTTGCTATTAAGAACAAATTAATACATTAGAGCGTTCACAACACTTAATAGAGAAGAAAGGTATTATATGGAAGCTAAATTTTCGCCCAGAGTTAAAGATGTGATTTCTTATAGTCGCGAAGAAGCTTTAAGACTAGGTCACGATTATATTGGTACTGAACACTTGCTACTGGGATTGATCAGGGAAGGGGATGGCGTAGCAATAAAGATTTTAAAATCTTTGGGTGTTGATACTTCTAAACTTCGCAAAGCGATAGAAGATGCTGTAAAAGGAACTTCTGGCACTACTGTTAATTTGGGCAACATTCCGTTGACCAAACAGGCCGAGAAAGTTTTGAAGATTACTTATCTTGAAGCTAAGATTTTTAAAAGTGACATGATAGGAACCGAACATCTGTTGCTTTCTATTTTAAGGGAAGAAGACAATATCGCATCTCAGATACTTGCTCAGTTTAACCTGAATTACGAAACTATTAAATCCGAAGTAGAAATGAATAAAGGAAACTTCAGAGACGAACCTTCTAATGCTGCAACCAGCGGAGACGATGATTACAGAGAAGAAGAATCTTTTACACAACCTAAAAAGGTTTCGGATATCAAATCTAAAACCCCGGTTCTTGATAATTTTGGTCGCGATCTGACCAGAATGGCTGAAGATGGGAAATTGGATCCGATAGTAGGTCGTGAAAAAGAAATAGAAAGGGTTTCGCAAATCCTGTCCCGTAGAAAAAAGAACAATCCTATATTGATAGGTGAACCGGGAGTAGGTAAATCTGCTATAGCCGAAGGACTGGCCCTGCGTATTGTACAAAGAAAGGTTTCACGTGTATTGTTTAACAAACGTGTGGTGACTTTGGATCTGGCTTCTTTGGTTGCCGGTACAAAATATCGCGGACAGTTTGAAGAGCGTATGAAAGCGGTGATGAACGAATTGGAGAAATCTCCGGATGTAATCCTGTTTATTGATGAGATCCATACTATTGTAGGTGCAGGTGGCGCTTCGGGTTCGTTGGATGCCTCCAATATGTTTAAACCTGCTTTGGCAAGAGGAGAAATCCAATGTATTGGTGCGACTACTTTAGATGAATATCGTCAGTTTATAGAAAAAGACGGAGCTTTAGATCGTCGTTTTCAAAAGGTAATGGTAGATCCGGCAACACCAGATGAAACCATTGAGATATTAAACAGAATTAAAGAAAAATACGAAGAACATCACGGGGTTTCTTATACTCCGGAAGCTATTGATGCGTGTGTGAGTCTAACTTCAAGATATATTACAGACAGGTTTTTACCAGACAAAGCTATTGATGCACTGGATGAAGCAGGTTCACGTGTACACCTGACCAATATCCATGTTCCGCAAAATATCATTGATATAGAACAGCAGATAGAGGAAATAAAGGTTGAGAAAAACAAAGTGGTACGCAGTCAGAAATATGAAGAGGCAGCTAAACTTCGTGATACCGAGAAAAATCTGTTAGAGCAATTGGATAAAGCTAAGGCTGAGTGGGAAGCGGAAACGAAGTCTAAAAGATATACCGTTACAGAAGAAAATGTTGCTGAGGTTGTTTCTATGATGACCGGTATTCCTTTGCAACGTGTTGGACAAACAGACAGTCAGAAATTGCTGGGTATGTTTGATAAAATCAATGAAAAAATCATTGGTCAGGACGAAGCCATCAAGAAATTGACTAAAGCTATCCAACGCACAAGAGCAGGGTTAAAAGATCCTAAGAAACCAATTGGTTCATTTATATTCTTAGGACCAACCGGTGTAGGTAAAACCGAATTAGCTAAAGAACTCGCTCGTTTCATGTTCGATGCGGATGATGCATTGATACAGATTGACATGAGTGAGTACATGGAGAAATTTGCGGTTTCAAGATTGGTGGGAGCGCCTCCGGGATATGTAGGTTATGAAGAAGGTGGACAGCTGACCGAAAAAGTGAGAAGAAAACCTTATGCAGTAGTTTTACTGGATGAGATTGAAAAAGCGCACCCGGATGTGTTCAATATCCTGTTACAAGTTTTGGATGAAGGACAGTTGACCGACTCTTTAGGAAGAAAGGTTGATTTTAGAAATACCATCATCATCATGACTTCTAATATTGGAGCTCGTCAGTTGAAAGACTTCGGTCAGGGCGTTGGTTTTGCTACATCAGCAAAAGCAGCTCAAACAGAAGAGCATAACAAAACAGTTATTGAGAGCGCACTGAAGAGAGCTTTCGCTCCGGAGTTTTTAAACAGGATAGACGATGTGATTGTGTTTAATTCTTTAGAGAAAGAGGAAATCTTCAAAATCATCGATATTGAACTAAAAGCCCTTTTCGGAAGAGTTGAAGGCTTGGGCTATCAGGTTAATTTAACTGAAGCTGCCAAAGATCATATTGCGGAGAAAGGTTTCGACTCTAGTTTTGGAGCCCGTCCGTTGAAAAGAGCCATTCAGAAATTCCTGGAAGACCCTATTGCCGAAGAAATCCTTAAAGGAGAATTGGCAGAAGGTGATACTTTGGAAGTCGATTATGATAAAGCTTCAGATCAGATTTTGGTAGCTCCCAAAAAAAATAAAAAGAAAAGAAAAGAAGAGGAGAAGGAAGGAAGCGAGTAATATTAGTTTAGAGTAACAGTACAAAGGGTTATGTTTTTAAAAACATGACCCTTTGTTTTTTATCAAGTTTTGTCTTCGTCCTTATCATCCTCTTCATTATCATTTGTGGTTTCATCGGTTAGCACTTCTATTTTTACCTCCATTAGATTTTCTCTTCTTTTATTGATAGGAATAGGGATGCCGCCCGTTAAACCAATACCTAATGTAGATAACGTAATTAATGATGAAAGGATCAAAAGCCTAAAGAGCTTTTTTACCCATAACATAATACATAAATTAAAGTTATAACTAAAGATGTTGGAATGCTTTAGATTTTATTCCTTTAAGGTTTTTGACTGTAGTATGTGGTTGGGGAAAAAATACAGCTTTATTCTATTTAATAGCAGGGCATCTATATCCAGGGAAATGAACCTGATATGAGCTAGTAAATGTAAAATAAGCTTGTTGAGATATATTAAAAGGATATTTAATACAGAAAAAAGGACATTGAAGGGGTGGTTTTTCTTAATGAAATAAAAGAAAGATACTCCTTTATGACGTTTTAATCTATTATCGTATATCTCTATTTTATGTGTAGAGGATCCACGATTAATACTGTTTCCGACGGGATTAAAAAAAGAAACAAAGCTCAGAAGAATTCCTAAAGCAATCAGATGCGGCTTTATGTAATTATTTAACCTCATTTTCTGTTAAAAGTACTATTTAATACCCTGAATTTAAAATATGGTTCTTTTTTTGCTATAGAGGTGTAACAAGAGGCGCTTTTGCTTCGTCTATAATTATAAATATGAGCGTAGAGATGAGAAAATTACTTTTTTTAATGTTAGGTGTGGTTATACTAGGTTTTACTTCATGCCAAAAAGATTACCATAATTACTATACAGTATCCAATAAGACTATTTATACTAATGTGAAAAGCAATGAGTGGGTGCTTTATAGAGACGCAGATCCCAATAAGGATAGAACTTATTTTACTGCATCATTCGATTTTTACGAGTCAGATAATTTTTACAATGAGTATGATGGTATTTTAGTATATGTAAGTTATGCAAATGGTATTTATGAACAAATACCTCAAGTTATAGGTAAGCTATCTTATAATTATGCTACAACTAATAATAATTTAACTGTTTTTATCCAAAATGCAGATAATTCCCCATTTCCTGTAGGAACTACTATGTCTCCGGCATCGTTCAAAATTGTATTGATACCATCTCAGGAATAATTTGTTTTGTGGCATGGTTTTTTGATAGTTATTGTTAAATAAAATCAGAGAGTTATGAAAGATTCGGCGCATCAAAAATTTAATATTCTTATTAATATTGGAGCCAATGAATATAAAGCTCTGCCATTAGAGATACAGCCCGAAGAAACAACGGATGGGCTCCCTTTTTTGTTTGTCAGACAAATGGAATTGAAATTTCTCCGGTAAGAAGAAAAGAGAACAATCAGTGGGAGCAAATCTGGGGTGACTTAGATGAACGTACCGTTAAAAATATTGGGAAAGCAATAGAAATGCATGATTTAAGCCGGTTATAAGCCGGCTTTTATAATTTTAAGGCTCTTAACATTTCTCTTTTACCTGCAGAACCTGGAGCCTTTTCTATTTTAAGACCTAAAGACTTCATTATTCTTTTAAGATTACCGGTAATGGCATAGGTAACAAAGACCCCTCCGGGTTTTAAAAAACTTACGGTATGCGAAATAGCCTCAAAATTCCACATTTCAGGTTGGTTTCTGGAGGCGAAAGCATCAAAGTAAATAATATCAAATTGCTCATCAGAATGGAAGTCTTTTAACTCGGTATGAGCGATATTATATTCACAGAAGCTGTTAAGCATAACCTTTTCTTTTAATGCCGATTCGTAGGTTTTAATATAAGCATTCCAGGTATTCTCAGAAACCAGTTGATGGTAATCAGTAGCTTCCAGTAATTTTTTATCCAATGGATAGGCTTCTACTCCTACATACCTTAAGGGTAATTCTGTTCCTGTACAAAAATCAGCAGTGACTAAAAAATTAAGGCCCGTACCAAAACCAACTTCTAATACCGAAACCTTTTGATGCTCTTTTCCGGCAAGAAAATACCTCAATCCGGAATTTAAAAATACATGGTTGCTCTCTTCTATGGCACCATGCAGACTATGGTAATTTTCACCAACACGAGGGTTATATAAAGTTTTTGAATTATCAGCAGTGATAACAATAGATAGTTCTTCCGTATGATCAGACATATTTTATTTAGTACGTTATGGCGCCCCTGTTCACAAAATGAGACCACTTTTCATTAAAAGTATGTATTTCAGTAGTCTGTACTCCATCTTTTCTATAAATGGGCTTATTCCTGTTTACCCATTCTATCATGCCGCCATATAAGACATGAATATTCTTATATCCGGCTTTTTTTAGCTTTTCTGCAATTTTTTCGCTTCTGTTCCCAACGGTACAGTATAGTACAATTTTAGAGGATTTGGGTACATCGTATAAATTGCGCATATCAAACCACAAATATCCTACATTTTTGGCGTTTTTAATATGGCTTACATCAAATTCTTGCTTTTCTCGGGTATCTAAGATGACTACATCTTTCAGTTCACGTAAAGTATCAGCGTCAATATAAAGCTCTGATCTTTTAATAGTTTCTTCAAGAAATTTATGGTATTCGTTTTCGTCAACCTGCGCAAATAAGGCAAGGTTAAAAACGGAGAATAAACAGGCAACCATAATTTTTTTCATCCAGGCTTTCTTAATTTGTATATGTTGGTACAAACACTAAAGTTAAACGTATAAATATACTTGTTTATGATAGGGATCTTTCTGATTACATCTATGATCAAATCATATAACTGTGTGTTATGAGTAAGAAATATAGAAAAATATCTGTAAAACAAGAAAGAAACAGCGTAATCCTATAAAGAAAACGCAGATAAGGTTAAAATCCTATCTGCGTTTTGTAGGGGAGAGGTGCGTGGCCGAGCTCCAGATTATTGGTTGTTAAACTTTCTAAGATGAAAATCAACCAGATCATCGATAGGAGAGCGTACAATCCTGCCCATTTTCATTCCGTATTCTGCGGCTACTTCTTCCAGTATATTTCTAAAATTATAGGCTACAGAACCAATACAGTTAAAGCTATAGTCTTGATAATTAGGATACCTGCTTACCAGATTTTTGAAAAAGTCATCAAAAGAAGTTTTAACAAGATTTCTGGTGTATTCAATATTAACATTTACATCATAAACAAATTTAGAGAAGCTGGCGCAAAATCTGTTCGGGCGAGGTTTTACATAAATACTGTCAAGAATCTCCTCTTCCGTTAGTTTAAAAGTGTCCCAAAATACTTCTCTTACATTCTGTGGCATATAGCCTCTTACATAATCAGATAAAAGTTTTTTACCTATATAGCAGCCGCTACCTTCGTCGCCCAGGATATAAGCTAAAGAATCAATATGAGCTATAATATCATTTCCGTCGTATATACAGGTATTGGTACCCGTACCCAATATAGCTGCAAAACCCGGATTGTCGCCCAGTAAAGCTCTGGCAGCAGCTAATAAATCATGACCAATATTAACCTTGGCATTGGTGAAGATCCTAACCATCGCATCAGAAATAATCTTTGCTTTATCATCGTTATGGACCCCAGCGCCATAATAGTTGACTTCTTTAATCTGGTCTGCGGCCAAATCTATGGGCAGATTTTTTTTTAATGAATTATATATATAATTAGTATCAGAGAAATAGGGATTGTATCCTTCTGTATTGAAAAGGACTTTCTTTCCGCTATCGTCAATAAGGCACCAATTTGTTTTAGTAGACCCCCCGTCAGCAATAAGTATCATAGTATTTTAATAATTAGTTTTTAAAGATATATATAAATATCTTATTGTACAAAGTACACTAAGGGGGTGTTGCTTGTTTTTTGATTTTAATTGTTTGTTTTTTAGATAGTTATTTTTTGAAAAAACATTGTTTTAATCCCTTTTCCAGAATCTCTTTTTTGAGATTTTTGCCAATAAAAACAATCCTGCTTTCCCGTTCTTGATCATCCCAGGCATCACCTTCCGTAAATACAGGCATACCTTTAACAGATTGCATAATTAACTGTCTGTTTATTCCTTCAATATTAAGAATGCCTTTTATTCTGTAAAAAAATGCGCCCTGCACCATCAGGATTACAGAGAAATAATGTCTGAGCATTAATAAATCAAAACTTTCCTTAAATACAAAGCTTAGGGCGGCAATATCATGGTGACGGTTTTCTTGTTCGAAAATGCTTTTAGAAGAGTTTACTCCCAATTTAAACCTTACGGTATTTTTGTCAAATGCATTCAGTTGTAATAAAGGAGCAGTGTTTACAGATCCGTAGTCGGCAAATTCAAAATCAGCAAACGGATTTAAAGCCTTCGTTTTTTGTTTGATAGTGTCAATAAGATCTTGGGAAACCTCTGTAGATTTATTGTAGATAATGTAATCTGCAAAAGCAATTTGTTGCGAAGCCTCCTGTTCAACCCCCAGAACATCCAATACGTTGGCACAGTCAACCACACAAACAACACCATCCAGTTTAAAAACAGTTTGAATGTTATAATCCGTCATAAAAACAGCAGCTACAGCAGAAGGGTCTGCAATGCCGGTAGTCTCTATAATCAGGTGGTCAAACTCGTAAGGGCCAGTAACCAGTTTATTTAACAATTCAGAAAGTTCACCATTTACAGAACAGCATATACAGCCATTAGAAAGCTCAAAAATATTTTCGT
Organism: Pseudopedobacter beijingensis; assembly: GCF_042678145.1. Lineage (NCBI taxonomy): Bacteria > Pseudomonadati > Bacteroidota > Sphingobacteriia > Sphingobacteriales > Sphingobacteriaceae > Pseudopedobacter > Pseudopedobacter beijingensis. The sequence goes on along the minus strand of NZ_JBHUDG010000042.1, from coordinate 17,784 downwards.
CAGTATTGATTACTAAAGAACTGTCAATGTTTATTTGACCAAACTCATTTTCAATAATTGCAAATTTCTTATCGGGGTTTTCTTTAATGATATGGTTTAGCAAAGTAGTTTTGCCGGCACCAAGAAATCCGGTAAGTATGGTAACTGGAGTTGTTTTTAAAGCCATGTTCAAAAAGTATCAGGTGAAAAAATAATGAGTTGTTCCATAGAGTTTATTACAGGGCAAATATAAAGGCAAAACAGATTAAATACTGTCAATTTCTTATAACTTTGTTCCTATGTTTACAGGAATTATAGAAACTATAGGTAAAGTTGTAGGGATAGAGAAAGAAGAAGGCAATATCCATTTTACCATTCAATCTGCTATTAGCAAAGAATTGAAAATCGATCAATCTATTTCCCATAATGGGGTATGTATGACAGTAGTTGCCTTAAATGATGATAAATATACAGTAACTGCTATACACGAAACATTGGTGAAAAGTAACCTTAAAAGTTTGCAGGTAGGAAATCTGGTTAATCTGGAACGCTGTATGCAAATGAATGGACGTTTGGATGGACATATCGTTCAGGGCCATGTAGATCAGGTAGCTCAATGTACAGGTATAGAAGAACAGGAGGGAAGCTGGTTTTATACTTTTGAATACGATGTTTCGTCTGGAAATGTAACTGTAGAAAAAGGCTCAATCTGTATAAACGGAATCAGTCTGACCGTAGTTGGATCAAAAACCAATAGTTTTTCAGTAGCCATTATCCCTTATACTTATGAGCATACCAATATGAAGGAGCTAAAGGTAGGAGATCAGGTAAATCTGGAGTTTGACATCATAGGTAAATACGTTGCCCGTTTGTTAAACCGTTAGTTTATTTTTAACAGTTATGGCGTTTCTGAAGCAGGTAAAAGCATTACTATACAAAGAGATTCTTTTAGAATGGCGATCTAAGTATGCATTTAACGGGATTTTACTGTATGTAATTTCAACCGTTTTTGTATGCTATTTATCTTTTAGAACCACGCCCCCTTTGGTTTGGAATGCCCTTTTTTGGATTATTCTCCTTTTTACAGCTATTAATGCTATAGCCAAAAGCTTTATGCAGGAATCAAAAGGAAGACTGCTTTACTATTATACCATTGCCAGTCCGCAGGCCATTATCGTCTCAAAAATTGTATACAATGTTATACTCATGGTTATTATGTCCATTATAGCGTTAATATGCTATAGTGTAGTATTTACCAATGAGATAGGTGATGTCTGGTTTTATTTTGTAGCGGTCTTATTAGGTGCAATTAGTTTCTCTACGGTTTTCACTATGATTTCGGCCATAGCATCAAAGGCAGGTAATAATGGTACTTTGATGGCTATATTAAGCTTTCCCATTATTATCCCTGTACTTATGTTAATCATTAAGCTGTCTAAAAATGCAATGGACGGTTTAGACAGAACCGTTTCTTATGATGAAATAGGAGTTCTGGGTTTTATCAATGTTATAGTAGTGGCCATATCCCTGTTATTATTTCCTTATTTATGGAGAGATTAATAACGTATAAGCAGGTTTATACCCTTAAAACGGAATATTCTTACAATGCACAGATGTAAAACCTTAAACTAAGGTTATACATCCGTTTGTTTTTTGTTAATTTAGCGACGATTTTAAAACATATCTTATGCGTAACAACTGGTGGAAAATTTTAGCCTTTTTACTGGTGATATATTCCATAATAGGCGGTTTGTTAATGGAAGTTCCTCATCTTCCAATTTTAAACGAAAGTGTCAGAAATTTATACTTTCACGTTCCTATGTGGTTTTCCATGATCTTGTTATACCTTATTTCGGTAATATACAGTATTAAATATCTTGCCAGTGCTAATGAAAAACATGATCTGATAGCTGTAGAAAGTGTAAATACAGGCATTGTATTTGGGCTGTTAGGCTTATGTACAGGTATGGTATGGGCTAACTTTACATGGGGAGCTCCCTGGCCTAATGATCCAAAACTAAATGGTTCTGCAATAGCAACATTAATGTATCTGGCGTATATTGTACTAAGAGGTTCAGTAGACGAAGAGCAGAAAAGAGCAAAAATATCTGCTATTTATAACGTATTTGCATTCCCAATAATGATTGTACTCATATTTGTGCTGCCAAGAATGACAGATTCTTTACATCCTGGAAATGGAGGTAATCCTGGATTTGGTGCATACGATCTGGATTCGCGGATGAGAACAGTTTTTTATCCTGCGGTTTTGGGGTGGTTGTTAACAGCTACCTGGATAATGACCTTAAAATACAGAACCAGAATATTACAAAACAAGAAAAATCAGATTCAATAATACTATCATGATCAAAAAAATATTCTTATTTCTTTTTATCTCGTTAATCTCGCTTACTACTTTTGCGGATGGGCATGTAGAAATGGCCGATGAGTTAAGATCTTCAGGGAAAATTTATGTAGTGGTGGCAGTAATAACAGTACTATTTATAGGGCTGTTTATTTATCTGTTTTCCATAGACAGAAAAATATCCAAAATAGAAAAAGATAAGTAAAAAATATTAGGTTCAGAAAAACAAAAAAGAATTCTTGTTGCTATATCATATAGTGATGGGTTTAGGTTTTATACCCATAATCCATGCACATTTAAACTATATGAGTTATGGCACAATCAGATAAAAGAAAATCAGAATTTCATTTCTTTGATGATGTTTGCAGCTTTGTAGATAAAGCTGCTCAGTTCACCAGTCACGACAAAGGTCTTTTGTCGCAAATAAAAGCCTGTAATAGCGTATACCGTTTTCAGTTTCCCATACGTAAAGGCAATAGTTTCGAGATTATTCATGCATGGCGTGTAGAACACTCGCACCATATGATGCCCACAAAAGGAGGTATCCGGTATAGCGATATGGTAAATGAGGATGAAGTAATGGCACTGGCGGCATTAATGACCTATAAATGTGCAATTGTAAATGTGCCTTTCGGAGGAGCTAAAGGCGGTATAAAAATAAATACCAGAAATTATACCACAGCCGAACTGGAGAATATAACCAGACGTTATACGGTAGAATTAATCAAAAAGAATTTTATAGGTCCCGGCATAGATGTACCTGCTCCGGATTATGGATCGGGCGAACGGGAAATGGCATGGATAGCAGATACGTATATGACTATGAATCCAGGTTCTTTAGATGCTTTAGGCTGTGTAACAGGGAAACCTTTAGCTTTACATGGAATAGGAGGACGGAAAGAAGCAACCGGACGCGGAGTGGCCTTTGCGGCTAGGGAGTGTGTGTCAGTATCAGAGGATATGAAAGCTTTAGGGCTCACCGCCGGATTAGAAGGTAAACGAATGATTGTACAGGGATTGGGAAACGTGGGGTTAAATGCCGCTAAATACCTGATGGAATTCGGAGCTATTCTGGTCGGTATCTGTGAATACGAAGGTGCTGTTTATCATCCGGATGGTTTAGACCTTTTTGAAATATTGGAGCATAGAAAAAGCAGTGGCTCTATTCTGGGATATAAAAAAGCAAAAAAAGAATTTAAAAACCCGGCAGAAGGTTTGGAGCAAGTTTGTGATATCCTGATTCCGGCTGCTTTAGAAAATCAGATTACCGCAGAGAATATTGAGCGTATAAAAGCCAAAATTATTGTTGAAGGAGCAAATGGTCCAACAACTCCGCAAGCTGCGGCATATTTTATAGAAAAAGGAGGCATTATTGTACCTGATATGTATGCAAATGCAGGTGGGGTTACGGTATCGTATTTCGAGTGGTTGAAAAATTTATCGCATGTAGCTTTCGGTAGAATGGATAGAAGATATGATGAAAATGCAAACTTAAACATCCTGAATACTATTGAAAATGCAACTGGAATGTCGCTTTCACAACAACAGCGGGCAATTATAGTAAAAGGAGCTTCAGAGCTAGAACTGGTAAACTCGGGATTAGAAGATACAATGGTGAGATCATATCATGAGATTAGAGAGAAAATGGTGACAAATCCTAAAATAACCGATTTACGTACTGCAGCATTTGTTTTAGCGATAGATAAGATCGCTACTTCTTATATGAATATGGGAATTTGGCCGTAGGGATTGGGAATACTGATAAGAGGGGAAATGACATTTGGGAATCTATGGGTTTGAGTTTCGGATAGCTAAAAACGGACTAATTATCTCTTTCACCAGTTTACAGATATTGAATCAAGTTATCATTTGTGTTTTAATTAAGGCTCTGATAATGAGTTTGGAAGGGCTTTCGTTTTGTCATTGCGAGGAACGAAGTAATCTCTTGTTGTAATGTCATTTATATTATTCCTTAGCAAGACCAAACTTGTCGGTTTTAGATTAATGTTAATGTGATCAATTTAGGAAGGAGACAACTCCTTCCTAAATGCATATGGAAGAAATCTTTCTCAAAAGTATATGTATTTCAGAGTGGAAAGGTATTTCTTATACATCTTTTTTGTAGTTGTATCCATGAAATACCTTTCATCCCATTAAAAATTAAATTGAGCCTGTATCCTCAATAGATTCCCCTTCTGGTGGTTATTTTTTAAAACAAAATCCTCAAACCTTCTGTCAGAAATGGTGTAAGCAACTACCAGTTCAAGATATTTGTTGGGTTGCCACTCAATACCAGACTCAAACTCTTTCACCAAATAGCTTCTGGCGTCTTTCTCAAACTTTTTACCACCATCGTAATAATGGTATTTCACATACGGGTAAAAAAGGTCCTCTCCAATATTCGCTTTAGCATTTAAAGTAATGTAGCCACCTTTAAGATTTCTTACCTCAATAGAATCTGTCTGAGTGTTAAATTGCGGCCCCTTTCCAATATTATATTCGGCCTGTATGCCAATAGGCTGAGGGTAAACTGTTAAACTAGCACCCACACGCTCGTCCCTGTATGTCTTAAGAAAATTGGTTTTTACCCCATTGCTTAATAAATCAGAAGGCATTGTAAACTCGCCGGAATAAGCCTGTAGTCCCGTTTCTATAAATTGAGAATTGTTGATGAGAAACGGATAAGTAAATCGTCCCGCTACATGTTGTTTTTTATTCAGGTCAGCTTTATTAGCCCCCTGACCATTAAAAAAACCTAAACCCATCATACCGTAATTTCCGGTTCCTTTTAATTTTAGCGCATTTATTTTTTCAAATCTCTCCTGTACAATTTTAGGGGTCCAATAGAAGAAAACTCCCAAATCACGTTCATTCACAAAAGCACTGTTGGTAGCATCGGCACGGTCTATAGATAATCTGATTTGGCTGGACTGTGCATTTTCAAAACCATAAGGAACTTTACTTTGCCCCACCCTTACCCTAAAAACGTTTTCTTTGTCTATTCCCAAATCTACATAAGCATCACGCAGCTGTAAATAATTAAGCGTACTGCCAGATGAGCTCGCAAAATCTGGTTGTACATAAAAATAAACCCGTTCATTTACCCAACCATAGAAAACAAGTCTTAACCTCCTGATAAAAAGCCCCCCATCGCCCCAAGATTTATCACACTGTTCGCAACGTAACTGGTCGTTAGTTTCTAAAAGTCTGTTATACCTAACCTGACCATAACCTCTTAAAGAAATAATCTCATGCCATTTCCGCTCAGATAAAGATTTAGAAGTGCTGTCTTGCTGATTTGCAAAAGAAAATAAGGGGAGTACTGATATAATTATCAGTATAAAAGAGAGATAACCTTTGTTCATTATTAAGCAATTGTTTTCAAATTGTTAAATTGCTGCAAAACTAATAAACAAAAAATTCGTAATGTTAAGTAATTGTTAATTAATCATTAACAACAAGCCGTGTTATAACCACTTTTTCTTTTTGAAATATACCAGCGTACCTAAAGAAGAGATAATCATCAGTACAATAGCACCTATATATCCAAATTCCCAATGTATTTCGGGCATAGAAGTAAAGTTCATCCCATAAATACTGGCAATAAGCGTAGGGGGCATAAAGGCAACCGTGGCAACTGTAAATATCTTGATAATGCGGTTCTGCTCAATATTAATTAAACCCATAAAAGTATCCTGTAAATACTCCAGCCTCTCAAAAGCAAACTTATTGTGCTCCAGTAAAGAACTAATATCTTTGATCATAATCCTTAATACCGCCATGTACTCTTGCGGAAAAGAAGACGATTTAAGTAAAGCAGAAAGCATTCTTTGTTTATCTATGATGTTTTCTCTAAGTAACATATTGTCGTTTTGTAGAGAAGATATCTTTAATAGATCCTGTTCGTCAACCTTTTCGTTAGTAGCCTTCAAACTTTTATTAAGCTCAGATATTTCCTTCGCAATATTTTCTATCAAATCAGCATCCTGATCGATACAGGTTTCCAGAATAGTAGATAAAATCTGGTAACCATTTACATAAAGAGTAGGGTTAGATTTTATTTTCTTTACAGACTCTCCAAAAGTTTTTAAATCGTCATCCCGATAAGTAAATAAAATACCTTTTTCCAGCACAATAGAAACAGGCAAATAATCAAAGCCCTGTGCTTTTATGGATAAAAAGTTTGAATTAATAATGATTTCATTATCAAGTTCGCTAAAACGAGAAGAGCTTTCTATCTCCTGAGATTCCTTACTGGTAGAATATTTAATGTCGAAATATGTTTCGACCGTTACTTTTTCTTCAATAGTAGGATTCTGCAAATCGACCCATACGAGGCTATCCAGAGGGATTTCTCTTAAAAGTTCTATATCTGTTTCTTTTGCTAGTCGGGTGTTCTTTTTATAATAAATTCTTAGCATAAACCTAAGATTAACATTGAAGGATCATTTCTTATCTTTGCAAAAATAAATTTAAATATTAAAGGTGGAAAAATCTTTGGCTTTTGGTGAGAAAAATTATAACTATTACAGTGCCTATTTAAAAAATAAGTATGATGGTAAGAAGGTTTACAAGGTAATAGTAGATGGGGGATTTACCTGCCCAAACAGAGATGGCTCTAAAGGTTATGGTGGTTGTACTTATTGTAATGTAGATTCGTTTACACCAACTTCACGTACCATGGCATCTATGAAAGAGCAGATAGAGTTTGGTATGGAAAGAGCTGCGAAGAATTATAAGGCTGAGAAGTTTATAATTTATTTCCAACCTAATACCAATACGTATGCACCTGCACATTATCTGAAGTCTTTGTATGATGAAGCGTTAAGCGTAAACCCAACAGATGTAGTAGGTTTATCTGTAGGAACACGCCCGGATTGTCTCGATTTTGAGAAAATAGCCCTTTTAGAAAGTTATACCGATAGGTTAGTGGTTGATTTGGAAATGGGAATGGAATCTATCTATAACGAAACCTTGGCGCAGATAAACAGAGGATGTTCTCACGATGAGTTTGTAGATACCATGGCCTTATTGGAAAATACAAAACTAGATATTTGTGTACATACAATTTTTGGTTTACCCGGCGAAACACATGAGATGATGCTAAAATATGCCGATGAGATTAATAGATTTAAACAGATTAAATTTGTCAAATTCCATCACCTGCATATTGTAGACGGTTCTATTATGGGAGTAAAATATAAAAAGAACCCTTTTCCCTTGTTCTCTTTAGAAGCTTATACAGACTTTATTTGTGAGCTTTTACCTTTGGTGCGAGAAGATATTGTAATCCAGAGGTTATTCGGATTATCAGATCTGGATATGCTGATTGCTCCAAACTGGGGGCTAAAAAAATCCCAGATCCAGAATTATATGGATTCTGAAATCGAGAAAAGAGGAGTAGTCCAGGGAGCCAGTTACCAAAAAGTATTAGCCCTGTAAATAGGTATTACTGTACCATTTTATTGGCACAGGTAGAACTGGCAAAAGCCTCTGGCTTAGCTTTAAATACAAAACCCATATTTAGTATATAGCCCATAGCTTCTTTCAAAGCTGTATTTGATTTAAACTGTGGGTTAGTATTAATATCTGCATGTACTTCCAGTTCTACCTCATAAGTATCCAGCAGGTCGCATAAAGTATAAGCTGTTTCAATAGACTTTTGTACTTCGGTAAGCATGCGTTCCTTAATACTCATTTTAAGATGACTTCTTTCCTGGTTAATGTACATAAAGCCGCCTTTATGTTCTCTTAAAAAAGCAATTACCGTTGCAAAATGAATGATACTGCCCTTTACCTGTGAGTCTGTACCAATGCAAACCTTTAATTTGTTACCCAGGTTGTGTTCCTTTAATATGGCATTTTCTACTTCAGATCGAATGGGAGAATGTAGGTTTTCTCCGCTGAATTTTTTCCAGGTCATAGCAAAATATAGTTAAATGAACGACCTTATATTTGAAGGTCTATAAAATTAACGAATTGAAAATCATAGTTTTAGTATAATTAGATTATTTATTTGTTAACAAATAGGTAGTTATTAACAAAGAGATGTTAAGGTTTAGTCTGTTCGCCCGTTTTCTTATTGAGCCTACCTGATTTTTGTGGTTTACATACGTTTTTTAAACATTTGCTTAACAAGCTATAGATAATTGAAGTAGTCGGTTTTTATATACGTGTAAAATAATGAGAATAAACAGACGTAATTCTTGACTTCTTTTTTGATAGGGATCCCTTTTCAGAATATGCATCCAAAGTTTTAAGTTTATGCGAAAAAGAAGAACTACAAGGCTTTGTTACACCAGTAACGATCAGCAATGTTTACTATCTTTTGAGAAAAGTAGCTAAACGCGAAAAAATTATTGAAAACCTAAAGCTTCTACTGAGTTTCCTTGATATAGCAATAATAAACAGAAAAACCGTTTTAGAAGCTTTAAATTCTAATTTTAAAGATGCGCTACAGAATTTTTCGGGGAAAAAGGAAGAAGAAGTAAAAGTGATTGTAACCCGCAACATTAAGGATTATAAAACAAGAAGCTTATCTGTAATGACCCCTGAAATTTACCTGAAAACGATTGAAGGAGAAACATCTTTCTTCGGTTCGGTTTAGTTAATTATCCGATACCCAAACCCAATAACGCACAATTAAGAAGCAAAAAAGCCATTCCGAAATACCTTCGAAATGGCTCTATGATAATTTTAGCTAACCAGTTTGATAAATCTTATCTTCTTAGCGGTTAGAAAATATTACTTATCTGCATTCAGAAAAACAAATTGATTGTCAAAAACATCCAGTTTAATCTTACTGTCCTTATCTACTTTTCCAGACAAAATCTGTTTAGAAAGTTCATTCAGAATACGTTTTTGAACAACCCTTTTTAAAGGTCTGGCACCAAATTGAGGATCGTAACCTAATTGAGCTAACCAGTCCAAAGCTTCTTCCGTTGCATCCAGTTCAATACCCATGTCAGCCAAAGTTCGTTTTACACCCTCAAACTGCATGTTCACAATATTCCTGATCTCACTTCTGTTCAGTGGGGTAAACATGATGAGCTCGTCAATCCTGTTTAAAAACTCTGGTCTTATAGTCTGTTTCAGCAATTCAAAAAGCTCATTTTTTGTTTTGGCAATTACATCTTCCCGGTTATTGTCGTTCAGATCCTTAAAATTATCCTGAATCAAATGAGCCCCAATATTAGACGTCATAATAATGATGGTATTTTTAAAGTTTACCACCCTGCCTTTGTTATCAGTTAAACGTCCATCATCCAACACCTGTAACAAAATATTGAACACATCCGGATGCGCTTTTTCAATCTCGTCCAGTAAAATAACAGAATAAGGTTTTCTTCTTACAGCCTCAGTTAACTGTCCACCCTCATCGTAACCCACATATCCCGGAGGCGCACCAATCAATCTGGAAACCGCATGTCTTTCCTGGTATTCACTCATGTCAATCCTAATCATAGATTGTTCGTCATTGAACAGGAACTCAGCCAGTGCTTTTGCCAGCTCAGTCTTACCTACACCGGTTGTACCTAAGAAAATAAAAGAACCAATAGGTTTTTTCTGATCACTTAAACCAGCTCTTGATCTTCTTATAGCATCCGAAATAGCTTCAATAGCTTCGTCCTGACCAGCCACACGTTTATGAAGCTCATCTTCCAGATTAAGCAATTTCTCTCTTTCGCTGGAGATAAGTTTAGTTACCGGAATACCAGTCCATCTGCCTACAACGCCAGCGATATCTTCAGCAGTAACTTCCTCTTTCAGCATTCTGCTATCATTGGTTTTACCAGCCAGTTCAGCTTTTAGCTTCTCAACCTCATCCTGAGCCTCTTTAATACGACCATATCTTATCTCGGCAACTTTTCCATAATCACCAGCCCTTTCAGCTTGCTCCGCTTCCAGCTTAAGGTTTTCAATACTTTCAATATTAGTATTGATTTTATCAACCAAATCCTTTTCACTTTGCCATTTAGCTTTATACTCATCACGTTCTGCTGCTAAATCGCTTATTTCCTTAGAAAGATCCTGTACCTTTTTCTCGTCATTCTCCCGTTTGATAGCCTCGCGTTCAATCTCCAGCTGCATAATTTTTCTATCCAGCTCGTCTACCGCTTCAGGAACAGAGTCCATCTCTAATCTAAGTTTAGATGCCGCTTCATCCATCAGGTCAATAGCCTTATCAGGTAAAAACCGATCAGAAATATAACGTTGAGACAGTTCCACAGCCGCTATAATAGCTTCGTCTTTTATTCTTACTTTATGGTGAGTCTCGTAACGCTCTTTTAATCCACGCAGAATAGAAATAGCATCCTGAGTGTCCGGTTCATCAACCATTACTTTTTGGAACCTTCTTTCCAACGCTTTATCTTTCTCTAAATATTTTTGATACTCATTTAAGGTAGTTGCACCAATAGATCTCAGTTCGCCTCTGGCCAAAGCAGGTTTTAGGATATTGGCAGCATCCATAGCGCCTTCACCACCACCGGCACCAACAAGCGTATGGATTTCGTCAATAAACAGAATAATTTCGCCATCGCTATCCGTAACCTCTTTAACAACAGCTTTTAAACGTTCTTCAAATTCTCCTTTATACTTAGCGCCGGCAACAAGGGCACCCATGTCCAGAGAAAAAACAGTTTTAGTTTTTAGGTTTTCCGGAACATCACCCTTAATAATCCGATGGGCAATACCTTCGGCAATTGCCGTTTTACCCACGCCCGGTTCACCAATTAATATAGGATTGTTTTTAGTCCTTCTGGATAAGATTTGAATAACCCGTCTGATTTCCTCGTCACGACCGATAACCGGATCTAATTTTCCAGATTCAGCATACTCATTTAAATTACGCGCATACTTATTTAACGCATTATAAGTAGCTTCCGCATTTTGGTCAGTTACCTTAGAGTCGCCACGTAAATCTTTAATAGCCTTTTTCAGATCTTTTTCATTAACACCCTGATCCTTCAAAAAAGTAGAAGCCTTATCGCTAGAATCTAAAATTGCCAATAAAATGTGTTCTACAGATACAAATTCGTCTTTAAACTCTTTTAAGTAAGATTGAGCCTTAATTAAAGTAGAATTAGTAGTACCGGATAAATACACATTACTGCCGCTTACTTTTGGGTAAGCAGCAATGGTTTCATCCAGAGATTGATTAAGTCTGTTAATGTTTACGTTTAGTTTTTTTAATAAGTAACCCACTACGTTTTCGTCCACAGAAAGTAACGCTTTCAGTAAATGAGCGTTTTCAATGGCTTGTTGCTGAAAACCGGTAGCTATTTCTGAAGCCTTTTGTATAGCTTCCTGTGCTTTTATTGTGAAGTTGTTGAAATTCATATTTTAGTCCTCCAGATTCTTCTCAACAAAAACAAAACCAAACCTATTAGTGTTTTTGAAACCTGAAAATAAGTCGGATGCTTTAAATTAAAGAAGACAAAATGTCTTGTAGGTTTATTTTTAGCTGTAAAAATGTCTTATGAGATACAGTGTGAAATTTCTTGTGGGATGATACAAAATGTAGATGAAAACAGATAGTCTGCTTTTTAACTCTCATGTTTAGGAGGGTTTAACCCCTGTTTATTATAGATGAGGATTCTAATAGCTCTGTTATTGATTAAAGAGTTATTGTTTAAATGTTCTGCCATGTATATTCCGAAATCCTTTCTACTTTTTATTTAAGAGAGAAATAAGCTGTTATATTCATGTTTTTTTGTGGAAAGACCAAGGGGTGTGATTTTTTCGAGTCTTATTGAAGACAGACTGGAGAATGACTAAAGACAGACTCGACATATCTTTGAGTTTTATTCCATGTTCCTTCGGGATTTACAGGGGAAATATCGAAGAAGCTTCGGGTTTTGCCGAAGCTTTGTCGAAGAGTTGTCGAAGAAACACCCTGTTTTGTCGAAGGATTGTCGAAGAACTCTCGAAGAAAACCCTTGTTTTATCGAAGCTTTCTTGAAGACTACCCGAACCAGTCTCGAATCTGTCTTAGGTTCATCTCGACTACATCTCGAATAAAATCTCTGGGCAGAATGGTGTCATTTACCTGTTTTTCAGTAACTGCTATGTCTGCTACTGAAAATAGGGGGTAAATAAAAAAAAGCTAACCTTATTAAAGATTAGCTTTTTCAATGTTATAAATTTTATGTTTAGCCTATTTTACCAGCTAAAGCATTTGTCTGATAGTCTGTTAATTTTTGCAAAGGACCACTGGCCAACATTTTCATCATCATGTTTAATTCAGCAGAGATGGTTAGTTTAGCTTCTGTAGTATCGCCATTATCTGTTAGTGTCCACTTAAGGTTTAGTGCAATAGGAGCTTCTTCTGCAGGTACAATCAGTACCTCTTTATTCTCTATCCTGGAGTCTATTTTTAAAGCTAATTTAGCCATGTTCTGTATGGTAAATCTGGCTTCATCCTTTGTGCTTGACCAGTTGTATACATTTTCGGGCATTAAACCTTCATGGTTGTTTAAATCTTCCAGAAAAGCATACACCTTAGATATCGGTTGGTTTAATAAAACCTTACTTTCAAAAACAGTCATATTTAAAGTTCTGTGTTTTCAGTTTTTTTACCCCATTCAGAAGGGTTTACCCGCCAATCTTTCAATAGTTCCAGATCGTTTTTAGGGAATAAGTTGTGTTCTATGGCGTACTCCAACAAAGCATTGTAGTTAGATAGCGTAACAAAACGACATTTAGCCTCTTTGAAATTTTCTGTGGCAATATCAAGATTGTAAGAGAATATAGCTACCATACCCACTACATTACATCCGGCATCTCTTAATGCATTAACGGCTTGTAAACTACTTTTGCCGGTAGAAACCAAGTCTTCAATTACAACTACGCGTTGTCCTTCGTTAACTTCACCTTCTATCAGGCTTTGCGTACCGTGTTCTTTGGCTTTAGATCTTACATAAATAAATGGAAGTCCCAGTTCCTGAGCTACCAATACTCCTTGTGGAATTCCTGCTGTAGCTACACCAGCAATAACATCTACTGAGCCAAACTCTTCTTGAATGGTCTCAGAAAGCTTTTGTCTGATGTAAGTCCTTATGGACGGATAAGATAAAGTTATCCTGTTGTCACAATAAATTGGAGATTTCCAACCAGAGGCCCAAGTAAAAGGATTAGTAGGTTGTAATTTAATTGCTTTTATTTGCAACAAAAATTCAGCAATTTTCTGTTCAGTCTCACTTTTGTTGTACATGATGCAAAACTACAATATTTATATCAACGAAAAAGCCCTAATTATAACTTCTGTTTTAAAAGAGGGTACTAAAGATGCTCAAATCATTGATGTTCAGTCTTTTGATTTTTGTAAATTTTATTATGAAATTTCCAGTCTTACCGAAAATATCTTTTATCTGGTTTCCGAAGACCCTGAGCGGGCTTTTGAAACACTTAAATCTAAGGTTAAAAATATAGAGGCTGCGGGAGGATTGGTTAAAAATCCAGATAATGGATATTTGTTTATTAAACGTTTAGGTAAATGGGATCTTCCTAAAGGAAAGTTAGAACCAAACGAAAAAATAGAAGAAGCTGCCGTACGTGAAGTAGAAGAAGAGTGCGGTGTAACAGTGACCAGGTTAGGGCATAAGATTGTGGAAACCTACCATATGTATAATATTAAGGAACAGGTTGTTTTGAAAACCACTTATTGGTATGCTATGGAAGTAGACTCTGAGCAATCTCTGACTCCGCAACTGGAAGAGGATATTACGGAAGCAGTATGGATTAAAAAACCAGATTGGAATCAGGTAACAGCAAATACTTATCCTTCTATTATTACTGTTTTAGAATTGGCATGATTTTAAAAAAGGGATGGCGGCAGGGGGCACAAATTTTTCAACCTCTCCGCCATATCTTAAGATGTCTCTTACAATGGTAGAGCTAATGGAAGAATAACCCGGTTTACTTAAAATAAATATAGATTCTATATCCGGGACAAGGGCATGGTTCATTTGAGCAATAGCTTTTTCATATTCAAAATCCGATACCGTTCTAATTCCCCTTATCATGTATTTTGCATTAATCTCCTTGCAAAATTTAACCGTTAGTCCCTCGTAGGTAATCACCTCAATTTTTTCGTTATTTCCAAAAACAGCTTTAATAATTTCTAGCCTGGTCTGGGCATCCAGCAATGATTTTTTATTACTGTTTAAGCCTATGCCTACAAAAACCTTATCAAATAAAGATACGGAACGTTCCAGTATATCTACATGGGCTATAGTTATAGGATCGAAAGAACCGGGGAATAAAGCTATTTTCATGAGTGTGCTGTTTAAATATAAAACTATAAAGAATTATTGGTTTGGCTAAAAAAGCTAAAAGTGGCATAACCATACTTTCTGCTTTCAATAAAGTGAGGATTTGCAGATAAATTCTGCATGCTTTGGTGTTCTATAATCAAAACACCGTTCTCTTTAAGAAGATTTCTGCTAAATACTATTGTTGCAATTTCTGGTATTTTAGGAATATCATACGGTGGGTCTGCAAAAATCAAGTCAAACTGTTCTGTCTCTTGATTTAAGAACTTAAATACATCTGCCTTTATACATTTAACCTGATGGAAACCGCAATCTTTAGCTGTGTTTTTAAGGAAGTTTACACAGCCAAAATTAAGATCTACAGAAGTAATGTGTTGTACTTCTCTGGATGCAAATTCCAGAGATATATTTCCGGTACCGCTAAAAAGATCCAATACATTTAAATCCTCAATATCAAACCTGTTTTGGATAATATTAAATAAAGCCTCCTTAGCCATGTCAGTTGTGGGTCTTACAGGCAGGTTTTTAGGAGGAGAAAATCTTCTACCTTTTAAAGTTCCACCTATAATACGCATTTTGTCAGGCTTAAAAGTGAAAAGTAACGGTGCATTTCAATAAAGCTGTTATCGTAGGTAATAAGCTTAGAAGCTTCATTGATAGATAAGTTTGGAATAAGCATCCGTAATCGCTGAAAAGTAAGAGAAGATTCGTGAATGTCTCCGCTTATTTTTAAAAGAGCCGAAGCAGCATCTATTCCTTTTTGTTGTAATACTAATAATAGGAAATACTGTAATTCATTATCGTTTTTGAATTCAAATACATTATAAAATAATATGCTTTGATTTTCTACAATCAATAACTCGAAACAAGTATTACGTATATTAATATATATACCGTCATTTTTAATATTGCCCTTAACAAATGGTTGTACTTGTGAACATAACTGATGAGCAGGGAAATGTCTATCCAGGTTTTCTTTATCCGTATCTGGTATATTAAATAGGTTAACGATTTGCTGATTAATCAGAACTTCCTCATATAAAGAGGTGTTTTCTGCGTCTATGTTCATTAAATTGGAAAAAGAAGACTTATTGCCAATGAAATCGAAAGGAACTAAAGAAAAAGAAGGAGTAAAAGCAGAGACCAGAACGTTTTTGAATTTCCTTTGCAGAAGTGGAATTTTGGAAGCTAAGCTATCATCGCTTCCTATGGCCTTTAAGTTGCTCAGAGCTGAATCAGCAATTGCGAAATTATAATGATCTTTGCCGAGTTCTAAAAATAAGATATCTGTTTCAGACTCTTCGTAATTTCCAGATTTTATCAAAACATGCTTTTCCATCCTAGCAAAAGTAAAGTTTTTAATTTATCCGCTGTTCACTAATTTTGACGAATTTTACAATAATGGTAATTTCGCAGGCTTTAACAAGTACGTTTTCACATCAACCTAATTCAGGACAGCTCGATCTGTTTTATAAACTGGAACGTTTTATTCAGGATAAAAATCACGAATCATGTTTTATTCTTAAAGGATATGCTGGTACAGGAAAAACCAGTGTAGTAAGCGCTTTGGTTAAAGTAATGCAAAAACTAAAGCTTAATGTGGTTTTATTGGCACCAACTGGTAGGGCAGCAAAAGTATTATCGTCTTATTCAGGGGTGCATGCATCTACCATACACAGACGTATCTATAGAAAAAAAACAGCATCAAACGTAGATTCCAATTACAGTCTTTCGCCTAATATGTCTAAAAATACATTATTCGTGGTTGATGAGGCCTCGATGATAAGCGATGACAAAAATGGTTTTGATGGAAATAGTCTTTTAGATGATTTAATACAATATGTATATAACGAACAAGGTAATCGTATCCTCTTTATAGGAGATGCAGCTCAGCTTCCTCCGGTACAAGCAGAGCATAGCCCGGCCTTGTCCGTAGATTTTTTAAGAGGATATGGGTTTGATGTTTATCATCAGGAATTGACAGAAGTAGTTAGGCAGGA
Source organism: Pseudopedobacter beijingensis (assembly GCF_042678145.1). Classification (NCBI taxonomy): domain Bacteria; kingdom Pseudomonadati; phylum Bacteroidota; class Sphingobacteriia; order Sphingobacteriales; family Sphingobacteriaceae; genus Pseudopedobacter; species Pseudopedobacter beijingensis. The sequence continues at coordinate 1,168 of NZ_JBHUDG010000042.1, read as the reverse complement.
AAAAGAGTCCGGTATATTATATAATGCTACTCAGATAAGAGATCAGATTCGTGACCAGGCAAATTATACATTTCCACAATTAAATACAGCTAAATATAAAGATGTATATAGAATGAATGGGGAGAAAATTATAGAGGGGTTAAATTATGCCTATGATAAATTTGGAATGGAGAATTCATTGGTAGTTTGTCGCTCAAACAAAAGTGCCAATATCTATAATCAGCATATAAGAAATCAAATACTTTGGAGAGAAGATGAAATTACAGGTGGAGATTTGATTATGGTGGTGAAAAACAACTACTATTGGATGCCCGAAGAAAAAGGAGGTTTTATAGCAAATGGAGAAATAGCCAAAATAACAAGAGTTAAAAATGTAAAAGAGCTTTATGGTTTTAGATTTGCCGATGCGCAGATACAATTTTCGGATTCTGAAGAGTATAATATAGAATGTAAGATATTATTAGATACATTATATACAGACAATCCTAGTTTACCCTATGAAGATCAAAGACGGTTCTTTAACGAAGTATTAAAGGATTATGAAGGTCTGCCCCGGAGAAAGCAATTAGAAGAAATGAAAACTAACCCTTATTATAATGCCTTGCAAATAAAGTTTGCTTATGCGGTTACCTGTCATAAAGCACAAGGGGGGCAATGGGAAGCAGTATTTGTAGATCAGGGCTATCTTACAGAGGAAATGATCAATAAAGAATTGTTGAGATGGCTATATACAGCAACCACCAGAGCTACAAAAGAGCTGTTCTTTGTTAATTTCACAGATGAATTCTTTATCTGATGCCTTTGTTTGATCGTTAACCTAAAAAATAACACATTCTTAGTCAATGAGTTGATATATTTTTATAAAAAAAGGCAATAAAAAGTTTGCTGGTATAGTATAAATATCTACTTTTGCACTCCCAATCGCAAGGAAATGGGGATTAAAGAGGAGAAGGGCAGGAGAGGAAGGTTGACATGAAGCAAACAGGAAGAAGGGCGAAGCTCGGTGCCTGGAGTTACCTTTAAGAGACCATTTAAACAGGTTTCGGTAGCTTAGAAAAAAAGTTTAAAAAAAACTTGCACCGAACAAAAAAGTTCTTACCTTTGCACTCCCGATCGCAAGGACGGGAATCCGGAGCGATCCGGTACTGAAAAACGAGGTTCAGGGAGT